>JBEKSF010000026.1:0-53325 GCA_049517295.1 Verrucomicrobiota bacterium
CGAAAAATCCGGAGCGACAGTGGTGAAGCTCGAGACGCTCGACCAAGCCGCAATTTGGCCGCTGCCCGAGGGCGCCAGGGCCTGCACCTGCCAGTAATAAGAGGTCCCGCCACTCAGCAGGCTCGCCGCGGGAGTGTAAGAATTCGCCGTGGTTGTGGGAGCGATGGTGCAACCGCCGCAGTTGGCAGCGGAAGGATCTGTGGGCAGGATGTTTGGCGCGGTAGCAATCAGGATTCGGTAACCCGCATTCCCGGCGACCGCGGTCCAGGTGAAGGTGGGCGGAAGCGAAACCCCCGTCGCACCCTTGGCGGGCGCGGTCAAGGTCGGCGCGGACAGCGTGCCGCCCGTAGTGGTGAAACTGAAGGCCTTTGACCAAGCAGCAAGCCCCGTTCCCGTAGAGGGCTCCAGCGCCTGCACCTGCCAATAGTAATTCCCGGGCGCGAGAGCGCTCGACGGCTGGAAGGAATTGGCATTCGTCCCCGTGGAAGAGACGGTGCACGGCGCTGCGCAGGTGCTGGTGGCGGGGTTGGCAGCCAGATCGCCGGGACTAGGTGCGATCATGATGCGGTAACCGGCGTTGCCGCTCACCGTCGTCCAGTTGAAGGTGGGCGAAAGAACCACCCCGGTGGCACCGTCCGCCGGTGCGGTCAGCGTGGGTGCGGGCAGGTTCCCCGCACCCGATGAATTCCACTTTGCCAGTGGTAATGTCGTGAAAAGCCTCCGGCGACGTGCCTGCCATGAAATACAGGGTTTGGTTAATATTGCCCTGCCGAGAACCCGTATGCTGGTTAACGAGGGCGACCATCGCGGCGAAAGTGGGCGCGGCCACGGAAGTGCCCCCCGCTACCTTGAAGACATTGGGAGTGGTGGAACTATTGGAGCTGCGATAACCGTCGACACAGCTCCCTTGCACACAGATGACGTAGGGATCGTGCTGAGGCGAGGCGTTCATCGCCAGGTCAGGAACATCGCGAAATCCGTCTTGAGGCACGCCGGCGCCGGTCTGCCAGGAAGGCTTGGCATACAGCGAACTCACGCCCCCGCCTCCCGCCAACAGGCCGTTGGTCGCCGAGGTGTCGTTCCATACCATCTCGGGAATGTAAGCGAGGGCGGAAGGCGAAACGTCCACGCCATTGGGAGCTGGGAGCCAGTAATTCCCCACGCCTTCATTGAATTCGCTCCCCCCCATCCCTGTCACGAAAGGGGAACTGGCGGGGAGATCAACTGCCAGGCCATGCGTGGCCGAGGTCACGGTGGTGGAGGAAGAGTTGTCGTCGAAATAGGCGGTCAAATATTCCTTGGAAACATTGATTTTGTTGATGGCGTCTTCCATCGTCACGAACTGGTTCTGCATCTCGTTTTCGTCATTGGTGATCTTGGTCTGAAGGTTGGTGATGCTGGTGGCCAGGGTGTTGTACTGGGTGGTCAGGTTCTGTTCCTTGGTTGCCAGAACGCCGCCGCTGCCGGTGGTATCGGTCAGATAGGAACCCAGGGTGGTGGCCAGGCCGGAGGTCGAATCGGTGAACAATTGCGACACTTGGGAGAGATTGCTGCTCAAGGCCTGGTTGAGCGTATCCGATGAAAGCGCCAGCGTGTTGTCCGTCCCGTTGGAAGCGATGCCAATGTCGCTCAGGTTCTGGACGACGCCCGAGATGGGAGAAGCGGTGACCAGTTGGCGCAGGGAGGTTTCAATGTTCTCGGCGTCCATGTCCCCTGTGAGCGTTCCGGGGGTGGTGCCGGAGGAGGTCGTCGTGGTTGCCGTCTGGGATGCGATGTACTTTTGGACGGTATTGTAGTCATTGACGAAAGTGGAGATGGCCGAGGAGATGGTGGAGGTGTCGGCGCTGACGGAGATGTTGGTGGTGCCGGTGCCCAGGGCGGTGATGGACAGGCCGGTCAGGCCGAGGCTGGAGGCGTCGATGGTGTTGCTATCGCTAGTGAGGGTGCTGCCGCCATTGACGCTGTATTGCAAATTGGAGCCGGTCTGCAACGAGCCGGTGGAAAGGCCGGTGGCAGCCAGGAAATTGCCGGTGACGTCTTGCATGGTCATGCCCATGTTGCCGGTGGTATTGTTGGTGAGATCGAAGCGATGATTGACGCCGTCGTAGGTGGCGGTGACGCCCGCGCCTGAACTGTTGATGTCTTGCAAGATGTCGTTGATGCTGTCGGTGGAGGCGTCGAAGTTGATGGTGACGCCATTGATTTCAAAGGCGCCCTGGCCGTTGCCGCCGTCGTTGATGGCGGTGGAGAGGTTTGCGGAACTGGCGGCGCTATCGAGATTGACCGCACCGAGGGCCGAGGAGCTGGTAATGGTGTCCGTGCCGTTGGTGTAAAGTTGAGCCGCTTGGAGGAAATTGCTGGTGTCGGTCGCGCTGCCCAGGACAATGGCCGAGCTGCTGCTGAGGGTGATTTCGTCCGTCGAGGAATCGTAGCTGGCGGTGACGGCGCCGGCGTTTGCGGTGGCGGTGCCGATCTGGGAAAGAACGGATTGCAAGGTGTCGCTGGCGGAAATGGTGATGGTCTGGCCGTTGACGGTGAAGGTGCCGGCGGTAATGGGGTCGGCGAGCGCGGCGTCGGACAGCGTCACGCCGGAAAGGTCATCGGTGGAACTGATCGGTTGGGCGCTGACGGTGGCGCCTTGCTGGACGGCGTCGGTGGCCAATTTGCTGACGGTGAAGCTGTAGGTGCCGACAGGGGTACCGGTCGCGGCGGTGGCGCTGGCGACGTCGGAGTCGGAACTGGCGGTGGTGCGGGTCAGGAAGAAAGAGGGGTCCTTGAGCGTGGTGAGGTCGTTATTGAGAGTGGTGAGGTCTGTGCCGATGGTCTTGTAGGCGGAGTTCTGAGATTGAAGGGTGGATTGCTCGGACTCCCATTGAGTTTCCGGCGCTTCCTCGGCTGCGGCCATGTCGTTGATGATGGCGGTCCAATTGATGCCTGAAGCGAGGCCGGACATGGCCAGGCTGCTGGTGCTGCTGGAACTTACTGCTGACATAAAATCAATTTCAATTGTTCAATCCTATTCAAACTATCGGCCTCATTGCGCGCCTCTGAGTGACTTTGCTCGGGCGGCCTTGCGGCCGCCCGAGATGTATTAAACCGACTTAGCGCTCACCCTCTTAACCTATTGCAGGAGTTTGAGCGCCAATTGAGGGTTTTGGTTGGCCTGGGCCAACATCGACACGCCGGACTGCACCAGGATTTGATACGAGGCGTAGTTGGTGCTTTCCGTGGCCACGTCAACATCGGTGATGTTGCTGTTAGCCGCGGTGAGGTTGTCCTGCAGCACCCCGAGTTCGTCGCCGGTGTAGGTCATTCTCTCTTCATTCGCGCCGACGGTGGCACGATCACTGGCCAACTGCGAGATGGCCGAGGTCACCAGACCCAACGCGGAAGCCGCGCCGGCCGTCGTCGAGATATCAACCGTATTCGCGGTCGCTTTGGAATAGGCCGTTGCGCCCAGGTTGATGCCTGTCAGGGCGAAGGAGTCGCCCGTGCCGTCGGTGGTCACTGTCAACCCGGTGCCGTTAAACAAGCTGACGCCGTTGAAGTTTGCGGTCGCGGTGCTGGTGATATAGCCAGCCAGAGCGGCAAACTCCGTTTGGTAGTCAGAGAGCTGTGAGGAGCTCTTGGTGCCATCCTGCGCTTCGACAGCCAGTTGGCTCATCTGATCCAGGGCGGAACCGACCTGTTGCAGATAGCCATCCTGAGTCTGGAGGAACGAAACGGCATTGCTGACGTTGGCGTTGGCGGCTGAGGTCTGGCCAATTTGCGCGTTCAAACTGATGGATTCGGCCAAGCCGGCAGGATCATCAGCAGGACTCACGATTTTGGAACCGGACGAGAGTTTCGCCAGGGCATTGTTCAACTCGTTTGTTGAGGTGTTGAGGTTGTTGGCGGTCGTAAGGGCCGCCATGTTTGTATTGATTACCATATACTAACTCTTTCCTTGAGTCACCCCTTGCGGGGCGTTTTTTTCACGACATCCCTGTCGCGTGGCGGAATTTTTTTGCGGGCATCCGCCGATTTCCCGATTGGCCCTTTGTGGCTGCCAATCGCCATTGTCTAGACAGCGGTTTATCGGCGCGTGGCGGAAAAACTTTAGGCGGGCGCGGAGAGGGGAAGACGCGGGGGGCGCGGGGGGCAAAAAAAATCGGGCGGCATAGAATACCGCCCGAATTGCGTGTTCAGAGACTGGCTGCTTATTGCAGGAGTTTGAGTGCCAATTGAGGGTTTTGGTTGGCCTGGGCCAGCATCGAGACGCCCGACTGCACCAGAATTTGATACGAGGCGTAGTTGGTGCTTTCCGTGGCCACGTCAACGTCCATAATGCCGCTGTTTGCCGCGGTGAGGTTATCTTGCAGGACGCCCAGTTCGTCGCCGGTGTAGGTCATTCTCTCTTCGTTGGCGCCGACCGTGGCACGATCACTGGCCAACTGCGAGATGGCCGCCGACACGACACCCAACGCGGCAGCGGCGCCGGTCGTAGTCGCGATCGAGACCGTGTCCGAGGTCGCGGCGGCGTAGGCCGCGGCGCCCAGGTTGATGCCCGTCAGGCCGAAGGTGTCGCCGGTGCCGTCGGTGGTGACAGTCAACCCTGTGCCGTTAAACAAGCTGACGCCGTTGAAGTTTGCGGCTCCGGTGCTGGTGATGTAGCCAGCCAGAGAGGCAAACTCTGTTTGATAGTCAGACAATTCCGCGCTGGTCTTGGTGCCATCCTGGGCCTGAACAGCCAGTTGACTCATCTGATCCAGGGCGGAGCCGACCTGTTGGAGGTAGCCATCCTGAGTCTGGAGGAACGAGACCGCATTGCCGACATTGGCATTGGCGGCTGAAGTCTGGGCAATTTGGGCGTTCAAACTGATGGATTCGGCCAAGCCGGCGGGATCATCAGCGGGACTTACGATTTTGGAACCGGACGAGAGTTTCGCCAGGGCATCGTTCAGTTCGTTGGTCGATATGTCGAGGTTATTGGCGGTTGTAATCGCCGCCATGTTTGTATTGATTACCATATACTTAAACTCTTTCCTTGAGTTACCCCTTGCGGGGAGTTCTGGCACGACATCCGTGTCGTGTGGCGAATAATGGGTCGGGCATTCGCCGCTATCCCGGTTGGCCTTTTCTGGCCGCCAACCGCCATTGTCTTTCGACATCCCACCTATCGGCGGACCGCGGGAATACTTTAGCGCGGAACAGATGATCGGTGATTTGCCTTGAAAAGCGCCGTATTCTGATGCTGTAATTCAAGCTGAAAATGAAAGAGGCCTACCGCGTTCTTGTGATTGACGACAACCCGGGGATTCACGACGCCTTCCGGGCGATCCTGATGTCCGACGACAGCCTCGCCGCGCAACTGGCCAAGGTGGAGGCGGAGGTGCTGGGCCAGCGGGCGCCCGGGATTGAGTTGCCGCAATTTCAAGTGGACTGCGTTCTCCATGGGGAGGAGGGACTGGCTCGCGTCGTTGCGGCCCGCCAGGGGGCGCGGCCTTACGCCGTGGCTTTCGTCGATGTGCGGATGCCCCCGGGTTGGGACGGCATCGAGACGATCGACAAGATCTGGCATGCGGACCCGTCATTGGAGGTGGTGATCTGCACGGGCTTTTGCGATTATTCGCTGCAGGACATCGCCCGCAAGCTGCGGCGCACCGACCAACTGCTTTTGCTCAAGAAGCCGTTCGACAACATGGAGGTGCAGCAATTGGCCCTGGCGCTGGCGGAGAAGTGGCGGTTGACGCGCGAGTCACAAAGCTATTTTGACAACCTGGAGGCCCTGATCAACGCCCGGACGCGCGAATTGGAAAAGTCCATCTCCCTGATCAAAGCATCCGAGAGCCAGTACCGGCGGCTGTTCGAGAGCAATCCGACGCCGATCTTCACGTACGACTCGTCCACCCTGGCGTTCATCGCCGTCAATGAAGCCGCGGTGCTCCATTACGGCTATTCCAAGCAGGAATTCCTGGGCATGACATTGCGCGAAATCGCATTGCCGGAGGAAGTGCCCGCCTTTCTGGAGAGACTTTCCAAACTGGCCCCGGGCGCCGGCAACACGGGCGTCTGGCGCCATCGCACCAAAGCCGGCAAATTGACCCAGATGGAAATCACTTCCCATCTGCTGGACGCCCAGAAGGTGATCCTCTCGCTGGCGATGGACGTGACCGAGCGACTGAACCTGGAGGCCCAATTGCGCCAGTCGCAGAAGATGGAGTCGATCGGGCAGTTGGCGGGCGGCATCGCCCATGATTTCAACAATCTTCTCACCGTCATCAACGGCCACGCGGGCCTGCTGATGGCGGGCGAACATCTCAGCTCCAGGGGCGCCGAATCGCTCAAGGAGATCATTGAGGCCGGCAAGAGGGCCAGCGGCCTGACCCGGCAATTGATGACCTTCAGCCGCAAGCAGGAATTCCACCCCCAGGTCGTCGATTTGAACGAAGTCGTCAATAATATCCTCAAGATGCTGCGGCGGATCCTTGGCGAGGACGTCGCCTTGCAGGTCGATTTCTCGCCCGGCCTGCCCTCCATCAAGGCCGATTTGGGCATGATCGAACAGGTGCTTCTCAACCTGGCCGTCAATTCCCGGGACGCCATGCCCCGGGGCGGACAACTGCGCATCAAGACGACCTCCCAGACCATCGCTCCGCAGCAGGCGCGGCAAAACCCGGAGGCGGCGGCCGGCCCCTTTGTGTGCCTCTCATTTAGCGACACCGGCAGCGGCATTGCGCCCGAGCATCTGGGCCGGATTTTCGAGCCGTTTTTCACCACCAAGGAACTGGACCGCGGCACGGGCCTGGGCCTGGCCACCGTCTATGGCATCATCAAACAGCACCAAGGCTGGATCACGGTCCAGAGCCGCCCGGGCCAGGGGACCACGTTCGAGATCTTCCTTCCCGCCTGTTCGGCCCCCAGCGGAGCCTTGCAAATGACCTCCGGCGAGCAAAAGGTCATCGGCGGCACGGAAACCATCCTGGTGGTGGAGGATGAGTTGCCGCTCTTGAAACTGATGCACCATATCCTGGAAAGCCACGGCTACAAAGTGCTTGACTCATCCAACGGCAGGGAGGCCCTGGAAATCTGGGAACAACACAAGAAGCGGATCGATCTGCTGCTGACGGACTTGATTTTGCCTGACGGGATGGCCGGGACGGAACTGGTCAAAATCCTCCAAGAGGCCAAGCCAGGGCTGAAAGTACTCTTCACCAGCGGCTACAACAACGAGCGCTTGGCCAAGGAATTCCCGCCCGGCACGAAAATCAACCTGGTGCTCAAGCCCTTCCACGCGCGCAAGCTGGCGGAGATGGTGTACGAGTGTCTCAACGCCCGGCCGTAAAGCGGGCTGGATTTGCATCGCCATCTTCAAATTGCCGTTGCCAATGTGATGGCAACGCGCGGTTGCCGGCGCAAGGACTTACCCGTTTGGGTAGGTTGACATAAACCGCCGGTTTTGCCACGCTTGCGAGATGCACGAGACAGAATGTGACGACCTTACGTTCAATAATCTCTTGACGTTAACCGCCGGTTTTGCCACAATTGCCCAATGCACGAGACAAAATCCGACGTTTCGACGTTTACCGATCTCGTTAGTCTGATGGGAGTTTCAGTCAGTTTCAAACCGTGTAGTTTCTGATAAAACCTATGAAAAAAACATTCATCACAACAATAATGGCCTCTGTTATGCTGGCGGGGGCTGCTTCCGCCCAAACCCTGGCAACGTTGACCGACCTGGGCGCCGGCGTAACGCCGGTCCCCGGCCCTGACGACATTTACCAGACCAACATGTACGGAACCGGTTACAACCCGGGTGGGTTGAATTATTACTTCAACAACACCCCGCCGCCGGGGCAAACATTCACGACGTCGAACAATCCCAATGGATACATCGTCACGTCCCTTTCCCTTCAAATGGCGGGGAACGGGGGCGGGTTGCCGGCCGCCGGTCAACCCTATGTGTTGCGGTTTTACGCCATCAACAGCCCGACTAACGCGGCGCTCATGGCGTCCTACGTTTCCACTAATGTCGTTCTTACGGCAAGCGAAACCGATTGGCTGCAGTGGACTAATCTTGGGGGGCTGGCCCTGCCCCCGAATTCGCAATTTGCCTACTCCTTTGCGTTTATTAGCACCGGGGCTGGCTGGCTGAACCAGGCCTCCATGAACAATGACCCAACAGTCTATGGCAGCCCTTCCAGCGGCGACGTGGCGCTGATCCCGACCGGCGGCGGCCTGATGACGCTGGACACCACATCTAATAATGTTGCCACGTTCGACCTTGGCTTGCAGATCGCCAGCGCGCTTGTGGTGGAAGCCCCCACTATTTCGCCCTCCAGTTCCGTAACTGCCGGCACGGCGGTAACCCTCTCGCCAAACGCCGCGGGCGCGGTGCCGCTGTCCTACCAATGGCAAACCGACGGCGGCAGCGGCGGCGCCTTGACCAATATCCCCGCGGCCACCACCCCGGCTTTGTCCGTCAACACGGCCAATTGGAATCCGGGCGCATACCAGTATGACGTTGTGGTGAGCAATGCCTCCGGCGCGATCACCAGTTCGGTGGCAGTGCTGGGCATCAGCTATGCCACCACCGCCGCCCTATTGACGGACGCGGGGGATAACATCACTTCCGGCCCGTACGACATCAGCCAGTACGTTGGCGGAGGCTCGGGCAATGGCCTCAATTACTATGATGACAACGGCGCTTCGCACGGCGGCAATTATATCGGCCAGACCTTTGTCACCGGCACGAATTCGAAGGGTTATTATATTGACTCGGTCGCGCTCCTGAGCGGCAACGGCGGAAGCAGCGGCACAACAACCGCGCAGGCATACCACCTGTTTATATACTCGATGAGTGGAGAGAACGCGACGCTGCTGGCTCATTATACGAATGCCAGTTTCAGTTTCACCTTCGGCGATTGGCTGGTGTGGAGCGGTTTTTCAATCATTCTAAAGCCCAATTCCACTTATGCTTATGCTTTCGGGCGGGACACCAGCGGCACCGGGTGGGCCGCGCTTGATTACAGTCCCACCAATTGTCCGGGGCCTTATGCCGACGAAGAGATCTGCATCATCCCGCAGGGAGGCGGACCCATCACCGCAGGGGAGGGTTGTTCAGCGGCTGTCTTCGATATCGGGTTGCTGGCCGTTGGAGTCGGAACCAGCCCGGTTCCCTTTGCCAATCCCGTTGCGGCATCGCCCTCGCGCCTGGTCATTGCGGGAACGCAAGTGACCCTCAACGAAAACGCATCGGGGCAAGCCCCATTGCATTTCCACTGGCAGACCGACGGTGGCACGGGAACCATCACCAACATTCCCGGCAACGACAGTTCGAACCTGGTGATCAACACAACGGGCTGGACACCTGGCGTCTATCAGTACGACGTTATAGCCAGCAACGCATTCGGCTTCTCAAAAAGCGCCGTGTTGGACTTGACGATTATATACGCCAACACGACCGCCGTTCTATCCGACATGGGCACCGCCACACCCTCGGTTGAAGCCAATGATGTGGCCCAGCCGGTGCTGGGAACCTCGCTGTTGGGAGGCGGGAGTCCCGACGGACTGAACTATTATTTTGATAATGCCAACCCTCCGGGACAGGTCTTCACCACCTCGAGCAATTCCGCGGGATATGTGCTCAGTTCGGTGGCTATCCCGCTGGCCGGCGGAAGCGGAAACCTTCCCGCGGCAGGGCAGCAATACCTGTTACGCATCTACAGTGTCTCTGGAAACACTGCGACGCTCTTCGCCGTTTACACGTCGGAGAGTAATTTCATCTTCACCGACCTTGATTGGTTGCGCTGGTCCGGATTCGCCGTGCCGCTGGCGCCTAACTCCACGTACGCTTACACGTTCGGGAGAATCTCTTCAGGAGTGGGCTGGGACGATCTCTCCTGCGTCAGCAACAGCCCGCCGGTTTACAATGGCCGCGCCTGTGTGATTCCGCCTAATGGCGGCCAAATCACCTACAGCAAGAGCCTTGACCAGGATGCGACGTTCATCGTTGGATTGGCCCTGGCGCAGGACCCGGTTGTGGCGCCGCCTGTGGCGTCCCCGGCGAACGTTATTTATGCCGGCACACCCGTAACTCTGAGCGACAACGGGGTGAGCGGACCCGGGCCTTACACCTATCAATGGCTGACCGACGGCGGGAGCGGCAATGCGCCGACGAACATCCCTGGAGCCAACGGGCCGACACTGTCCATCAACACATCGGCACTGAGCGGGAACGTTGCTTACGCGCTGGAGGTCATCAATGGGGTGGGTGACACCATTAGCGAAACAATGGTGCTGACTGTCAATGGGGCCAGCGCTCCGAACATCATCAGTGATATTGCTCCCGGTTCGTTCACGACCTTCGTTGGCGGCTCGGCCAGCTTCAGCGTCTCGATGGACGGTACGCTGCCCATCACGTATCAATGGAAGGTGGCCAAAGGCACAGGCAGCGCCACCAATATCGTTGGCCAGACCAACAACACGTTGAACCTAAGCAATGTGGGATTATCGGATTCGGGCACATACAGCCTGGCTGCCACCAATTCCCAAGGCAACAACTCCAGCAGCACCGCGACGCTGACGGTCGTGCCGGTCCCGGCCTCGCCGTTCACAGTCAACTTCCAGTGGCTATCCTACGAAAACAGCGACAATGTCGGAGACTACGCCGGACCGGGCATCCCAGGCTACGGAACCGGCACTTACTGGAACCAGGTGATTAACCCAAACACCACCTTCACCGCGGGAACCTACTCCTGCTTCGGCGCGGTGGCGGATAATGGCAATACTCAAACCGGCATCTCCTGGACGCTGACGACGGCGGGCAGTTGGGATTGGACCAGCACCCCGACAATCGCATTGCTTGACTCCGGCGCGTCGGCCTACTATCCGGTCGCGCAGCCGTTCACGTTCGCGCTGCCCAACGGCGTTTACAATGTGGTTCTGTTTACGTGCGATGGCACCGAATCAACCAATCGTGACTCCGTGCCGGTCATCACGCTGGGCGGCATTGCCCAGACCGCGGCGCCGACCAATGACAACGCATTCATCCTGGGCGAAACCTATCTGACCTGGAATGGGATTGCTGTCACCAACGCGACGCTGACGGGAACCTGGAACGGCGGCAACAGCAAGCAGACACTTGCGACTCTTAACGGCGCGCAGTTGCAATATATCGGCCCCGTTGTGACCCTGACCGCCCAACCGGCCGCCAACGGGCAAGTGCAACTCAAGTGGTCGTCGGGCACGCTGCTGCAAGCGCCCACCGTTTTGGGACCATGGACGACCAATACTGCCAGTTCGCCCTACATGCTGACTCCAACACCAACGACCCCTGAGATGTTCTTCAAAGTCATTGCTCCGTAGGCAGGTCAATTGAAGAGCACTCATTCGGTCAACGGGTTCAAAATCGCCACCGCGGCAGGGATCGCCGCGGTGGTGTTGGCTATCTCGCCCGCCTCGCCGGGCGCGCCACGACAACGCCAGTTGCTGGACAGCGGCTGGCGTTTCCATTTAAACGAACTGGATGGCAATTCGGCCATCGCGCCGGCAGGGATTCCGGTGACCCAGTGGATTTACATCAATGACGATAACGCCCCCAACGACGCGGCGACCATGGCCGCGCCGGGTCTCAGTACTTCCGACTGGACCAATGTGGCGATTGGAACCGATATCTTCGAAGGACGCATCGGCTACGCCTGGTTCCGTTCCACCATCATCGCCTCGAGTTTTGCGGCGCAGCCGGTCGCCATCTATTTCGAGGGCGTCGATGATAATGGGACGGTGTATCTCAACGGTTCGCTCATCGGCCAGCACGATGGCTGGTCCCAGCCGTTCGGCGTTTCCCCCCTCAGCCCGGCGTGGATCCCTGGCGGAACAAATGTCCTCGCCGTGGCGGTGCAAAACACCGGCGGGGCAGGAGGGATTTATGCGCCCGTTCTGTTGCAGTCGGCCTCGCAGCAGTTGCAGCCTCCGGGGATTCCAGTGGCTCAATGGCTTTGGCTTGCCGACGACAACGCAGCCAACGACGCCCCGGCCATGACGGCCACCAATCTGGACACATCCAGTTGGTCCAACGCCGCCGTCGGACAAGATGTGTTCAACGGGCGCATCGGCTACGCCTGGTTTCGCGCGACGCTCGATGCCTTGGCATCGCCTGCCCGCCCGCTGTCGCTTCACTTCGAAGATGTGGCTGACAATGCGAGCGTTTATTTGAATGGCATCCTCGTGGGGCAACACACCGGTTCCTCGCTGGAGTTCGACGTCTCGCCGCTGGATTACGCGTGGTCGAGCAACGGCCCAAATGTCCTGGCCATCGCGGTGCAGGACACCGGGGGGGCGGGCGGGATCCTGGGGCCGGCGCTCTTGCAGTCTGGCAACTCGGCGCCTCCGCCGGGCAATCCGTTGACGCAATGGCTGTGGCTCAACGACACCAACGCCCCCAATGACGCAGCGGCCATGGCGGCGACAAACCTCAACACGTCGGCCTGGGCCGCCGCCGCCGTTGGAGAGGATTTGTTCCAAGGAAGCGCCGGAGCGGGCTGGCTGCGAACGACGCTGGATGCTTTTGCGACGGGTGGCAGGCCGCTGGCCCTTCACTTTCTGGGTTTGGGAACCAATGCCGGCGCCAGCGTTTATTTGAATGGCATTTTTCTTGGACGCTATTCGGGCACGTTCGATATTCCCGCGCTGGACTCCTATTGGTCAGGTTCCGGTCCAAATGTTCTCGCGATCGCCCTGCAAAACACCAACGGCCCCGCCGGGATTCTTCGACCGGCACTGCTGCAATCGGGCGATGACATTCAGGACCTCAGCCCCTCGGATCCCAACTTCAATGACAGTTCGTGGCGCATCGTCCAACTGCCGCACGATTATGTCGTCGAAGGCAGCTTCACCAACACCGCGGAAACCAGTCATGCTTCATTGCCGATTGCAAACGCCTGGTATCGTCAAACCTTCGTCCTTCCCTCCTCCGCGGCCGGCCAAAGCGTATGGGTTGATTTCGACGGCGTTTACCATAATTCAACAGTGTGGATTAACAGCCATCCTTTGGGATACTGGCACAGCGGCTACGCAAGCTTTCG
Source organism: Verrucomicrobiota bacterium (assembly GCA_049517295.1). Lineage (GTDB taxonomy): Bacteria > Verrucomicrobiota > Verrucomicrobiia > Limisphaerales > Palsa-1400 > JBEKSF01. The sequence goes on from JBEKSF010000026.1 coordinate 13,065, forward strand.
TTACGACATTACTCCATTCGCGATTGCCGGTGGGACCAATGTTCTGGCGGTGCATATTGACCCGCACGTCGATGAAGGCTGGTGGTATGAAGGCGCCGGCATCTACCGCCACGTCTGGCTCAATACGGCCAATCCTCTGCATGTCTGCCCGGACGGCGTTTTGGTCACGGCCAATGTGCGTGGTCCCGACACCAACGGCAATGCGTCAGCAGACTTGACAATCACCACGAGCGTCACGAATGCCGCCGCGTGGGAGCAGACATTTTCGGTCGTTTCGCAAGCCATCGGGCCTGACGGAGTCTCGACCGGCAGCGCCACCACCTCTTTGACTCTTCCTCCGGGCGCCGGCACCAATGTGCTTCAAACTCTTTCCGTGGGCGCCGCCCGGTTGTGGTCGCTGGAGACGCCTCAGCTTTACCGGATGCAGACGAGCCTTCAGCAGAACAGCCAGCCTGTTGATTCTTGCGTGACGTCGTTTGGAATTCGCTCCATTCTCTACGATGTCAACAATGGTTTTTTTCTGAATGGAAAACGGGTCGAACTCAAGGGAATGTGCAATCACCAGGACTTTGCCGGCGTCGGCATCGGGATTCCCGACAACCTTTACTACTGGCGGGTGATGAAACTCAAGCAGTTTGGCGCCAACGCCTGGCGCTGCTCCCACAATCCGCCCACCCCCGCCCTGCTCGAGGCCTGTGACCGGCTGGGAATGCTGGTCATGGACGAAAACCGCAACCTCGGCGACGCCACTGGCGGCTATGCTCCAACGACCGCGCAAACGCCCTATAACGATCTCCGCGCTCTGGACAGCATGATACTTCGCGACCGCAACCACCCCAGCGTCATCATGTGGTCGATGTGCAATGAAGAAGGTGCTTCGGGAACGCAAGCCGGCGCGGACATTTTCTACGCGATGAAGAAAAGCGTGCTGCAAATTGACACCAGCCGGCCTGTGACGTGCGCGATGAATGGCGGCTGGTTCTCACTGGGCATCACTGAGGTCGAGGACATCGAGGGTTTCAACTACAGTCCCAATGAGTATGACGCTTTCCACCAGGCCTATCCCTCGCAGCCGATGTACGGGAGCGAGACCTCCTCCGCCATGGCGGACCGCGGCGAGTACACCAACGACGGCGTGGCATACATCAGTTCCTACAGCAGTCCGGAAGGCTCCTGGCAGCCGGTTGTCGAGCGTCCCTATTTTGCCGGTTCGTTCACGTGGACCGGATTTGACTACAAGGGCGAACCGTCACCCTTTGGCTGGCCTTGCATCAGTTCCAAATATGGAGTCCTGGACTCCTGCGGCCTGCCTAAAGACATGACTTATTATTACCAGGCATGGTGGGCCGGCAAACCGCTGGTTCACATTTTCCCCCACTGGAATTGGCCCTCCGGCCAGACCATTAGCGTCTGGTGCTACGCCAACACCGCCAGCGTCGAACTTTTTCTCAACGGCGTCAGCCAGGGTGCGCAGGCCATGCCCGCTTACGGTCATCTGCAATGGTCTGTCCCCTATTCCGCCGGAACGTTGCTGGCCAAAGGGTATGATGCCAATGGCAATACCGTCGCCACCAATGAGATCGCCACCACCGGAGCAGCGGCTGCGATTCAGTTGACCACGGACCGCAGCACTGTCACCGCTGACGGCGAGGATGTCACGGTGGTCTATGCATCAATTGTGGATACGCAAGGGCGGGTCGTTCCGACGGCCTCGAATCTGGTGACCTTCCGCATACCACTGCCCGGGGTTGTTGCCGGCGTGGGCAACGGCGATCCTGCCAGCCATGAACCGGATCGCGCGTCCCAACGCAGCGCCTTCAATGGCTGGTGCATGGCCTTGGTCGGAGCGCAGACTGCGGGGTCGATGACGCTCACCGCAACGTCCCCGGGATTGACCTCCGCGGTCCAATCATTCCAGGCGCTCTCCACCAACGATCCTCCGGCGGCGCCCTCGGGTCTTGCGGCCGCCGCCGGAGGCAATCAAATCGCGTTGAGCTGGACGATCAGCTTTGGCGCGACCAGCTATAACGTCAAGCGTTCGCAATCTCAAGGCGGTCCTTATGCCACAATCGCCAGTTACACAGCTATTAGTTACATCGATACCAATGTGATCGGCGGCGCGACCTATTACTATGTTGTCTCCGCCGTCAATGGAAATGGCGAGAGCGCCAATTCCGCCGAAGCCAGCGCCACGCCTGCCGTCCCCGTGCTGGCGCCCGCAATTCTTTCGCCTCCGCAATCCTTTGTCACTTCGACCCCGATTTATACGAATGTGCCGATTACATTTTCCGTTGTTGCGACCAATGGACAACCCTTTTACTACCAGTGGGAAGAAATCAGCGGCGGAGTGGCCGGCATCATCCCTGGCGCCACAAACAGTTCCTATACTCACCTGACAACAGCGGGCGACGCCGGCAGTTCGGTTGGATTCTATGTCGTTGTCAGCAACGGTTATGGCAGCGTGACAAGCTCTGTCGCAACGATGACGCTCTCGCGGGTGGTGAGCGGTTCGCCAGGCGTCGTCAGCGTGCAATGCGCCATCACCAACTACTACGGCTATAGCGGATTCTTTCTAAACCCTGGCGATCTGGCGGGCGTCGCTGCCGCATCCAATTGGAATGTGGCGCCCGTGACTCCTTCCTCCACCGTCGCCGCCGGCGGCCTGACGGTAAATTACTTGAAAGACAGCGGTGGAACGGCCACGCCGGTTTCCATCGCGGCCTACGGCATCAGCGACGGGTGGCACAGCGGTAATGCCACCGCATCGAGTCAAGCGAACACGAGGATGATGAACACGTTCTGGAAGGCGAGAACCGGCAGTCCCGCAACGCTGGGTTCCGGCCTGATGGAAGTCACCTTCGCCAATCTCAGCGGCAACGAAATCTATGACGTTTACTTGTATCTCAACGACAATACGGCCAACGTCGCCGACATCAGCGGGAGCCCCGGCTTGACCAATTACGCGGGGCCGGAATGGCAGACCTTTTCGGACACGAGCAACTTTATCCAGTCAGTCGATACCACACCTGGAACGCCGGCGCTTGGCAACTATGTCCAATTATCGGGCCTTTCGCCCAACGCGTCCGGCGCGATGACGGTCTATATTCAATGGGACAGCAGTTCGAGCGGCGACGGCGTCGGCGTTTGTGGATTGCAGGTCGTGCCCGTCAATCCGGTCCAACCGCTGGTGTGGTACAAAGCCGCCGCAATCGGCCTGGCCAACGGCGCGCGAGTGGCCACCTGGACGGACTCGACCGGCAACGGCTATAACGCCACGAACAGAGTCGTCGCGCAGGAACCGGTCTTTGTAACCAATGCCATGAACGGCCTGCCGGTGGTTCGTTTCCTTGCCAACTACAGCACGTTCCTGGCTCTGCCTGCCGTAATATCGAATGACTTTACGATCGCCTGCGTTTTCCGAAGCACCCAGGGCGTCGGATCGGGCACAGAGTACTGGCAGGGCGCGGGATTGGTCAGTGGCGAGGTCGCGGGCACGGGCAACAAATTCGCAAGCTCTCTCAATGCCAGCGGTGAGATTCTGTGCGGCGACGGCAGTCCAGATAATACGGCCGTTTCCGCCACTGGCTACAACAATGGCGCGCCGCACGTCTTTGCCTTTGAGCGGGTTCAAAGCACCGGCCTGATTTCACTCTATGTCGATGGCGCCTTTGCCTCCAGTGTGACAGGCTCCACCGCCTCGCTGACATCGCCCCCGCGCCTGGTTTTGGGCGCGCAACAGGACTTGAGCAGTTTTCTCTCGGGCGACATTGCGGAGGTCCGGATTTTCAACAGCGCTCTGAATGATGCCAATCGCCAATTCGCGCAGAACTCGCTTATGGCCCAGTACGGAATCGGCGCCGCATCCTCCTTGAGCCTTCCCGCGGTGCCGACAGGACTGACTGCGACAGCCGGCAACGGAGAAGTCGGGCTTTCCTGGAATGCAAGCTCAGGCGCCTCAAGCTATAATATCTTGCGCGCCACGGTTTCCGAGGGACCTTACACTCTTATCGCCAATCGCGTCGCCACCTTGCATATTGACCTTGGCCTTTCTCCCGGCACGTATTACTACGTCGTTTCCGCCGTCAATACTGCCGGACAAAGCGCCGACTCGCTCGAAGCCAGCGCCACCGTGGTCTGCCAGGCTCCGCCGCCGCCCGCTGGTCTGGCACTGGCCGCCGAAAATGGGCAAATCATTCTTGCGTGGCCGCCTTCCCCTCCCACTCCCGGCGCTACCGGCTACAACGTTCTTCGCTCGACCAACGAGGCCGGGCCGTTTGCGATGCTGGCAATGAACGTCGCGGGCACCAATTACACCGACGGCACGATAACGGACAAAGCCGCTTACTACTATATTGTGGAAGCTGTCAATAATTGCGGGCCCGGCCCCGCTTCCGCCGTCGCCGTCGCCTCGCTGGCGGGCCTGAACGTTCAACCGGCGCTGGACCCTGTGGCCGATCAGACGATTCTTGCCGCAAGAACACTGCAAATCCAGAACGCCGCGACCGATGTCAACGCGCCGCCGCAATTGCTTCGTTACAGGCTGGCCGGCTCGCCTGCCGGCGCCACCATAGATGCGGTGACGGGTCTGTTTAGCTGGCGGCCCGCGATTGCCCAAGGCGGCGCCACCTATCCTGTAGCCATCGCCGTTCTCAACAACGGGTTGCCCAGCCTGGGCGCCACCCAGAATTTCACCATCTCCGTTCTCCTGCCGAGCCAGCCGGTTTTCGGCCCCCCGGCTTGGAGCAATGGCGTCTTTCAATCCATGGTCTCAGGCGACAGCGGTCCCGATTATTCCATTCTGGCCTCCGCGGACCTCGCAGACTGGACGACGATATTCACCACCAACGCGCCGGCCACACCGTGGCTATTCGAGGATTTTAGCGCCACAAACAGCAGTCAGCGGTTTTACCGCGTGCGATTGGGGCCTTGAGGAACCGTCAAGATTCGCCCAAAGTCTATGCGCTCTGGCTCAACCGCATCTTGGGCTTGTCAAACAGCATGGCGTGCGCCTCCCGCAACAAGCCGGGGATTCTGTCGCGAAAAGGGCTTTTCTTGAGGGCGGCGCGCAACGTGCCCTCGTCGAACGCCCCCGCGTTCTCACCGGGAAACCAATGATCGGCCTGCCCCAGCAGGTTATACCGCATCTTGCCCCAAGCCACCAAATCGAGCGATTTGGCGTAAGTCCACAGGCGCAGGATTTCCAGAACATTGATCTGGCCAGGCACATCGTAATACTCGGGCAGGCCGGCGAACCAGCCCTGGCACCAATCCGCCCCCAGCACCTGCTCCATTTCCGCGCGCAGGCGGCGCTCGATGGGCGCGACGATCGCGGCGGCGTTGTCGTAATGATCCAGCGCGCGCACGTGCTCGTCGAAATCCCGCGGACGGGACGCGCCGCAACTCAGGGTATGCACCTCCGGCCGCGTCAGGCAGTAGAGATCGTTGAATCCCATCGGCGTGAGCGGCGCACACAGTTCCACCATCTTCGGCGGCGGCTCGTAAAGTTTTCCGCCCTTGTCGTTGGGGCTGATGATGAAGACTCCCATGTCGTGCTGGCGGGCCGCGGCGATGGCAGGCCAGTTCAGATGATTGACGAAGTACCAATGCAAGTTGATGTAATCGAATTCCCCGCTCGCCACGGCGTCGAGGATGACATCGGTGGCGCCATGAGTTGAGAAGCCTACGAAACGGACGCGGCCTTCCTTTTGGAGGCGGCGGGCGGCGGCGACGCAGCCGTTCTTGCGCAGAGACCAGTCGAGCAATTCGCGGTGGTTGATGCCGTGCAGCGCCAGCAGATCGACGTAATCCAGCCCCAAATAGGCCATCGAGCGGTCGAAGATTTTGACAAACTCCCGGGCGTCCGCCTGGGGCGCGACCTTGGTTTGGACGATGATTTTATCGCGCGGCAATTTGGGCAGGAGGCGGCCCAGTTGCATCTCCGATGTGCCGTAACCGCGGGCCGTTTCGATGTGATTGATGCCCAAGTCCAGGGCGCGGTGGATGGTGGCCTCGACGCTGGCCTGGTTGTCCGGCGGGATTTCCGACGGCGGGACATCCTGCCATTTGAATTGGTACCGCATCCCGCCGCAGGAAATCACGGGCATCGCCAATTCCGTCCGACCAAATCGCCGATAGCGCATGAGAGGAATGTATCGCATTCCTTGGGCGGTTTCGCAACCGGGGAATTCCGAGCTTGGATCCCCAACGCCGGCAAAGTGCGGCTACGCTCTGGCCCCGTGTTTTCTGACGCCGGAGAGGGATTCGTTGACGCCGCGCAGCTTGATGGCCAGGTCCTGGGCCAGATTGCGCATGACCATCATGCCCAAGCCTGGCTCGCGGCGCACCAAATCGCCAAAGGCCGCCCGCTTCATCACCAGCAGGATGCTGGGCTGGGCGGCAACCGCGTAGGCCACGCGCGGCGCGCCGTCCAGGAAGGCCAGTTCGCCGAAGATCTTCCCGTCGCCCAGCAGCGCGATGGCGGGGGCGTTCTGCTCCAACTGGATGCTGATTTTGCCGCGCAGAACGACGTAAGCCTCGTCACCCAAGTCGCCCTTGGCAAAAACCTGGTCGCCGGGACGGTATAGTTTCTGAACGAAGAGGCGGGCGATCTTGCGCAATTCTCCGTCGCCCAACCCGTTGAACATGGACAAGGGGCGCAGGAGGTTGATGATGGCCAGGCCCATCTTCTGGTCCTCGAAATTGCGGTCGATGATTTGCACCGTGCTTTTGGCGTGGGCCGTGAAATCACCGCTTTCCAGCGAGTAGGCGACATTCAATTTGACCATTTTGACCACGTCGCAGTAGCGGCCATGGCGGCAGAAAAAGGCCGGCAAATAAGCCACGGGAACGAAGCCCAGTTGCTCGGCGCTTTTGAGCAGGCGCGGCGCGGTGGCCAGGATGTCAATCTCGGTATAAACGGCGCCGAATTGTTCCTGAACCGCTTTGAGCGCGTGCGCCAGCAGGGCGCCACCCGAGACATCGTCACTGCAAAAAACCTCGGTGACGCGGGCGCATCGGTCTTGTTCATCAAAGCAGAACTCCAGCCCGGCGACCATCCTCTCATCGCGCTGGCCCAAAAAGGCGCGGGGTTGATAGACGGCGGGCATGCGCATCAGGCCAAAGCCCATATTAAAACGGCCGGAGACTTCGATTGGCGGATTGGAGGTTTCGGCCTGGAGCCGCCACAACTCGTAATCATCGACGGTGGCGTCGTGGACTTTCAAATCGCATTGCAGGGGGTATCCGGTGGTGCCGTCGCGCACCATCATGGCGTTGGGGATTTGCAGCTTTCCCAGGGCGTCGATGGCCAACTCGCTGACTTGGGAGAGGGACTCCGAGAGAGAGTTGCGGGTGACCAGGACGGAATTGGCGCCGCGCACGTAGAACAGGACGCCGATGCGTTGCTGGAGCATGTGCTTGAGCGGCTGGAAACCGACGCAGGCAAAGCCAAGGTTCTCAAAGAGGGTTTGCTGGGCGTTGTCCGCGGCGGGAATGCGGACAACGGCCATTTCCCCCCTTTGCACGGCCAGGTCATTGACCGTGCGCATCAGGCTCTCGGCCGAGCCGTCGGCCACACTCTCGGGACGGATGAGATTGCGGCCGAGATTGGCAACGGGATTAAGATTGGGGCCGTCGGGCTTGAGGAATGAGATGGTTGCCTGGAGCCGGTCATTGACTTCAGCCACCCATGTTTCCGGGCCGGTCGCGGGATCCAGTTGCCTGGCGACCCAATCCGCGTCGTAGAGGTCCTTGGCCGGGTAAAGGTCGCCGAGGGTCGCGCGGACCAAATCGATCCATTGGGGAGCGTCCGCGGCGCAGGCGGGTCTGATATTCCGGAGCATGAAAGTGTCTGTTTTGTTTCGTTTGTCCTGGAGTTGGTGCCCGCGACAGGACTTGAACCTGTACGATGTTACTCACTAGAACCTGAATCTAGCGCGTCTGCCAATTCCGCCACGCGGGCATCGTTGAATATCAACGACTGACACCAAATCATTTTTAATTTTGCCGTGTATCCCAGCTTCGCATCCGGTGACTTTGGCCCCCGAATCCGACACAAGATACTTTGCCGAGCGGCCGGAAACGAGAGGGACACCTGTCCAAGGACGGCAGGTGACGATCGTTTCCGCGAGTGCCGCATCTGCTGCGATACGTCAGCAACGGCAATGACTATGGCAGAATCAAATTCAACGGCAAGCTCATTTGCGACAGAGGTATCGTCTCTGGCGCCTGGCCAATTGTTTCAAAGGGATTGAGGCGGTGGGGCAATGGCAATCAGAGGAGTTTCTCCCCTCCCCCTGCCGATGAAAATCTCAGCGTTTTGGTCACCAATTGGGGTTGGCGACGGCATCAGCCGCCCGCCACAAATACCTGGCGGCCATTGTGCGGTGAGGCGCCCAGCGGCGGCCGTAGTCGGCCAAACTCTCAGGCTCCGGCATCTTGCGTTTGCCGTAAGCGGTCTGAAAACCGCGCCGCACGCCGAGGTCGTGAATCGGGAGAACATCCGGGCGTCCGAGGTTGAAAATCAGAAACATCTCGACCGTCCAGCGTCCAACGCCCTTGATCTCCGTCAATCTGGCGATGATCGCTTCGTCGGCCAGGAGGTCGCAATCGTCCAGGGTCGGTATCAATCCGCTTTCGCAACGACGGGCAAGATCAATGATGTAGGCGGCTTTCGGACGGGACAGCCCCGCCGTTCGCAGCCGGTCAACGGAAGTTTTTGCGACACGGCTGGGAGTGGGGAATTCGTCGTCCGGGAACAGCCCTTTGAATCGCTCAAGAATTGACCCGGCGGCGTTGCTGTTCAATTGCTGGTGAACGATGGCGTGCGCGAGGGACTGAAAAGGCGGCAGCCGGCGCGGGCGCAATCGAATGGGCCCGATTCTTTGGATCAATGCCGACATCACCGGGTCGGAACTCAAATGCGTGATGGCGCCTTTGGTCATCGGCGGTCATTTATATACGGTTTTTTTCCTCAAGATAGCGGTTCGACGCATTTCCCATGCTCGCCGGGTTTCCCGGAGTTCAGCGAGCAGCGTTTTTTCATCGGGCAATTTCAGACGGTAATCGGCGGCCACAATCTGGTTGGGCAATCCCTCCAAAGCGTAACGGGCAACATCGTTTTCGGCGGCGGAGCAAAGAATTAAACCGATGGGGGGATTTTCGCCTGGGCGCATCCAGTTTTCACGGGCATAATTCAGGTAGAGATGCATTTGTCCGGCATCGGCGTGCGTGAATTTGCCGAGCTTGAGGTCAATTACTATCAGGCAACGCAATACGCGGTGAAAGAAAAGCAAATCCACGCGATACCATTGGGAATCAATGCGGAGTCGGCGTTGCCGATCCACAAATGCGAAATCATCGCCAAGTTCCAACAAAAATTTTTGCAAGTGTTGGATGAGAGCTTCCTCAAGGTCGGATTCAGAGTAATCGTCCTTGAGATTCAGAAATTCCAAAATGAACGGATCGCGCACGGCTTCGATTGCCGACAGTCGCTCGCCTGATTTGGACGCGGCGTGCTTCGTGAGCATCTTCGCCTTGTCACGGGACAAGGCGGTGCGTTCGTAAAGGAGCGTGGACATCTGCCGGTCAAGCGTGCGAACGGACCAACCGCCGCGCAGAGCTTCGGCGTGGTAAAACTCCATTGCCTGTAATGAACGGGAGCGCCGCACAAGTAAAACATAATGCGACCAAGGCAGCGGAAAACAGGCGGCGATGGCGTCGAGACTGAAATTCCGAGACAGCGTCTGGGAAATCGTTGTGGCGGAAATCCCAGACAGTGTCTGTGATTTTCGTTTTGCGTCATACACTCGATAGAACAGTCTCATGTTTTCCAAGTTTTGCACAGAAAACCCGCGACCAAAACGCTTGGCAAGATCAGCCGAAAGTTGCTTCAAGAGTTCTTCACCGTAAACGGCACGCTGTTTGCCACCCTGCTCGAACTCAACGGTGCGCCGTCCGATTTCCCAGTATGCCGCGGTCATCAACGCATTAACCGCTCGCGCGGAGACGCGGCGTGCAACATCAATCGTCTCGGCGATACCATCGAGCAACCCAGCATAACGGGTGGGAATGGACAGCGATTTCGATATAATCCTCATTTCAAATCGAATATCAGAAATGGGCAACCGAAAACTTCGGCTAAATCGAAAGAAGTGATAGCCAATTTTCGACAATTCCCAAGACGCAGATGTCTTGGTGGCTTCGCCGTCTGGTTATTCACCGCATAATCAGCTCGCAGATTCTGCCTCTGTATCCCTTTTTGTATCCCGTGACTTTGGCCCCTGAATCATGTTGCTGTTTCCGAAGCTTGAATGGTGGAGCGGAATCGTCATTGCTGCAAACCGCCCCCTGATGGCTGGCTTCTCCAATCTGGCGGGGGATCGATCTGCTCGCGGGGACTTTCGGTCGCGCGCAGGACGTTTTCCACCGTATCGAGCAACGCGGTGGCGGCAAAGGGCTTCTCCAGCGTGGCGGCAAGTTGAAGCGATGGGTTCTTGGCCAGTTCGTACGTGGGCAATGTTCCCGTAACCATGACGACCGGCAGGGCCATGCGGGCGGAACGCAGTTTCTTGACCAGTTCAACGCCGGTGATCTTCGGCATGCAGTGGTCGGTGATCAGCAGGTCGTAGGGATTGGCCTGAAGCGCCGCCCAAGCGACGGCGCCATCTTCGGCGGTATCAACGTGGTAGCCGGAGCCATTGAGCACGGCGGTCATCAGCAGACGCACAGCGGTTTCATCATCGACCACGAGGATGCGGTGGACCGGTCTCGCTTGGCCTTGCGGTGGCGCGCCGGCTGGATCGCCCGCCGGTTGGAATTCGTCATATTTCACGATACACAATAGGCTGAAACCCATTGCCGCCGCTATGGGGTGTTCACCTTATAGGGGATATAGCAGCGCCGATAAACCGCGGCGCACGGAATTCACGCCCGCCCTGCTCAAATCCTGCCCAGCACCAGCAGGACAACCAGAATGGCCAGAATCAAGCCCAGGCCGCCGCTCGGGTAATAACCCCAACTCCGGCTGTGTGGCCAGGTGGGGAGTGCGCCGAGTAACATGAGAACGAGCAAAACCACCAAAACAGTTCCTAACATAATTTTCCTTTCAATGTCCGAATGTGTTCAGCCAACCCGCCAGCGGCGGTTGTGCGCCGTCTGACTTTCCGAGTATGAGTCGCTGCTTTTCATGACGTGACAAGATAACCGGAAAACCAACCGGGCACTATGGGGTGTTCACCCCAACAATGTTCTTGCGGAAGAGATTACAGACAAGCACTTGCTCATCTCGCGGCGGCGCCAATTGAGTCCGCGCGATGGCAAAGTTATCTTTGGTTGGCATTCCGCCGGGCCGGGAGGCCGGCCGGATCTATTTCTTTATGTTTTTATGTCTCTGATTGGTGGTTTATGGGGAAGGATGACTTTTGACATCAAACAAGCCGGAGAGCGCTTTCACAATGGTGTTTTGCACCGCCGGATTGTAGAGATTGCCCAAGTGCCCGCCTTGCTTGAACACTGTCAATTGCTCCGGGGCAAAGGTGGCGTGAAGCCAAGCCAGGTCATCGTCCGCGAGAAGAAAGTCGTTTTGATTGACTATCACGCGGATGTCTGGATTAGCGCGCAGGCCAGCGGCATAAGTGCGCAAATCACCGGCCTTGGTCAGCGTTTCCTCCGGCGCTGACATGCCCCGGGTCTGATAATACGGAGCCACAAACTTTTCAAAGTAATCCCGGTAGGAATTCTGAAGGATTTCCTTATACACCGGCTCCCGCCTGAAATTCCAGATCGGGTGGCGCAGAATTCCCTGATTATGGCGCCGCTGGCTGCTGTAAATAATATCACGCAGCGTGAACCTGAAGTTCAGTCCGATAAGAAACTCGGACTCAATGGCGCTGAAAGGCAGCGAGGTTTGCGGCGTAAGCTTGTCCTTGCTCAAGGCAGCCACTTTCAGAAAGGTGTTCTCGATGTTGTCGGTTCGTTGCGCGTCCGGCCAAGCCAAAGGCGCCTGATAGAATTCGTCCAGCTTGGAAACCCCGTGGAGCAACCGGACCGGCGTGTTAATGGCCACGTAGCGGTCAAATTTAAGCAATAGCAACTGATTCGTCGGTTCGGTGGCTGCGACATATAACGAATCGAAGGCGCCCATGGAATAGCCCATCAACGCTTTCTTGCCCAGGCGGCCCGGATACAACTGAGTCAAACGATGATCGACTTCGGTCAGAGCGACGCGCAGATCGTGACCGTCCACCGGGAGATAACCGGGCATCGCGGCTGTCGAAGCGTTTTCCATGAACTCGGCGTTAAAAGGGCTGCTGATGCACAGGGCGGAAAAGCCGTTTTTGTAAACCAACTCGGCCAGCGCCAGGGAGGTTTCAGCCAGCCGATGAGAGCCCAGCCCCGGCACAATATAAACGACGGGCGCCTTGCGCGGCTGCAACCAAAAAGTGAACTTCAATCTCCGGCGTGTCGCAGGAATCGCAACCGACCGTGTCTTGCCGCGGCCGAAGAATTCAGGATCTTTGTAGGTGAAGAAGACCGATTCGAGGGTTTCCAGCGAGGCTTCGTCCGTTTTTCCCTTCACTTGGAAATCCGCCACGCGGTTTTTTCTGGCGAATGTCCAGGCATACTGAATTTCGGAATACGGGTCCATTTCGGCTTGGCTGAAGCGCACTGATTCATCGACGGTGTCGGAGAAATTATTGTACATGACCACGTAAGTGAAATAGGTGTAGGCGCCAAGATATGTGAGTGGATCGTTGGCCACGAATTTGTAGGGAGCGATATAGATCAAGGGATTGGCGGCCGTGTCGGCGCCCAGACCGACGGTGTCCCGGTCATTGCTCGGTCCAAAAATCGGCAGCATCAGGAAGAAATCGGGCTTCCAACCCCATTGGCCGAAAGTCTGCCCAAAATCCGCGTCCGATTTCTGAATCTTCCATTTGGCCGCCACGTCCCAGAATCCGGCCAGCCCGATGGTGGTATTGCAAGCAAACCGGTAGGATTCATCGCGCGCGCCGGTCCACTTGCCTTGGAGCAAATTGTTGATCAACCGTCCCGGATAAGTGAGGTTCTTGCCGAAATTACCGATTCCGGTTCGGACCGGTTTCACCACGACAAACCGATAGACGCCGCTGGTCGGCTTGATAATGTCCGTCATAAGCCCCTTGTTGAAGGCCCACATCGCCCGGTTCACCGGCTCGATAGGGTCGGGTACGGATTTGGGAAGAAGAACGGCCGGCAAGGCGGGCGGGCTTGCGCCGCCGCCCGTTGACGCCTGTCCACGGGCGAACGAAAAGAGGAACAACGATAGGATCACCAGGGTCGAATATCGAAGTCCCCATAGCGGTTGATTTCGAGAATAGTTTTGACACTGTTCCCGAGTGGAATGTTTCAAGAGATCACAATCCGCGGGTGGCCGCGAAACTCAATCAGGCGCGCTTTGACGGCCAGTTGAATGACGCCCTTGGCTTTTTGTTCGCCCCAGGTGCGGTAAACACCCGCGACGAAATCACCGAATGTCAGTTGCTTCTTTGGGGGATGAATTTTCATGGGGATGAATCAGGGAAATGAGAGGCTCGCGCTCACGGCTTTGGCGGCGTTTCCTCCCCGGCGAAACCGTCGGTGACCGCCTGGAGTTCGTCCAGTTGGATGAGATCTTTGACCCATAAACTGGGGTCGACGGGGAGCATTTTGCCGTCTTTACTGGAAAACTGCTGCCCCGCGGAAATGATCGTGATTCCACTTTCTCCGATCACCTTGATGGGGATGGCGGAGCCTTGCGCCGTTACGTGAGCGCCATCCGCGGTGATGATGTACCGGCCAACGCCACTGCCTTCCACCACGGAGCGGCCAGCCGCATTCCTGATTTCGAACGTACTCCCGGCCACGGCGGAGCGAACAACGGTGAAAATCCTCCCTGTGCGGAGGTCCAGCAATGTATGCTCGACCGGAAGTCCGCCCTGGCTGGTTACAGTCATTTTTTCGATTTTTAATTCAGTGCCAGCCTGGAGCCGGACGGTGGTGCCGGTGCGCCGGAAAAAGAGATCCGTCCGCGAATTCTCGCCCGTGCGAACAATAACGCCTTGATTCAATAACTGGCGGCGTTCCAATTCGGTGAAGGTGACGCCGTCTTGGGAATAATCGCACTTGCCGAGAACCGAAAGGGTCACAGCATTAGGTGAAGCATCGATGTCGGAGGATGCTTTCACGTCCTGTGCATTGACCGCCGCAGGCAGACATATCTGCAGCATGAGGATGGGGACCGCGACGCGCAGGACGCTCATCACCGAGTTCATCAACTCATTTTTATTATTCTTCATGGCCCCATTATAGGCTGGAAAACCGCGCGGGTGCTATGGGGTGTTTTCCCCATCTGGCATCACCTTGGAGCCAGGCGTTTTCTGTGCTGCGTCCAGGTTCGGGGCGACCGGTCGATCCAGCATCTCGCGCACCTTGCGGGCGAGCGTTGCGGGTGTATAAGGCTTGGGCAGGAACTCAACTGGCCGCTCAAGCACGCCGTGGTGCTCGATGGCATCGTCCGTGTAACCCGAAGTGAAAAGGATTTTGAGATCGGGATGAGTTGCATTCAGCCACTCCGCCATCACTTTGCCGCCCATAAGCGGCATAATGACATCGGTGACGACCAGACGAATGGGTGATCTCTCATGTTCACGCACCGTGAGCAACGCATCCTCGCCGTTGGAAGCCGACAAGACTTTATAACCCTGGGCTTCCAGCACCTGCCGAGCCATGTCTCTCACGGAGCGATCATCTTCCACGACCAGCAAGGTTTCCGTCCCGCGCGGAATCGGCCCGGTTTGCTTCAGTCTGGTCGCGACATCGAGCGGCTGCTCGACGCGCGGAAAATAGACCTGGAAGGTCGTGCCTTTGCCGACATGACTCTCAACGCTGATATAGCCGCCGGATTGTTGGACGATGGTCCGGCAGGTCGCCAGACCCAGACCGGTGCCTTTGCCCTTGGGTTTTGTTGTGAAAAATGTTTCAAACAGGTGCGCTTTGACTTCGCCCGTCATGCCGGATCCCGTGTCACTGACACTGAGCATCACGTAGTCGCCGGGAATTGCGCCCGCGGGGGTGTGCGGGTCGTTTTCATCGAGCGTGACGTTGCTGGTTGCGATGGTCAGCTTGCCGCCGTTGGGCATGGCGTCGCGGGCATTGACGACCAGATTCATCAGCACTTGCCCGACGTAGCCGGAGTCGGCCCTGACACGGCCGGTTTGTTTTCCGGGAACGATTGTCAGTTTGATGTTCTCGTCAATCAGCCGCACCAACATTTTGTTTAGATCTTTCAATACGTCGTTGAGGTCCAGCACGACGGGCTGCACTGTTTGGTTGCGGCTGAAGATCATCAGTTGCCGTGTCAACCCGGCCGCGCGCTCCGACGCCTGCCGGATCTCCTCGGTAAATTTTCGCAGTGGACTGTCCGGGCCAAGGTCCGACTCGATCATGTCGCCGTAACCCCTGATAACGGCGAGAACGTTATTAAAGTCATGGGCTACGCCGCCGGCGAGCTGGCCCATCACCAGCAACTTTTGCGCTTTGATAAACTGCGCCTCCAGCCGCCGGCGCTCGGTCCGGTCTTCGACTTCCTTTATGGCGCGGCGCACGGCGGGGACCAGACGCGAGAGACGTGTTTTCAGGACATAGTCCGTCGCGCCGCTCTTGAGGGAATCAATCGCCCGTTCCTCGCCCATCGTACCGGACACGAAAATGACCGGCAGGTCAGGCTGCCGGGCGCGGGCAATCTTCAATGCGGACAACCCGTCAAAGGCGGGCAGCGACAAATCCGAAAGAATCAAGTCCAGGCCGCCGCGTTCGAGCGCCGCCACAAAATCATCGCGGTTTTGCACGCGCGTGGTCGCACACAGAACGCCCTCGGCTTGCAGGGTGGAGTGAACCAGCGCGGCATCGTTTGGATCATCCTCCAGGTGCAGGACTCGGAGGGGGGATTTCATTTTCAACCTTTCCCATCGCGCAGATCGTCCGCGACCAGCGGGGAGTTTTTGATGTTTCTTATTTCAGTCTTCATTCAGACCAAGTTGGGTTGTTTGGGAATTGAAAAGTAAAATGTCGCGCCCCTGTCCACCACGCCTTCCGCCCACGCTCGCCCGCCGTGGCGATGAATGATGCGCTGGACGTTCGCCAGGCCGATGCCCGTGCCCTCGAACTGTTGCTGGGTGTGCAGGCGTTGAAATGCGCCGAACAGTTTGCCGGCATACTGCGGATCAAAACCGGCCCCGTTGTCGCGAATAAAGATCACCGTCTCGCCGTCGCCCTCGGGAGCGCAACCGATTTCGATCTTGGCCTCGGCGCGAGTGCCGGTGAACTTCACCGCATTGGAGATCAGATTGACCAGCACCAGGCGCAACAGGGCACGGTCGGCGTACACCGCCGGCAGCGGGTGGATTTCCCAGACGATGTTTCGCTCCTTGGAGTCCACTTGGAAATCGCCCAATGTCTCCAGGACCAACTCGTCAAGATTGACCTGCGCCTTGTGCAATTCCGCGCGTCCGACGTGCGATAACGCCAGCAGGTCGTCAATCAAACTCCCCATCCGCTTGGCCGCCTGGGAAATCGTCGTCAGATGACATAAGCTTTTTCCCGAAAGCGAGGGCCCGGCGTCTTTTTGCAGCAGTTCCGCGAAACCCAGGACATGGCGCAGCGGCGCCCGCAAATCGTGGGAAACGGAATAACTAAACGCCTCCAGTTCATTGTTGACGGTTTGCAGTTGCGCCGTGCGTTCAACCACGCGTTGTTCCAGCTCGGTGTTCAGCCGGCTGATTTTCTCCTCAGCCGCCTTGCGTTCGGTGATGTCGGTGCGGATGGCCACGTATTGACGCGGTTTGCCCTGGTCGTTGAGGAATGGCACGATGGTCGCATCCACCCAGTAAAACGAACCGTCTTTGGCTTTGTTCTTTATTTCGCCATGCCAGACGCGGCCTTGGATGATTGTCGTCCAAAGGTCCCTCATGAATTCTTTTGAGTGATAGCCCGAATTGAGGATGCGGTGATCCTGACCCAACAATTCTTCGCGCGAATACTTGGAGATGGCGCAGAACTTGTCGTTGACGTAGGTGATTTTTCCCTGCGGGTCGGTGACGGCCACGATAGCGTGCTCATCCAGCGCGGACTTCAAGTCGCCGATTTCCTTGAACGAGGCTTTGAGTTCGTCTTCGGTTCGCTTGCGCTCCGTGATGTCGCGAACGTTGCATTGAATCACCCTTTTTTCACCGGCTTGATACACGTTGCTGACAAACTCCACGGCAATCTTGCGGCCATCCCTGGTTTTTAGCGGCAGATTCTCATAGCGGACATACCCATCCTTCTGCAATCGCTCGAGCATGAGCTTGTTCGACTCAATGTCCTTGAACGGACTGAGCTCCCCGACGGTTTTGCCGATCATTTCACTGTGAGAAAAACCCAGCAGTTCAATCAGGAAAGGGTTCACGTCGTTGATGCGGCCCGTGTCGGCGTCCAGGATCAGGATGCCGTCCTTCGCCGCTTCGAACAATCGCTGATAACTGACTTCCGAGGCGCGGATCGCCTGCTCACTCCACGTCTCGGCCTGTTCCGTCCGCATCTCGGCCTGTTCCGTCCGCATCTCGGCCTGTTCCGTCCGCGTCTCGGCCTGTTCCGTCCGCGTCTTGGCCTGGTCCGTCCGCGCCTCGGCCTGTTCCGTCCGCGCCTCCGCCTGCTCAATCCGCGTCTTGGCCTGTTCCGTCCGCGCCTCCGCCCGCTCCGTGCGCGCCTCCGCCCGCTCAACCCGCGTGGTG
Organism: Verrucomicrobiota bacterium; assembly: GCA_049517295.1. Taxonomy (GTDB): domain Bacteria; phylum Verrucomicrobiota; class Verrucomicrobiia; order Limisphaerales; family Palsa-1400; genus JBEKSF01. The sequence goes on from JBEKSF010000026.1 coordinate 30,854, forward strand.
TCGTGGCCGGGCACGTGCGCGATCTGATTCTTCTTCATCTCGCCTTCGCCCTGAGCCGGGGTCCTTTCTTTGTCCTCGTTCCATGCAGGCTCGGATGGAGTTGTTGGAAGGTCCTTTAAAATCATGGGTTGGCCCTTTTTAATTGAAGTTTGGACATCCCAGCGTGCCTGGCGCCGCGAGTTTTCTCCATTCGGACAACCGGAGACTTGAGCAAGAGCGTGCGATGATTCACAAAATTCATCATAACCGCCCCAGGCTTTCGAGGCTATGGGGTGTTCACCCCATAGCAAACGCCCATGCGATCGCGTCTTGTGCCCGGACTTCTCAAGTAACCCACGCCCCGAAAGGCCTGGTCATTTTGCCGTCCGAGGCCCGAACCAGAGCCTCTTCTTCCCGGGCGCAGGCGGAATTGGTTTTGAGTTTTCCTTGACCACGGCTATCATCTCTTCCATCCCCTCTTTGATCTCGTTCACTTGGGGATGCACTTCCTTGATGAGATCATGCTCGATCCGTGACAGCTTTTCGATGCGCTTGCCCTGGTCCCGCAGTTGATCCAGGAGAAAGTTCTGTTTGATGGAAAGCCGGCGCATCCACCAGAAACAAAAGCCCCAGCAAACGGTCCCGGCCACGGTCATCCAAAAGGAGAGATTATTTCTATTCATCCATCATACGATCGTCAACTGCACGCTGCTCTCGATGATGCCCGCGGCGATGGCGTAGCGGGTGAGACCGGCGGTGTCGTGGATGTCGAGCTTCTGCATAAGATGCTCGCGATGTTTTTCGACTGTCTTAATGCCAATGCCGAGTTCCGCGGCGGTCTCTTTGTTGGCCTTGCCTTCGGCGATCAACTGGAGCACTTCCATCTCGCGCGAAGTCAGTTGAACTCCCTTCCTGGTGAGCGATCCCGCGCGGTCCAGCGAGGCCGGACGGAGCCGATCCTGGCGTCTGGAGATGGAGGGGCTGAAAAATGTCTTTCCCCTGTGGATCTCCCGGATGGCGCGGCACACGTCGTGGGCGGAAGTTTGCTTGAGCAAAAACCCCGCCGCGCCGGACTCGGCGGCGGTTTTGACGTACGCGTCATCGCTGTGCGCGGAGAGCATGAGCACTTTGGTGGCGGGCAGGGCCTTGAGCACCTGGCGGGTGGCTTCCAAGCCGTTGAGCAAGGGCATCGCAATGTCCATCAACACCACATCGGGGCGAAGCTTGTTGGCTAGGGCAACGGCCTGGCGGCCGTCTTGCGCTTCGCCAACCACGTCGATGTCCGTTTCCAACTCGAGCATTCTGCGGAAACCTTCCCGCACAATCATATGATCTTCCGCAAGCAAAACAGTGATTTTTTTCATGATTCAATTAGTGATTATTCTCACGGTTACTTGGCGGCGACGTTCTCCGCGGCCGGCTGCCCCGCCGCCGCAACGTCCCGTTTCTCGGCAAAGTGATAGGCCGGCTCAAAGATCATTTTCCGGATGCCCGCTGTGAACCAGAGCTTGAGAGTTCCATTACTAACATCGAACGGCGCGGCCGTGGCATCAATGTGCCTGCTCTTTCCGCCCTTGCCGTTGGTGGTGGCGGTTCCGATGATTGCCGCGACCTTGCCTTGCGTAAGCTTGGCAAACGACTCGTCCGAAACAATAATGGCCAGCCTGCCTTTTTCGCTTTTAAAGAAGTAGGGAGTCACGTTGATTTTGTAATCGCCCGAGTAAACGCCATTCGTCCACTGGAGCGCGCCGATGGTCAGAGTGGCTTTGCCCTTGGCCACCGGCATGGAACTGGGATCAATCAATAGAATACGATTCGTCGCGGCGGAATTAGTCGATCCCTGGGCCGCCTGGGCGCCGAACAAACCCGCTACGAGAAGCGCCAGCAGTTGAAAAGCCTTTTTCATGGTGTTGATCCCCGCCTCCTGCTTGAGGTGTTTCCGCGGCGCCGCCCGATACTGTCCGGCCATAAGCGTCAATTTTCGTTTCATTTGTGAGACACGGTTCGCCGACAAACCACCAATCTGGCCGCACCATCGTCCAGCCGCTTCGATTTGTAAATCAGGTGAAACCCGAAGTCTGGTTACACCTGATAGCGGCAGCCCGTCCAATAGCCTAATGTGTCTCCAGACGATAACACCAAGAATGTAAAAGCGAAAAAGCAAGAATCATATGTTATACACAATCGCGGTAGTTTTAATAGTTTTATGGCTGCTGGGGCTTGTCTCCGGTTATGTGATCGGCGGGTTTATTAATGTCCTGCTGGTCGTGGCCGCCATTATGATCCTTGTCAACCTCATTTCCGGCCGCAGGCGACTGCTTTAAGAAGCCTTTAGCCGAAGCAAAAGAACAGAAGATCAATATGAATACAAAAACAATAGTTGCCGCCCTCCTGATCACTTCAGGCATTGTAGTGCTCGCCTATTCAGGCATCAGCTTTTCAACACCGGGAAAGCCGATTGACTTTCTTGGCATGCACATTGAGACCACACACAGCCATTTCATCCCGCCGGTTGTCGGCGCATTCGCGCTCGTCGGCGGGATCGTCTTGCTCCTGGTTAAACCCAGGCAAGCCTGATGCTCCGAGGCCAAACGAGTTGAACAAACCCGCAGTTGGCGGGTTTTGGTGATTTCGTCGCGAACGGGAGGCAAGGGTTTGAATTGTCGGAGGGGCCAAACGGGTTTTGAGCCGGTTCGTGTCTCAAATCGATTTATCGGCGGCGCCAAGGACCTTCGCCTGAAATCAAGAAAAATAACGGCAGGGGCCTATGAACATGTCCTTCCAGTCGCCTTTGATTTCGAGTGTGGTCATGATCTATCGTTCCGACACTGCGTTCATTACTCCCTCATCCTGCACCTGAGTCCATTTGCTGTCTGGATTGTATTCCTTCATTGCCCCCGCGATTCGGGAAGTCTTCTCGCCCAAATTGCGCTCAAAGACCTTGCCGTCCTGATTGACGATAAATGTCATGATGCCCGACTGGTCCCAGTGCTCCGGATAAGCCACCAACGCGAATCCGCCCGTCAAGTTATCGCCGGTCAGGTAAGTCATTTTCCCGCCAGGCGCGGCCTTTCCTTGCCGGGTCAGAATTCGGAAATAATAACCGTGAAACGAATGCGGACCCGCGCCCTTATTGTTCCCGTAACCCTCGGCATGCGCTTCCGCCACCAAAGGCCCAAAGGGGCTGGCCGGCTCATTCTCGGCCGACATCCAGTAGAGTCCATCTTTCTTGCCGGGCGTGCTCTTGAATTTCAACGCGTACTTCGTTCCTTCGCCAGGGTTCGCGCTGGCGTACTGCCGCTGCGCTGTCACATAAGCCCGGCACACGCCGATGGCGTGGAGTTCGTCCTTCCCGATATGGCGGTTGATGATCTCCTCCTTGCCTGCCGCCGTGTCGAAATGCCATTGCCCGCCGGCTTTCACCAGTGGAATCGGCATCGGCCAATTATTCGTGCCAATCTCAAGAGTGATTTTGTCTTCCCCCTCTTGCACAGGATGGCATCCCTGCGACATCGCCGTGGCGAACTTCTGCGCATTGTTAGCGTCCTGCACTTCGTCGCCGGTTGCAAGTTCCTGATATTCCGGGCCGAAAATGTCGAGCAATGCCGCTTTATCTTTGGCTTCGGCGGCCGCCTGCAAGGCCTTTACGGCGTCATCCGGCGATGCAAATAACCGTTGCGCGACAACTGGTTTCTGTGGCGCTCCGTTCGGTTCCGCCGCGGGAAGATCCGCCGCCCAAAAAAACCAGGCGCCCGCCAAAAGCACGGGGGTGGAAAGTTTCGAAAACCATGTAACTATAGTTGACTGTTTCATAAATTCATCAGGTCTGTTTTTATCCAAAGAGTTGTTGGGTTCACCGCTTTCTGTCTCCGCCGCCTCTGGCTCCTCCGCCGCTCGGGTGCGCCACCGCGCGGCTTACCGCTCCGCGATGACTATAATCATGCGCGTCGCGCCCCCTGTCATAGATGCCGCCGCCAAAGAGCGGATCAACCACCACCGTGCCCCCGTAATAACCTCCGTCCACTCCCACGTAACCTCCCACACATCCCGTGAGGACCGCCAACAGCGCAATCTCCAGCCCAATTTTGATTCGCTCAACCGGACCTTTGGTCTTGTTCATTTTCATGCCTCATAGAATAACCTTGAAAGAGTTCCCGGGGCTATGGGGTGTTCTACGGTCATCGAGGTCTGGTAAACAGCGCCGGATGTCGGCTCCGACTTAATGACCACCGCCGATTTCCAAACGCCGTTGTCGGAGGAAATCCGATTATGTGATCTTCAAGCGGTCAAATACAGAAACTTTCACCAAATCCAGGACGAAGGCGGAGGCGATGGCGCCGACAAGCACACCGCTCAAAATCGAGAGCGGCAGGGGCGCCATGAGCAGGCCGAATCCAGCCAGCGCCAACGCAATCACCAGATCGGCGACCGATGACAGGACGAGCCAGCGGCTGGGACCGGGGCACGACCAAATTCGCGCACGGGCGCGCACCGAGTACATGGTTGCCTGGTTTCCGCACACCAGGGCAACGAACGCCAGTGTTTGCAATGTCGCCTGACCCAGCCCCAGGCAAAAGTGTCCAACCGCCAATACGCCGACGCAGAACGCCAGTTCGGACATGCCCATAAAGATACCTGCAATTGTCAGGTTGCCGATGCGCCAACTATTTGGCATCAAGGAGGGCCGCACGTTATCGGTTGTCAACGACATGCCCAGGAAGTCGCCCGCCATCATCACGATGATCATCAGCAGGGGGGTCAGGATCGCGTGGCCCGTCATAATGAGGCCGATGCCCAGGAACAGCACCTGCACGATCTTCTTGGTCACCGAATTGAGCGTGTAGGTCAGGATTCGTTGGAACGTGAGGCGCCCTTCTTTGATTGAGGCGACAATGCCGGCCAGTCCCGGATCGGTCAGCACCATTCCGGCGGCTGACTTGGCGACATCCGTTGCGGTCGATACAGCGATCCCGATTTGTGCCTGGCGCAGCGCGGGGGCGTCATTGGCGCCGTCGCCGCACATGCCGACGATGTGACCGGCTTTCTGGAACGCCTTGACCAGTTTGTATTTGTCCTCGGGAAGAACATTGGCAAAGACGGCGAAACGCTCGGGTTGAACCTCGCTCGGGATGGGGCCTGGCGGGCACAACGCTCCATCCAGACCGACGGCCTGGGCGACAATCACCGCCGTCTCCGGGGCGTCGCCTGTCACCATCACCGTGCGGACGCCCAGCCTTTTCAGTTCCGTGACCAGACCCGCGGAATCCTCGCGGGCTGGATCGCTGAGCGCGATCAATCCCAGGAGTTGTATCGCCGCGGGTGGTCCGGCCGCGACCGCCAGCACCCGAAATCCTTTCGCTTCCAATTCGTGCGCCGCCTCAGACGCGGTCGGTGATGGGGCCGCGAGAACGCCGACGGTGGTGAAAGCGCCCTTGATGACACGCAGCGTTCCAAGACTCGGATCCGCCACTGTCGCTTCGGACATCTTGGTTGCGGGATCGAAAGGCACGAAGCGAAGTAGTTTGGCCGGGTTGGACGCGCCTTTCCGCGAAGCGGCGGAACGAATGGCCCCGTCCACGGGGTCCTCTCCGCCGTCGGAGCTGGCGAGCGCCGCCATCGTCAGGACGTATGACTCGTCGCAGCCCGGCATCGGGCGGACCGCCGTGACGGCAAGCTGGTTGCATGTCAGCGTCCCAGTTTTGTCCGCGCACAATACATCGATCGAGGCCGCCTCATCGACGGCCGAAAGCCGTGTTGGCAAGACGCCCTGGTGCGCCAAGGCTCGCGCCCCCAGAGCGCTTGCCAAGGTAAAGGTGGCCGGGAGTGCCACAGGGATCGACGCCAGAACCGCCGTTAACACCAGAGGGATGATCTCGCTCACCGGCATCGCATGGGCGAGGGCATACGCAACCAGAATGACAATCAGAGTGCCGTTGAAAACCGCCAGATTGCGCACCACGCGCAACACGGCCTTTTGCTGTGAACTGACAACATGGGCAGTGCGAACCAACTCGGCCGTGCGACCGAACTTGGTGCGGATTCCCGTCGCCGTAACTTTTGCGACTGCCTCGCCGCGGCGCACCAAGGCTCCGGCAAAAGTTTGGAACCCCGGACCCGCTTCGGTGCCGATTGACTCGCCGGTAAGCATGGATTGATCAAGCAGGACTTGCCCATCGATTAACTGCACGTCCGCGGCAACGACCCCGCCAAGGGACAGCTTCACGATGTCGTCCGGCACCAAGTCGGCGGAAGGAAGGTTCTTCCAGACGCCATCGCGGCGAACCGAGGCGGTCAACGCCAGTCTCTTCTTTAGAGCGGTCAGCGTTGCTTGGGCACGCGCCTCCTGAAAGAAGCCAAGCGCGGCGTTGAACACGAGGAGCACGGCGATGATTGCGCCTTCGACGTACTTGCCGAGCATTACTTCCAGCACAATTGCCGCTTCCAGCATCCAAGGAATTGGCGCCCACAATTTCTCCATGGCACTTCGACCCGGATGCGATGAGATATCGGGCATGGAATTGGGACCGAATTGGCTGCGCCGACGGCGGGCCTCTTCGCTCGTCAGACCATCAGCCGGCTTGTTGGCCGGAGCATGAACCGCGGCGGGAACAGCAATGGGTGGTGCAACGAGATTGACCATATTGAAATTTGACCTGGGCAATGCTCTGTCCGCTATGGGGTGTTGTCCCCATGACAGAGTTGCCGAATCACTCTCAGCCAAAGGCGGCAGCTTTGCCAATGGATGCTTCAGTGCGAATCTTAGGGACGACAAGTCATCGTTTATGAGGTATGTTGAAAAATGATCCAGGAAATGAAACTGTGTTGCGCTCCCTGAAGAGTATTTTCGCCCGGCGTGTCGCGGAGGAGGCGCCCTCGGTTGTAAACGGCCATGCTCCCGCCCAATTCACTGCCTCGGCCCATGCCCCGATTCTTCCGCCGCTCCAAACCGCGCTTGAGGTCGGCACGCCGGATGCGATTATCAAACGCTTTGAGCGGCTCCTGGTTCATGGCCCAAAAAACATAAAAGTCCTCGAAACCCTGGCCCAGGCCTACGCGCGGAAAATGATGTTTGACAAATCTCTCTCCCTTTACCGGCGCGCCCTGGAAATCATGGGCGGCAAGAATCCCGTCATCGAAGAGGCCATCGCGGAAACAACTCTAAAGAAACTCGATCTGGAGTTAAGTCAAGTTGACCCAAAGGCGCCCGATCAGGCAGACCAGCGCGAACGTATCCAGAACCGGCGATTGGATTTTCAATGGCACGAGATGGAGGAGACCCACCCAGCCAAGGGCGGGTCGTGAGGTGGTGAAATCGTTGAGCTGCCCTTGTTCTTTGGGCTAGCTCCGGCCGTCCCTTTTCTGTTCCTTCCGCGCCGGTGCTCTGCCGCGCGAGTTCGGTCCGCTATTGCGAACAGCGGTTCTGCGCCAATCTGGATGGCCCCGCTCCCACCCATGAAAGCGCTCGAGTCGGAAGGAGTCGCAGACCAGCCAACCTCCTCCGGGACCCAAGTACATGTACTGACCGCCTACGAACCCTACGAATTCGACGCCATCCCAAACGTAGGAGTCAGGCACGCCGACCGTCACCACCGCCTCGGGTGGGGGCACATAAACGGTTGCGGGCGTGAATGACACTGTGCAACCGGTTACAAGCCCGGCTGTGACCGCGAACAAACTCATGACTGCGCTATTTTTCATTTTCATATTCCTTCTGCTATTCCTTCTGCTTTCCTATGCAGCCGGCGGCCACATAATTCCGGGGATATGCTGGCCGGGAGGCGCCACGCGCGCTATGGGGTGTTTCCCTTAGATGCCCCGATGCCAGGCGTGAACGTAAGACTTGACAGAGACGCGGGCGCGGGGAAAAGACTTGAACACGGATCCATGGAATTATCGTCACGGATGAATCAAAAATGGTTTGCCATTCAGATACAAAACCCGCATTCATGGTGTCAATAAAGCGTTATGATGCCGCCAACTTGGATCCTCAATCTCCGCGCTGCCTGCCTGTTCACAATTCTACCACTCCTGCTGGCGCCCCGGCTTCACGCGCAAGAGGCCGCCGGCTCCGGTTTCCAGGGCTATTACCGTTTCCCGGCAATTCACGGCGACACGGTCGTGTTCACCGCCGAAGGCGACCTGTGGCGAGTCAGCGTCCAGGGCGGCGGGGCCCAACGGCTGACTTCACATCCCGGCACGGAATCGCACGCGGCGTTTTCACCGGATGGACAGACGCTCGCTTTTTCCGCGCAATACGAAGGTCCAACGGAGGTCTATACGATGCCCGCCCAGGGCGGTTTGCCGACCCGGCGGACCTTTGAAGGGCGATTGGCACAAGTCGTCGGCTGGACGCCGGATGGCAAAATCCTTTATTCAACCCTTCAATTTTCGACTTTGCCGGATGCGCAATTGGCGACTCTGAATATTCAGACCGGCGAGCAAACCGTTCTCTCTTTGAGCCAGGCCAGTGAGGGCGTGTTCGAGCCGACGGGAAAGACACTTCATTTCACGCGACTGCCCTTTCAAGGCAGCAGCACCAAGCGCTACAAGGGCGGATTCATCCAACAACTCTGGAAATACACCCAAGGCCAGGCGGAAGCCGTGCCGCTGACCGCCGATTTTGACGGCACGAGCAAAGAGCCGATGTGGTGGCAGGGCCGCATTTACTTCGTCAGCGACCGCGATGGCTCGATGAACCTGTGGTCGATGAACGAAAGCGGCGGTGACTTGCGCCAACTGACGCGGCACAGGGATTGGGACGTGAAATCGCCGGCGCTGTCCGAGGGCCGCATCGTGTATCAACTGGGACCGGACCTGCATCTCTATGACATTGCTTCCGAGAGCGACCGGGTGATTCCGATCACGCTGGCGTCCGATTTCGATCAGGAACGGGAAAAATGGGTGAAGAAGCCGATGGATTATCTGACGACGGCGCATTTGTCGCCGGACGGCGACCGGTTGGTGTTCACGGCGCGCGGGCAGGTGTTTGTGGCGCCAGCCGAACAAGGAAGGTTCGTGGAAGCCACGCACGAACCCAACTTGCGCTATCGGGCCGCTTGCTTCATGCCGGATGGCAAATCGCTGCTGGCGCTCTCCGACGCCACTGGCGAACTGGAGTTTTACCGCGTTCCCGCCAATGGCGTCGGCAAACCGGAACAACTCACCACAGACGGCCACGTGTTCCGGTTTTCGGGCATTCCCTCGCCGGACGGAAAATGGATAGCATACGACGACAAGAACATGGAACTGTGGCTTTACAATATCGAGGAGAAGAAGAGCCGGCGCATCGCAACGGCGCGTTACGGCGGTTTTTTCGGCCTGACATGGTCGCCCGACAGCCTGTGGCTCGCCTACGGGCGCGTTGCCGACAACACATACCCGCAAATCTGGCTCTACGGAGTGAAAGACGGCGGCACGACGGCGCTGACCAGCGACCGCGTGAGCAGTTACAGTCCCGAGTGGAGCCCCGATGGCAAGTGGATCTATTTCCTGTCCGAGCGTCATCTGGAATCGGCGGTCAGTTCACCCTGGGGCTTGCGCGAACCTGAACCGTTCTTCGACAAACCAGTTAAAATTTACTGCGTTTCGCTTAATCGCGAAGAGCGTTCGCCGTTCGAGCCCGCGGACGAACTGCATCCCGCGGAGAAGGTAAAGAAGAAAGATGACAAAAGCGGCGACACCAACGCGACGCCGGTCGTCACGATCGATTTGCCCGGCATCGAGTCTCGCGTTCAGCCCGTTCCCGCGCCGCCGGGCAATTACAGCGAATTATCCGCCGAGGCGAAGCATTTATTCCTCATCGCGCGCGGTTCGGGACTCGAAGGCGCAACCAATCTCACGCTGATGACCCTGGAGATCACCAATGTCGAGCCGAAGCTCAAGGCGCTGGCCGAAGAGATCAAGGGTTATGAGCTGTCCCAGGACCGGAAGAAAATCCTGATTCACAAGGACGACAATTTCTATGTTGTGGCGGCCGATGCGGCGCCGCCGGTCAAGCTGGAGAAAAGCGTGGACCTCAAAGGGTGGACGTTCACAATCCAACCGCGCCAGGAGTGGCGCCAGATGTTTGTGGAGGCCTGGCGATTGGAGCGCGATTTCTTTTACGACCGGAACATGAATGGCCTGGACTGGCCGGCCATTCTCAACAGATACCTGCCGGCCGCGAATCGCGTCACCGACAGGGGCGAGTTGAGCGATTTGGTTTCCGAGATGGTCGGCGAATTGTCCGCGCTGCACATCTTTGTGGTCGGGGGCGATTATCGCGAGGGGCCGGACCAGATTCAAATCGGGGCCTTGGGCGCGCGTATGGTCCGCGACCCAGCCGGGGGCGGCTACCGCGTCGCCCACATTTATGAGGCCGATCCGGATTATCCGGAGCGTTCTTCGCCGTTGGTCCGACCGGGAGTGAATGTCCGCGAGGGAGATGTCATTGAAATGATCAACGGCGTGGCGGCTCTTTCCGTTCCCGACCTGGCTGAGTTGCTGCGCAACCAGGCGGGGCGCCAGGTCCTGCTGCGCGTCAAGACACCCGCCGAGCCGGTGTCCCGTGACGTGGTAGTCAGTCCCATCACCGTCGAGCGGGAAGCGGACCTGCGGTATGACGAGTGGGAATACACCCGCCGCCGGCAAGTGGAAGAAATGGGCCAAGGCGACATCGGTTACGTGCATTTGCGGGCGATGGGGTCGGCGGATATTGCCCAATGGGCGCGCGATTTTTATCCCGTCTTCCAGCGCAAAGGATTGATCCTGGACGTGCGGCACAACAATGGAGGCAATATCGACAGTTGGGTTCTTGAGAAGCTGATGCGCAAAGCGTGGTTTTACTGGCAAGGCCGAGTCGGCATGCCGTATTGGAACATGCAATACGCCTTTCGCGGGCACGTGGTGGTGTTGTGCGACCAGCGGACCGCCTCCGATGGCGAGGCCATCAGCGAAGGCTTCAAACGGCTTGGGTTGGGCAAATTAATCGGCATGCGCACGTGGGGAGGGGAAATCTGGCTTTCGTTTGACAATTGGCTCGTGGACAAAGGGATCGCGTCCGCCGCCGAATATGGCGTTTATGGGCCGGAAGGCAAATGGCTTGTCGAAGGCCACGGCGTGGATCCGGACATTGTGGTGGACAACCTGCCGCACGCAACCTTTGGCGGCGAGGATGCGCAATTGAAAAAGGCCATCGAATACTTGCAGGAGCAAATCCGGCGGGAACCCGTGACGGTCCCGCCGCCACCGCCGTACCCGGACAAATCGCGCAAGTAATCCCGGGGGTGGGAAAGTAGATTTATTTCAGCCACAGACTCAGATTGACACCGATCAATCGACGGGGTGTGATAAATGGCTGGGGGCTGTTTTGGTTGCAAAAATGGCAGTGGAATGTTTGTCAGAGGAATGAATCTGTGTCAACAGTAAGAATTGACACCCGCATATCACATCCGAAAACAGCAAAATACAAGGACCCGAACGGCGCTTACTCATTGCGTTTGTAGAATATAAAACCGCTGCGGGTCGGTTGGAGAGACCCTGTTGATCACGGTGATAGTAAAATTCCCACTGACGGTCAAATTATTGGTCGCAACGAACGTCCACTCGTTCAGCGGCAGGTCGAGGTTAGTGCTCGTCCGCACATAATAGGTTCTGCCGGATTGTCCATTGCTCGCATTGAGCACGAGATTTCCTCCGGACAAGCACACGCTGTCGATTTCAAGCGGAGCCGGTACAACACTGATGTCATCAAGTCCAAAAAAACCATCATCAACTTGAAACCCAAATTGAAGAACAGTGTTGGACCCAGTCGGCAAAACCAAAAACTGCATCTTCGTCCAGTCGTTGGCTTCAAGATTCGTCGTGTCAAGAAGAGTGGTTCCATTCCACGAGACGAGCAACAGCCCGGAATTTGTGGAAGGACTGTAAAACCAATACGAAAGCAGATACCCTAATTCAGGAGTAGTCGATAACGTTTGGGAAAGATAACCAATTGAGCCAGACGTCGTCAATACTGCAGCATAATTTCCCAAGTCAGGCGTGATACCAGATACAGCGCCATCGTAGACAAAACTATTCGAGGCGTCTCCAGACAAGGTCCAACCCGTGAAGTCACCTGTTTCAAAAGCGGCGTTCTGAACCAACGTCACATCCAGTACTGCAACAGCACTGGTAACTACACCGGCCCAATTGCTGACAATAACAGAATACGCTCCGGTGTCCGCAAAACCAACGCCACCAATCAGCAGATTACTTGTAGAAAGCGCCATTCGGGTCAGTCCTTGTATTTTGCTGTTTTACGGTTCATTGAAGCGGTCTTTCCAGACGCTCAAGCAAAAGCGCCATTCGGGTCAGTCCTTGTATTTTGCTGTTTTGCGGTTCATTGAACCGGTCTTTCCAGACGCTCACGCATGGTCAGGGCTTCGGCGTAAGCCTTTCAGCGGCAGCCAATTTGCGCTGATTCACATCAAACGTTAGAAATTCCTTCACCCCCAAGTGTAATGCGGTCGCCACATGAAGAACATCAAAACTCCGATGCCCACTCGCAGAGGTGTGCTGTTTGGAGAGGTACTCCGCCCGGCGAAGCACCTCCTGAAAATTGCATGGTGTTGAAACAGCAACACCATTTGCCAAGTCAGTCTCAAACTGAAGAAGAGCCGCTTGCGCATCCGCCGGGGCGATCCCCTCGCGCGGATTGGTGGAGTGCCTCCAAGTCTGAAAACGAAGCAACTGGCGAAACTCATAGGCCAGAAAAGCCGCAACATGAAGCGGTTCGCGCATTGTTGCCGCATGCGCAGCGGCAGAAGGGGAGTTGGACTGCTTCACGTAAAAGGCGCACAGAAAACTTGTGTCCGGGTAAGCTGTCAAGAAAGGTCTCCGCGACTGAGTTCAAGACCTCGCGCAATGTCCGATGAATCGTAGCACGAATCACCGAAAGTTTGTTGCAATCGCGCCATGACATCCGGCATTTTGAATTTACGCGGTGTTGGGCGAGTCGCCGGCATTAGTCTGGCAATCACCTTTCCTGATTTGGTAATATCCACGGACTCGCCCTCCTCAATCCATGCGGCCACACGAGGAAAGTGATTTCGCAAGTCTCTGACGGTCGCTGTTTTCATCGTGAGACAAATATGTCTCACGATCCTTAGGAAGTCAACCGGTAGAGGCGTTGATGGTGGAGGGCGGCGGCGTTGGCTACCCGCGGGTCGTCTGCGACTATGTGCATCTGAACCCGGCGCGAGCCAAGGTCATCGGGGCGGAAGAGCGGTTGGAAAGCTTTGGTTGGAGCAGCTACCCGGCGTATTTGAAGCCGCCCCGTCGGCGGCCCAAATGGCTGCGGGTGGATCGAATGCTGGGGGAGAAGGGCATCGCCAGAGACAGCGTGGCTGGCCGCAAGGAACTGGCGCGGCATACGGACGTTTACGGATGGAAATTATGAACAGGCGGCGTTGCGGGCGGGGGGGATTTTGTCCAGGTGAAACGTCAGGAAGCCGCGCAAGAAAAGGCGAATCTCGGTGGTCTGGGCGGCGCTGAGACGGAGGCGGAAAATCTGCGGCCAATCCATCTCGCGCAGGCGGTCCAGAATCTGTCTTGCGCCCGGTGTCAAGTGGGATTGCGCAAGGGGGGGGCGTTGGCCCAATTCGTCGAGCCACTTGATCTCGAAGGCAAAGACGGTTTGAGGGACGGCGGGGTGGCGGACCAGTTGGCCCAGCAAACCCACGAATTGATCGAACATCGCGCCCAGCGGGGCTTCCGGTTCGGCGGTTTGTTCGATCAGCGCGGCGCAGTAGGAAGCTTGCTGGAGCCAGGCGAGGTCCGTGCGCAAAGCCGCGTGGCTCTCCAGCAGCCGGGCTTCGCGCAAGGTGTGCAGGTCCGAGCGCCTGGAGCGGGCAAAACTGAAGTCCGCCAGATAAAACAAATCCAATTGGCCGCGAAATGGCGATTTGGGGCGTCGCGCGCCTTTGGCCACGGTGGCTAGGCGGCCAAAATCCCGCGTGAGCCATTGCACGATGAGGCTGGTGTCGGTCAAGGGCCGGGTGCGCAGGACCAGGCCGGTCGTGCGCTCCGGGTTCATTGGGAGGACGGAGGCGGGTTTTGGTTTGACAGGGGAGCAATCAGATGTCCGGGATGGTCCGGCGCAATGGCCCCCAGGCTGATGATGAACTTGATACCGTCGGCGACGGACATGTCCAGCTTGACGATGTCGCTCTCCGGCACCAGGACCAGGAAGCCGGAGGTGGGATTGGGGGTGGTGGGGATGAAGACGCTCACCAATTTTTCGTCACCGGGGCCGCACTGTTCGCCTGTGACAAAGCCCACGGCGCGGGAGCGGGCATGAGGGAACGTGACGAGCACGACTTGTTTGAAGGAGGATTTATTGGTGGAAAAGGACTCATTGACCTGCTTGACAGTGCCATAGATTTTGTTCATGAGCGGGATGCGCATCATGGTGTGATCGATCCATTCAAGGGCCTTGCGTGCCAAATAATTGCGGCCAAAGCGACCGGCCAGGCAGATCAAGAAAACGGCCAGCGCCAGCGCCACCCAGCTCCAATACCAGTGAATGGGACCCAATCGGCCGTCGGGCAATTTCTCATGCGTCAGGGATTCGGGCAAAAAAAACAGCAGGGCGTCGGTCACGTTGGAGACGTTGTGGAAAAGCCACGCGAGGACGGCCACGGTAATGACGGCCGGCAGGACCAGCGCCAGGCCCGCGAAGAAATCATCGCGCGACCGCTTAAGAAAATGGTTCTCGTCTAAAGGCATTCCCGGGCCAGTTTGCCCAAGTCCAGCCGCGCCGACAATTCCTTTAAGAGCTTATTTTCCCGGCGCTTCATCGCCCTGCGCAAGGGGGGATCGGCATCGTCGAATCCCTCCAGATGGAGGACGCCATGCACGAGGTAGCGCGCGACCTCCGACTGCCAGGAGGCGCGGAAACGGCGCGCGTGAATCAGCGCGTCATCCATGCAAATAAAAATCTCCCCGTGGAGCCGTGCCTCTGGGGCGCCGTCCTGGTGGTTGAAGGTAATGACGTCGGTGGAGCCTTCATGGCCCAAAAAGGACTCGTTCAGGCGTGTCATTTCCGCGGCGCCAATGACATGGACGCCCAATTCGTATTGACGGCGTTCCAGCAGATCCTCCAGCAGGCATTTTGTCAGGCGCCGCAACCACCGGCGGTCCAGGGGGCACGATTGCTGGCGGTTGGCGACCTGGAGGGCCTTCATTTATGGTGGCCGCGATGTTCCTCGTACGCGGCGATGATGCGTTGGACCAGCGGGTGGCGCACGACGTCGCGGCGGTCGAATTCCACCAACGCAATGCCCTCGACGCCGCGCAAGGCGCGCTGGGCCTCCAGCAAGCCGGAATGTTTGTGCGGAGGCAAATCGATCTGGGTGGGATCGCCGGTGATGACGGCCTTGGAGTTCAAACCCAGCCGTGTCAGAAACATGAACATCTGTTCGGCGGTGGAGTTCTGCGCCTCGTCCAAAATAATGAAGGCCTGGTTCAAGGTGCGGCCGCGCATGTAGGCCAGGGGAGCGATTTCAATGACGCCGCGTTCCATGTTCTTCTCCATCTCCTCGGCCGGCAGCATGTCGTGGAGCGCGTCGTAGAGCGGCCGCAGATAGGGGTTGATTTTTTCATAGAGGTCGCCGGGCAAAAAGCCCAGGGCCTCGCCGGCTTCGACGGCCGGGCGGGTCAAAATGATGCGGGCGACCCGTTCGTCCTTGAGCGCCGCCAAGGCCATAGCCATGGCGAGGTAGGTTTTGCCCGTGCCGGCCGGACCGAGGCCGAAAGTGACGTCATGCGCGCGGATGGCATCGACATATCTTTTTTGGCCGACGCTTTTGGGCATGACGGGGGCTTTGCGAGGGGAGGTGACAATGCGCTCGGTAAACAAGGCGCGCAAGGCGGAGACGCCCTCGTTTTTGACGACACCCAGGGCCTGGGAGAACTCGCGATTGCGCACGGTGCCGCCGTTTTTGAGGGCGTCTTCCAGCGAATGAAAGAACTGCGTGGCTCGCTCGACGGCATCGCTGTCGCCTTCGAGTTTGATCCAATTCTCCCTGGCCACGGCCTTGACGCCCAGTTCCTGTTCGACGGCCTGCAAGTTGCGCGGCTCATTATTGAAGATTTGTTGCGCCAGGCGGGCGTTTTCGAAGTGAAGGGTTTCGGTCGGCATCGGGAGGAGCTATTTGCCCAGAGCAGCGCGCAATTGGGCGGCGACTTCGTCCAGGGCCTGTGGAAGGACGGTGGAGCCGGCGAGGACGGGCATGAAATTGGTGTCACCATTCCAGCGGGGAACGACATGGACGTGGACATGCTCGATAATCCCCGCGCCCGCGACGCGGCCCAAATTGATGCCGATATTGAAGCCGTCGGGATGCATGACTTGGGTGAGCGCGTTCTGGCAGCGGCGCGTCAACTGGAACAAATCGGACAACTCCCCATCGGTCAAGCCATTGAGGTCGGGCGTTTCCCGGTAGGGGACAACCAGCAAGTGGCCGCCGGTGTAAGGGAAGCGATTGAGCATGGCGTAGCAGGTCCTGTCGCGGGCGATGACGAGATTGCCAAGGTCATCGCTGGAGTCGGCGATTTGCTTGAAAATCCGGCCCGCTTCGGGGCCGGGTTTAGGAGCGAGGATGTAAGCAATGCGCCAGGGCGCGTGCAACGGTTCCATGAGTTAAAGGCTAGTGGCAGGAGCGGTAATTGTCAAAATGAAGCGCAAGTTGCGGCGGACGCATGTCGATACGACCACCATGGCAACGTGGATAGATGAGGGGAATGTGGCCGGCGAGACGCCAGCCACGGCGACCGGGACGGTCGCGCCACCCAAAGCGGGGAACCTCCACCCGCGCGGAACGATCGTGGCTTTTCCCATGCTTACGCGGCGCTGGCCGGCAGTCCGGCCGGGCGGATTCAGGATGAAGGAGCGGTGGCCAGGGGGGCGCCGGCGATTTTTTCGAGGATGCGAATGGGGGCCTTGTCCGGCGTGACCAAGGCGGAAAGGGGAATGATGAAGGTTTGCTCCAGCGCGAATTGGCCGGACAAAACGGCGTGCGGCACCAAATCGGTAAAACAAATCCAAGTCGAGCCAGGCGGAAATTCGAGGCGGATTTTCCGGCAGGATTGCTGGAAGGCGGTGTTTTCCTTGAGGAAATCGTGAAACCGCAGCATGAAACGGTCGTAGGCGGAGTGGTCCACGGACTTGAGTCCGAAAAGTGACTTGACAGCCTTGACCAGCGGGTTGGCGCGGGGGCTGCCTTTGGCGGCGAAATCGGCCAGGCCGGCGGCGGCGGCGAATTGGCCGGCGAGGGTGGCAAATCCGTCGGTGGTGTTCCAGACGCGGGCGGCGGAGGGATTGATGTTGACGAAGCAGCGGAGAATGCGGCGGCCGTGCATCGGGCGGGTGGGGAAGGAATCCAGGTGAAGGAGGTCGTTGCGTTTGTGGACGGGCAAATCGCGGCCCTGTTCCTGTTCGGGGCGGAAGCTGGCGTAGTCGAGCGTCCAGTGCGGCGCATAGGGCGCCAGGAGAGCGGCCAGGAAGCGGGCGGTCTCGGCGGAGAAGCGGCGCATGATTTGGCGCAAGTGGGCGGTTTGGTCCGCGGCAGCGGCCGCGCCGCGCAGGGCATCCTGGAGCGGGCGGTAGGAAACATTTTTGTGCAAACGGGAACCGCTCTGGCGCTGCGAAAGAAGAAATTCGCGGTCATCGCCGGGGAAATCAAAGGGGATGCGGTCGAAGAACAGCACGCGCCCGTCTTCCAATTGCTGGCAGCATTGGCGGGCGCGGGCTTGGGCGCTGGCGGGAGAAATCCACCCGGCGGGGAATTGGAAGTCATCGATGCGGGCCAAAATGTCCGCCTCCACCGGGGCGGAAGGCGCGCTTCCCACGGGACCATTGTGAGTCGTAGTCATGGCTGAGTTGGCAACAACGGACAGGGGCAAAATGTCCCCGGATTGCCGGCAAGTCAAGTCGCTTTAATTTGTTGACGCGGGGCTGTACTGGATAAGATATGTCTGATGGACGGCCGCTTTCCATTTTCTTATCGAGTGGCGTGCCTGCTGGCGCTCATGGCGGTGGTGGTCATCGTTGATTTCTCACGGCACGGGGCACAGGCCTCGAAATATCGCGAATACGGGTTCATTTTGATTGCCGGAATGACGGGCGCGGTCGTTGGATTCGTTAACGACTGGATGACCTGCTCCCTATCGCCGGATTACTTTATTATTGGAAAGGGATTGGAGCCGGGCCCTGATTTGCGGATGCGGGCGGGCAAATTGGGCCTACAGGCCGGGCTTTCGGCCGGGATCATTGGGGGCGCGGTCTGCCTTTTTGCGAGCGTTAACAAAGTGCCCTTCTCGGCCGCCCGGATGCGGCGCCTGCTGGCAGGGCTTTGGATGCCGCTGTTGGGCGCAGCCCTTCTCGGGCTGGGCTTGCCCGCGGTCGCGGGGCGCCTGGATCCGTTCCATTTTTCGGCACAGTTGGGATCCATGCTCACGGACGAGCGCATCAGCCGGTTTCAGGAAGTTTGGTGGAGGCATACCGGTCTGTACGGAGGCATGATTATCGGTCTTGGCGCCCTGATCCTTGTGCAGAGAACCACCCGTGCAAGATGACAGATTCCGGATCGGGCCGACTTGCCAAGAAGACCGCATCTTTCGGGCGCCGCCTTGACAGACGGCGGGGCCCGGCCCATTTTTCAAGCGGGCCGTAGCACGCCATCTATGAACGACACACGTAATATATTTGACAGTCTCAAGGAATTTGACGCGGGGCGGGGGAAAAAAGGCGCCTTCCACTCCCTGCCAGCCCTGGAAAAGGCCGGCCTGGGCGCGATCTCGCGATTGCCCGTCTCCATCCGGCTGGTGCTGGAATCGGTGCTGCGCAACTGCGACGGAAAAAAGGTCAGCGATGCCAATGTCAGGGAACTGGCCCAGTGGCAGCCCAACGCGGCCCGCACGCAGGAAATTCCGTTCATCGTCGCCCGGATTGTCTTGCAGGATTTCACCGGCGTCCCGCTGCTGGTGGATTTGGCGGCGATGCGCTCGGCGTCGGTAAGGCTGGGCAAGAATCCGAAGATCATTGAGCCGCTGGTGCCGGTGGATTTGGTGGTGGACCATTCGGTGCAGGTGGATTTCGCCGGCACGGCTGACGCGATGGCGCGCAACCTGGAGATGGAGTTCCAGCGCAACCGAGAGCGATACCAATTGCTCAAATGGGGGATGCAGGCCTTCGACACCTTCAAAGTGGTTCCGCCGGGCATCGGCATAGTGCATCAGGTCAATTTGGAGTATTTGGCCAAAGGCGTGCTCCGCGGCCCGGGGAATGTTTATTATCCGGACACCTTGGTGGGCACCGATTCTCACACGACCATGATCAACGGCCTGGGCATTGTCGGCTGGGGCGTTGGCGGGATCGAGGCGGAAGCGGGGATGCTGGGGCAGCCGGTGTATTTTCTGACGCCGGACGTGGTGGGAGTTCACTTGACGGGCGCCTTGGAGCCGGGCGTGACGGCGACCGATCTGGCGCTGACGCTCACGCAGAAGTTGCGCGAGGCCAAGGTGGTGGGGAAATTTGTCGAGTTTTACGGACCGGGCGCGGCGGCCCTTGCGGTGGTGGACCGAGCGACCATTGCCAACATGGCCCCGGAATACGGCGCCACGATGGGCTTTTTCCCCATCGACGCCCAATGCGTTGAATACCTGCGCCAGACAGGGCGGAGCGAGGAGCATTGCCGGCTCTACGAGAATTATTTTCGCGCGCAGGGACTTTTCGGAATGCCCAAAAAGGGCGACATCACTTACTCGACCGATCTGGATCTGGAACTGGCGTCGGTTGTTCCCAGCGTGGCCGGGCCGAAACGGCCGCAGGACAGGATCGAACTGGGCAAACTCAAGGAGGAGTTTAGCAGCGCGTTCTCCAAGCCGCTGACGGAAAATGGGTTTGGAAAACCGGCGGGGGATTTGGGGCGGGCGTTTCCCGTCGGAGCGGCGTCGCCGCGCGAACAACTTCATCATGGCGACGTGTTGATCGCCGCGATCACCAGTTGCACCAACACGAGCAATCCGTCCGTCATGCTGGCGGCCGGGTTGCTGGCCAAGAAGGCGGTCGAAGCCGGGCTCAAACCGCATCCGCTGGTCAAGGCATCGCTTGCTCCGGGTTCGCGGGTGGTGAGCGATTATTTGAACACGAGCGGGTTGCAGCCCTTCCTGGACCAGCTTGGATTCAACCTGGTCGGCTACGGTTGCACGACGTGCATCGGCAATTCCGGCCCGCTGGCCGGGCCGGTGGAGGACGCTGTGACGAGAAATGATGTCATCGCCGCGGCTGTGCTTTCGGGCAACCGGAATTTCGAGGCGCGCATCCATCAGAACATCAAGGCCAACTTCCTCATGTCGCCTCCGCTGGTGGTGGCGTTTGCGCTCGCGGGCCGTGTGACAATAGACTTGACAACCGAGCCGCTCGGCCGCGCCGGGGGCCGCGACATCTTTTTGAGGGACTTATGGCCCAGCCTCGCGGAAATCCGCGGCGCCATGCTCTCCGCCCTCAAGCCGGAAGTGTTCCAGAGATTATATCGCGATTTCGCGGCGCAGAATCCGAAGTGGAATGAAATCCCGGCCAGCGTCGGGCAAGTCTATGAGTGGGACGCCCGGAGCACGTATATTCAAGAGCCGCCGTTCTTCGAGAACTTCAGTATGCAGCCCGGTCACATCACCGAAATCAAAGGCGCCCGTGCCCTTGGCATCTTTGGCGACAGCGTGACGACCGATCACATTTCCCCGGCGGGTAGCATCAAAAAGACCTCCCCAGCCGGACAGTATTTGATCGAGCACGGAGTCAACTTTGTCGATTTCAACAGTTACGGCTCGCGGCGCGGCAACGATCGCGTGATGACGCGGGGCACGTTTGCCAACGTGCGCATCAAGAACCTGATGGTCCCGGGAGTCGAGGGCGGCGTGACGAAGTTCCAGCCCGACGGCGCGCAAATGAGCATCTTCGACGCCGCCATGAAATACGCCCAAAAGAACACCCCGCTCATTGTGCTGGCGGGACAGGAGTATGGGACTGGCAGTTCGCGGGATTGGGCGGCCAAGGGCACGCGGCTGCTGGGGGTCAAGGCGGTTGTCGCGCAGAGTTTCGAGCGCATCCACCGCTCCAACCTGGTGGGCATGGGCGTGCTGCCGTTGCAATTCAAGGAGGGCGTTTCCGCGCGGACACTCAGGCTGGACGGGACGGAAACCTATGATGTTTTAGGATTGACAGAACGGCTTAAACCCCGGCAGGACCTCACGCTGCGGGTCACGCGGGCCAACGGGCAGTCCGGAGACATAGCGGTCGCCTGCCGCATCGACACGCCGATCGAAATCGACTACTACCAGCATGGCGGCATCCTGCCGTTCGTCCTGCGCCAACTGGCGCGGACGGCGGGAGGATAGAACTTATCAAGCTCCCTCAGGAAGCGGCATCTTCGGCGCATGGCAAACGCCTGCACTCAAATCCCCGAATATGCCGCCCGCTGACGGGGCTTAAAGTTTGTTTGGGTTCGGGTTCTACAAAATAGGGGTAGGGATGAGGATTGGAACCTCACCCCTCCCTCCAAACCGGACGGGCGGATTTCCCGCATCCGGCTTTCCAGTCAGTGGTTTCCTGTCAGGGATTGAAGCCATTGCGCTTGGGCGGCTTTTAGGCTGAACAGCCCTTGCGCTGCAAACCAGGCATTCGGATATTCGGTGCGTTCCCGTCCTTTGACCATGCCGCGTCGCTTGTGCCGCCGACGGATAATGTGGCGCGTTCGTTCGCGCACCCACTCGTCCACTCGTTGCATGGCGCCGGGCGGGCTGTATTTGAAATACCCATACCAGCCTTTGAGCGTCGGATTGAGTTCGGCCACGATTTGCGGGATGCTCCCGCTGCGTCCTCGTGACAGCTTGGCGCGCAAGTTCTCCCGCAGCTTTTGCTGGCTCTTTTGCCGGGGCCATTTCTTGCCGCCGCTCTGGCGGTATTGCTCGAAATGGTATCCCAGAAAGTCGAACCCGCCTTTGTCTGCCGCGTTGACGATCCGCGTCTTGGCCGGATGGAGCGTTAATCCCGCTGTCTTGACCCATTGCGCTATCTCCGCCAAGGCCCTTTGGGCTTCTTCTTCGGTTCGTGCGCACACCACAAAGTCGTCCGCGTAGCGTACCATCTGGTAGCCTTTCCGCGCCATTTCGTGGTCCAGCGGATTGAGATACAAGTTGGCTAACAACGGACTTATGACTGCTCCTTGCGGCGTGCCCTGCTCGCTCGGCTGCCACTCTTTGGCGCTGGCCATCACTCCGGATTTGAGATACCGCTCCAAAAGTTCCATCACCTTCCCGTCCGCTATCCGCTGCCCGATTAGTTGCAGCAGCGGCTGGTGGGGGATGGTGTCGAAGGAACCCACGCCAGACTTCCCCCCTCCAAGACCTTCCCACGCACGTTCGCGTCACACGTCCGCATCACGCGCTGGCCGGTAAGGTTCTCGAAGTTTTCGGTC
>JBEKSF010000027.1:0-55778 GCA_049517295.1 Verrucomicrobiota bacterium
GCCTGGCGCCCAGCGGCTGAAATCGAGTCTGGAAGCCAAAAAAACAAATCCGAAGGACCGCAGCAAAATCTTACACGGCGGAATCAGCGAAGCTTTGATCGCTAACTGCCGTTTTTAGGTTCATAGAGCACAAGGCGGAAATGGACCATGAGCAAACAGGAAAAGAATTGGCTTTCGCCTCCGCCGATGCCAACCTATGAACATGACGCCAAATTCTGAAATTGCTTGCCCGCGTCAATCGCGCCGCAGAGCCAGGGCCGTCCAGACGTGGGTTCTGCTGGTTCTCGGCTGCTGGGCATGGGGCGGCGCGGCACTGGCCCAGCCGGCGTACCCCAAAATCGAAGCCTCATTTACCCTGAGCGGATTGACCGGCAATCCGTTTGATTACACCCAGAATAATGTGCTGGTGAGCATCAGCCAGCCGGATGGATCCGTGGCGACGCTCCCGGCTTTTTTCGACGGCGGCACAACCTGGCGCGTCCGCCACACCCCGGCCATGACGGGCGTGTTCACTGTCACCAACGTCACCTTGAACGGCCAGACCATTGCGGCCGGGAATTTGCAGCCGTCGTTTTGGCTGGTCGCGGGGCCGCCAAGCGGGCCGGGATTTGTGCGCGTCGATCCGAACAACCCCCGGCGCTTCGCCACCAGCGATGGCGAACGCTACTTCCCAGTCGGCCATGACGCCGCCTGGGATTACAATAGCCTGACCGGCACGGTGGTCACGATCATGGGCAAAATGGGCGGCACGCGCGAAAACTGGTCCCGCATCTGGATGGACGATTGGGACGGCAAAAACCTGGATTGGCCCGCGCCGGGCGCGCTGGGCTATCTGAACCTGACGGTGGCGCGGAAATGGGACGCCATCGTGGCCGCGGCGGACCAGGCGGGCATCCATTTTCAAATGACGCTCCAGCATCACGGCCAGTATTCGTCCACCGTCGATCCGGAATGGTCCTACAACCCCTACAACAGCGCCTACGCCAACGGCTACTACACCGGCTTTTTGGGCGATGCCACCCAGTTTTTCACCAACGCCACCGCCATCGCCGTGACCCAATTGAAGTTCCGCTACGCGGTGGCGCGGTGGGGCTATTCGCCCTCGATCATGGCTTGGGAATTGTTCAACGAAGTCCAATTCACCGACGCGGGCCAGGACAATGAGTGGACCAACATCGAATCCTGGCACAACCTGATGGCGACCTTCCTGCGCTCTCAAGACCGCTATCATCATCTCATCACCACCAGTTCCGATCTGACCGAGCCGATCTGGGACGAAACCGATTATTACACCCATCACGATTACCCCGCCGACCTGATTGACAGCATCGCCAATCCGCCCAACATCCTCCCCACTCAGCCGGTCGCCCCGGTTTTCGGTTCCGAGTGCGGCGTCAATTTCACCCCGCACCTGGGGGAGACGCCGACGCTCTTCGCCGGATTGATGGCGGGGCAATCGGCCGCGGAACAAATCTGGTACTGGGATTTTATTGACACCAACGGCGACTACGTGCCGATGAGCGCGGGCAGCGACTTTGTTGCCTTCTCGGGCCTGGGCCGGCAAAATGGTTTGACGGCCAGCGCGCCGGAGGTGACCTGTTCGCAAAACGGCCCCCTGGTGCTGGGGTTGGGCGGCGGCTGGTCAACAGCCACTCAGAGCGTTTTCACCGTGGGCCAGACCGCCCCCGCGGCCCTGAGCAGCGCGCCGACCTATTTGCAGGGATATTATCATCGTTCCATGACGCCCGACGGCTACACGTTTTTGGTGGACTATCCCGCGGCGGGGACGTTCGCCGTGCAGGTGGTCCAGATCGCTTCGTCGGGGGCCGGGCTGACACTTTTAGTTGACAACGTCACGGAAACCAACATCAGTTTTCCGTCAAGCGGCAGCGGTGACATCACGACCAATGTGACCTTCACCATCGACGTGCCGGCCGGCGAGCATTCCATCTGGATGACCAACGGGGGGCTGGATTGGATTAACCTGGGCAGCCTGACGCTGGACCCCTACGCGCCGTTGATCGGCGCCTACGGGCTTGCCAACTCGCAATTTGCCGCCCTATGGTTCTGGCACCACACCAACGTCTATTACCCCGCCGCCACCAGCGCAGTTGCCGCCCAGACCTCTCTCACGGGCCTGCAAGCGGGGAGCTATTCCGGCGTCTGGTGGGACCCCGCGGCGGGCGCGGTTCTGAGCAATATCACCTTCACCGTCACCGGCCCCAGCCAGTCAAATATAATAACATCTCCGCCCATCCTCCGCTCGGCCGCCTTCTACGCCGGCCTGCCCGCCCGGGCCCAAGTCGGCGCGCCCGCCCTGGCGGAAACGCTGGGCACAAACGCCCCACCGGTCACCCTGCCAGTCACCATCACCAATTCCGGCGGCCTGCCGCTGGCCTGGTCGCTCAGCGTGACCAACGCCGCGCCGGTGGCTTACTCCGCCCTGACATCGCTTCAGACCGGCGGACCGCAATACGCGTGGAAAGACATTTCGGGCATCGGCGTCGATCTGAGAACCAACCTCACCGCCACCACCGGAAAAAGCGCACTGGACGAAGGCATCGCCGGGCCGGTCAATCTGGGCTTTGGTTTTCCTTTCTTCAGCGGCGGGCAATCCCCCGGCCTCTATTCGCAAATCTACGTTTCACCCGACGGCTTCATCACGTTCACGCCGTTTTCTGGCGACCAGTCAAGCCCTAAAACCCTTCCCAATCCCCTGGCTCCGACCAATTGCGTGGCCCTCTACTGGTGCGACCTGACTCTATCCACCAAAGCGACCAACCATATTTACGCGGCGGCCGACCCGGTGGCGCACACCTGCACTGTCCAATTTCAGAACGTGACACCGAAGACCGGCGGCGGATTTCTCACCGGCCAGATCATTCTCAAAAGCACGGGCGAGATTGTTCTGCAATACCAGTCCATCGGAAACCAGGGTAGCGTGATCGTCGGCGTGCAGAACGCCGCCGCCACCCACGGGTTGAACGTGGCGTCCACTGCCTCCGCGTTGCAAACCAACTACGCCATCATCCTGTCGCCGACGCCTTGGGTGCGCGCGTTCCCAACCGCCGGGCTTCTCGCTGCCGCCGCCGCAACCAATGTGGACGTCTCCTTCAACAGCGCCGGCCTGGCCCCGGGCGCTTACAGCGCGGCGCTTGTTGTCAACACCAGCGATTCAACCCTGCCGCCCGCGGCCCTGCCGCTGAACCTGACAGTCTCGGCGGCTCTGCCCGCCGCCCCTTCCTGGCTTGCCGCCGGCGCCGTCACGTGGTCGCACGTGACGCTCACCTGGACCAACAACGCCGGCAACGCGACGGGCTTTGCCATCCTGCGGGCGACCGCTCCTGGCGGACCCTTCACGCGGGTCGGCGCGGCGGCGGCCGGCGCCACCAGTTTCACCGACACAACCGCGACGTCGCAAACCGCTTATTATTATGAAGTCGTTGCCACCAACGCCTCTGGCTCTTCGCTTGACAGCGCGGAGGCGGGTGCCGTCACTACCCTGGCGCCGATTGATTTGTGGCGGCTGGCCAATTTCGGCACGACAGTCAATGCCGGCGAGGCCGCTGACGGCGCCGACCCCGAGGACGACGGCCTGGCAAATATCGTCAAATACGCCTTTGACCTCGATCCGCTCGCGCCCAGCCCCTATCCGCTCTCGGTCGCGATGGTCAACGGACAGTTGACGGTCCAATTCAAACGGACCGACCCGCCGCCGCTGGACATCGACTACATCATGCAGACCACCGCCAGCTTGAACCCCGCGCTTTGGACTGCCGCCTCCACCAGCCAATCGGTGCGGAGCAACGGCGACGGCACGGAAACGGTGACGGAGACTATCAACAATTCGTCGCAGGGTTGTTTTCTCCTCGTCTCCTTGGCGCGGCAATAAGCAGCGCTCGAGTGATTGTTTCTTGACCCCGCTCATGGCCGTCGCAATAACGCCCATGGCCTGGTCCGTCTCCTCCCGCATCGGCGGGCGGCTGGAGTGCACGCCAATTGGGGTCAGTCCTTGTATTTTGCTGTTTTCGGATTTGACATGCGGGCATCACCCTTACTATTGACACAATGTCATTCCTCTGACAGACATTCCCCTGCCATTTCTGCAACCGACACCAGCTCCAGCCATCCGTTTACGCCCCGTTGATTAATCGGTGACAATCTGGGTCCATCCGTGGCTCAAAAAAATCCTCAATCTGCGTTTTTTCCCCCAGTCGGTTTTTCCCCCTCGTGAAAATCTGATCAACTCCTGCGCGTGAGGACAACTAGGTCCATCGCCCGGCGCCCTTCGCCGGGCCGCCACGGACGCCCCACCGGCGCCCGATCCCGTGCCTTCTCCATTCACAGTCCTAATCCTAATCCTAATCTTAATCGTAACCATTCCTGCTTATATACGCTTCCCTTATATCCCATTCGACCTCTTCCTGCTCCTCGCAACGCCCTTAAGCGAATCGCTCTATTTTCAACTTTTTCAACTCTATTTCCCGATGATCACCACCCACCCTATAACGCCCAACTCGTTGCGCCAGAGCCATATACAACCAAAATGACGGCGCCGCCATTAGCAGAACTTTTCAACTATTAACACTATTTTGACTTTTTCCAGGTTTTTATGAACGACAAGCACCATAGACTGTTTCACCCGCCCGGCTCAATCCCGCCCGGCCTCATGAACGCGGATCAAACGCCGCAACGTCATCAGACCCGCCGGCGCAATCAGGCTCGTCAACCCTACTATCAGCCACATCGTTTGCGAATGGCGCGGGCCGGTCTCCGGACAATACCGTGTCAACAAGATTCCAGAAAATGTCCCGATCAGCATCTTGGCCAGTAAAAACGGCACGTAAGACAACGCGCCGTAGGACGCCTCCTGGCCCTTGGGTGCGATGGCCGCCGCGTACTCATAGACGCGCGGCGAATAAAAGGCCTCGCCGAAGGAGAGCAGGATGACAAACAGGGCAATCATCACGTAATAGGGATGCACCTCGCCTGTGAGGCCAAGATACCAATGCCCCACCAAATCGCCCCACCAACCGCCGGCCATGGACGCAAACCACTCCGTCGGCATCGCCATGATGAACACCGACCCCGCGGAAATCAGGCCGCCCAGAATCACCATTGTATAGGCCGAAAACCTCTGCGTCAGCCCCCCCACCACCGGCACCAAAAAAATAATGAAGATGCTGTTGATTGCCCACATCTTCCCCACCGGCGCGCCCGGCCCCAATTCGCGGATTCCAAAGGTCGGATACACATAATACATCTGCATGAAGATCAGTTTCAGGAACGCGATCAAAACCAGGAACGCCAGCAGCCGGTAAAATCCCGCCTGCCTCCACAACGTGACAAATAGATTGACACTGTCATTGAAGGCCGCGCGCACGGTCAGGCCAATGCGCCGCAACAAGTTGCGGCCGGGATACTTTGGCGCGGGTGTGGCCAGCTTCAGTCCCTCGTCGCTCGCCTCGGCCCCTTCGCGCAGCATATAAATCAGCGGCAGCAGCAGAATCTCCAGAACCAAACTCGCCAGGAAAAGCGTCCGATACGTCGAGATGCTCAGTGTCAATAATTTCAAGTGGCCATACTCCCCAAGCCACTGCCGAATGTCGTCGAAGAGACAGGCGGCGACCAGGAATCCCGCGTTCATCATGGCATAGACGATCGAGAAGGAGATCGACCGTTGCCGCGTGTCCGAGTAGCGGCGCACGGCTGCCACCAGCACCGGGTTTGCCAGCGCTTCGCCTATCGCCAGCGGCAGCATTCCCGCCGCCACGGCAAGCCATTTCAACGTCACAAAAGCCATCACCGACCGTGCCACCAGGCACAGGCCCGTGCCCAGGAATAGCGTCCGCCGCATCCCCAGCGCATCGGTCAGCGACCCCACCAATAGCGTCGCCACCGTCATCAGCAACGACCACGCAGCCACCCAAGCCAGCGCCTGCTTGTCGTTGCAGCCCAAATCCGACCGTAGCCAGAGCACCAACGTCAGGTTCGTGACTTGGTAAGCCGCCGTGCCGACCAACTTGACCGCGAATACAATCCACAACTCGGGAATGGCGTTTTTGAGCACGGCGAATTTGCCGAAGAAGCGGAGCGGAGCTGATTTGGCATCGGCGCGCGCGCCCGCTCCTGGAGGATTGTTTGTCATTGACGCGCCACGATAAAACGCCCTTTCCGCCCGCGGGTAAAGGACGAATCCTCCCGCATGAAATGCCTCCTTATTTCAAACCGGCTTTCAGGCCCGCTTCCCCCCAACCGTTGCCCTTTGTCGCTCGCCGCTCTTGTTTCGGCTGGCGCGGCCCAGCATGAACGCCTGCCGGTTTGCCTCCAGGAACTTCGGCGCAAAGGCCGAGCCGACGGCATCGAGCCATTGTTGTTCCGTCATTGATAGGTGGGCGCTTAATGCCCCTAGAAGCGCGACGTTCAACGCCTTCTTTTGTGGCAGTTTGTCGGCGTCCACCAGCGATGGTTCAATTGTCACGCCACCCGAACGCAACACATGCCGGTTCGGCTCCACTTGCGTCGCCTCGAGCACCAGTAGATAATCCGCTTCACCCACCGGCACCATGGGGCTGTGGATTTGAGCGCCGAACCGCACGTCGCAGGCGACCGAACCGCCGCGCTGGCTCATGCCTTTGATCTCGCTCTTCTTGACATCGTAACCGGCGCGCAGCGCCACCTCCGCAATGATGTCCGCGGCCGTCAGGACGCCCTGGCCGCCCAAGCCGGCAACGACAATGTTACACGGCGGCCCCGCAGGGCTCTCCCTTTTCTCCGCATTGGCAGCGTTGTTCATATTCTTTAAGCTCCCGCGCGATCAAGACGCAGGGCCTCCGCGCGATAAGGACGGCCAGTTCCCCGCTTTCGAGCGCCTCCCTCAGCGCCTGCTCAAACGTGTCCGATCCCGATCGAGGTTCGATGACTTGGACGCGGCGAATCCCGCACGCGCGCGCCATATCCTCGAGCACCACCTTGGACGTGGGTTCATGGCTGAGATTGCGCCCGGTGCCCGGGTGTTCCTGGTGGCCCGTCATGGCGGTGGTGGAGTTGTCCAGAATAATCACCACGTGCCCGTTTGGCGGCGGATTGTAGGCCATTTCCATCAACCCGCTGATGCCGCTATGAATGAACGTGCTGTCCCCGATGACGCTGACGACCCGCGAGGCCTGGTCGGGCGGCAGCACGTGGCGCAACCCCAATCCCACTCCCACGCTCGCTCCCATGCATACGCACGAGTCCATCGCTTCAAATGGTTTCAGCGCCCCAAGCGTGTAGCAACCAATGTCCCCGGCCACAATGCAGTTCAGGCGGCGAAACGCGTCAAACACGACCCGGTAGGGACAGGCCTCACAAAGTTGCGGCGGCTTTCCCGGCGGCGGCGCCGGTTCGGGACTCGTGTCGGCCCGAAGGATGCGCCTCACGCGCGCCACGTCCAATTCGCCAAACCGATACATCTCCGGCTTCCCGCTGACCTGGATTCCTGCCGCCCGGATGGCCTCGACAAGATACGGATCGCCTTCCTCGATCACCACGCATCGTTCGACGCTTGCGGCAAATCGCGAGATGGCGCGCATCGGCAGCGGATGCGTGAAGCCCAGTTTGAGCACGCTGGCCTCCGGCGCCGCTTCCCGCGCGTGCATAAAGGAAATCCCCGAGGTGATGATGCCCAGGGATTTGCCGCCCGCCACCACCCGGTTCAGCGCGCACTCCTCGTTCCATTCCGTCATTTCCGAAAGCTTCTGGCGCAACCGCCGGTGCGCCAGCCGCGCATAGCCGGGAACCATCACCCGCCCTTTCACGTCGCGCACGAAGCTGGCCTCTTGGGCAATGTCGCGTTGGGAACGCGGCTGCACCAGCGAGCAACTGTGACAAACTCGCGTTGTTGCGCGAAGCAGCACCGGAATCTTCCATCGCTCGGAAATCTCGATTGCCGCGCGCAGGAAATCGTAAGCCTCCTGGGAGTCCGACGGCTCAAGCATGGGCACTCCCGCGGCCACGGCGTAGCGGCGGTTGTCCTGTTCGTTTTGGCTGGAGTGCATTCCCGGATCATCGGCGGAAATGATCACAAGGGCGCCGGCCACTCCGGTGTAGGCCACCGTGAACAGCGGGTCGGCGGCTACGTTAAGCCCCACGTGCTTCATGGTCGCCATCGCCCGAGCTCCGCCAAACGCCGCGCCGATGGCCACCTCCAGCGCGACCTTCTCGTTGGGAGACCATTGGGCGCGCCCGCCCAGCTTTGCAAAATTCTCCAGAATCTCCGTCGAAGGCGTGCCTGGATACCCGGTGCCCAGGGCGACGTTCGCGTGCCAGCCCGCGAGGGCTATCGCTTCGTCCCCGCTTAACAAGAGCCTGTTTCCTTCATCCATATCGCGCCTTTCAAATGATAAAAATAAGTGTTGCTCTCAACAAACGCAAGTGGTATCATCCGCGCTAATCCAATGTTTTGGCATCAGGAAATCGAATCACTGGACCGCACGACTCTGGAGACCCTTCAGCTTCAACGCCTGCGTGAAACAGTCGGCAAGTTGGAGAAAGTGCCCTTTTATTGCGGTAAATTTCTGGAAAACGGGATCACTCCACAGGAGATCAAATCGATGGCCGACATTCGACGGCTCCCTTTCACCACCGCGGCCGATTTGAGGAATAATTACCCGGATTCCTTGCTGGCCGTTCCCCGAGAGCAGGTGCTCAGGCTCCACACCTCCAGTGGCACCACCGGAAAGCCAAAGGCCTTGTTCTTCTCAAGGCGCGATCTGGACTCCGCCGCCGAACTGATCGCCCGCGCCTTTTGCATGACGGGGGTGACCCGCCGCGACGTGTTCCAGAATATGATGAGCTACGGCCTGTTCACCGGAGGTTTAATGATGCACTACGGCGCGGAGAAAGTCGGCTGCATGGTCATCCCCTCCGGGCCGGGGACCTCTGAACGCCAGTTGATGCTCATGCAGGACTTCGGAACGACCGTCGTCCACATCACCCCCAGTTACGCCTTTTACTTTGCGGATTTCCTGGAGAAAAAAGGGGTCAATCCGCGCAAGGAACTGGCGTTGCGCAAGGCCTTCGTCGGCGCCGAGCCATACACCGAAGAAACCAGGCGCAAGATCGAAGCCGCTTTGGGCATTGATGTCTATAACTCCTACGGCTTGACCGAGATGAACGGACCCGGCGTGGCGTTCGAGTGCGAGGGCAAATGCGGCATGCATCTCTGGGAGGACAATTTCATTCTGGAGATCATCAACCCCGCCACGGGCCAGCCTGTGAGCGAGGGGGAGACAGGCGAATTGGTCTTGACCAGCATCAACCGCGAAGCGATGCCCCTGCTGCGCTATCGCACGCGCGACCTGACCTCCATCATCCCAGGCCCCTGCGCCTGTGGCCGCACTCACCGGCGCATCCACCGCATCACCGGACGCTCCGACGACATGTTCATTGTGCGCGGAGTCAATATTTTCCCGCAACAAATCGAGCGCGTGCTCATGTCCATACCCCAGATCGGCCGCAACTACTTGATTCAACTCGACGGGATCGACGACTTGACAGTAAAGGTGGAATTGGCGCCCTCGGCCTTCGACGGGGAGGTCGGGCACCTGACCGACCTCCAAAACCTAGTCGCGGAAAAACTGCGCGCCGAAATTTGGGTGCGGCCCAAAGTGGACCTCCTTGCGTCCGGTTCGTTGCCCGTCACCGAAGGCAAAGCAAAGCGTGTCATCGACAAACGATCCCTTTAAACCGACCAAAATCACCCATTCTATGAACACGGTAAAACTGGTGGCAGTGTTCGCTGAAAACCGGCCGGGCCAGGCCGCCCGCATCACCGACATTCTCGCTCGCGCCAACATTAACATCCGCTGCATCACCGTCGCCACCAGCGGCGATTACGGCGTGGTGAAATTGCTGGTCAACGACCCCGATCTGGCCTGTCGCGCTCTTAATCAAAGCGGCATTGCCGCCACACTCATCGACGTCATCGCCGTGGAGATGGCCGACAAACCGGGCGCGTTGCACTCCGTCGCCCAATGCCTGGCCACCCAGGATATCAACCTCGCCAATACCTTCGGTTTCGTCGTCAACAACCGCGCGATCCTCGTCCTCGAAGTCCAGGACTCCACCCTGGCCGGCGAGGTTCTCAAAAAACAGGGACTGCGTGTCCTGACACAGCAGGAGATGCTCAGCATCTGAGCAATCCCAATTCCGGAGACACCTATGAACCAAAAAACCACACTCCCTTCCAGCGGCTGGACGGTGGTCATCGCCGCCTTGGCCATCAACCTTATCCTGGGCGTCTTGTACGCCTGGGGCGTCATTCTTAAGGCGCTCGTCAGCGAATGGCATTGGAGCAGAACCGACGCCACGATGCCAATGTCCGTGGCCACGGTTTGTTTTGCCGCCATGATGGTCTTCGCGGGGCGGTGCCAGGACAAGTTCGGTCCGCGCCTTGTTGCGACCGCCGGCGGCATCATGCTTGGCCTGGGCTTGGTCGCGTCGGCCCTGGTTCATTCGCCCGCCGGGATGGCCTTGACCTTTGGTGTCGGCGCCGGCCTGGGCATTGGTCTCGGTTACTCAGCGACGACCCCGCCCTCCATCAAGTGGTTTCCGCCTGCGCGCAAGGGCTTGATCACTGGCATTGTGGTTAGCGGCGTGGGCCTTGCGGCCGTTTATATCGCTCCGCTTACCCAGTACCTTCTGAAAAAAACCAGCATCCCAACGACGTTTCTCTGGCTCGGCGCTGGCACGCTGGTGCTGGTGCCGCTGCTGGCCCAGCTTTTGCGCAATCCCCCGGTTCAGCCGCTTGCGCAGGCAACGTCCGCTCGAACGGCCCCCGCTCCCCGCCATGAGTCGGATTGGCAGGAAATGCTGCACACCTCACAGTTCTACCAACTCTGGCTGCTGATGGTGCTCTCGGCCTCGGCCGGCCTGATGATCATTGCGCAGGTGGCCGTGATCGCAAAAGAGCAGGCCAACTGGAGTTGGGGGTTTGTGCCCATTGCCACGCTGGCCATCTTCAACACCTTTGGCCGCCTTCTCAGCGGGGTGGTTTCGGACAAGATCGGCCGGACCCGGACCATGACACTGGCGTTCCTGTTGCAGGCGGTGAATATGATGGCGTTCAGCCATTACAACACCCCGCAGTTGCTGGTCTTTGGTTCCGCCTTCACCGGGCTTTGCTACGGAACAATCTTCACGCTGATGCCCGCGGCGACCGCGGATTTCTACGGCATCCGCAATCTCGGCGTCAACTATGGCCTGCTGTTCACCGCATTCGGCGTCGCGGGGGTGATCGGCCCCATTCTTGGCGCGCGGATTCACGATTCCTTCGGCTCGTATCTCTATGCCTTCTACATCTCGGCGGCCATGCTGGTGGCGGGCGCCCTGCTGGCGATATGGACCAAACCCCCGTCAGCGCGCGCCGTGCCGGCAATACCGCCCCAGGAAGTTTCACCCCAAAAACCTGTCTCAACCCTCAAATAAAACTCAACTCAATGAAATCAACCCAATTATTGACAACCCTGGTTCTGGCCGGTTCGCTGGCCCTGGGCCATGCCCAAACGACCCTCTCCACAAACATGGTTTCACCCTCGCCCTCCGCCCCGGCTGGCTGGGAACAAACCATCCAGAACCTCAAAAACCCGGCTTCCTGGCTGAGTTGGGGCGCCGACTTGCG
This sequence comes from Verrucomicrobiota bacterium, assembly GCA_049517295.1. Taxonomy (GTDB): domain Bacteria; phylum Verrucomicrobiota; class Verrucomicrobiia; order Limisphaerales; family Palsa-1400; genus JBEKSF01. Next base: position 11,663 of record JBEKSF010000027.1, read on the forward strand.
CATACGCAACGAGTATTACAACAACGCGCTGAGCCTGGGAGTGCCCCCGGGTGGCTTCGCGAATTTTGGCAGCGTGCATGCGCAGGACTACTTCCGCTTCCGGGGCCGTATATGGGCCAGCGTCTTTCCGACCAATGACCTGACTTTCAATGTCCGCCTGGCTGCCGAGCCGCGCGAGTTTCTCGAACCCGCGACCTTTGACACGTTCTACACCAAAGAAGGCATGCAGTGGCGGTACGGGATAATCGACAACCTGAATGTCCGATGGAAAAACCCTCTCGGCCTTCCCGCGATCCTGACCGTCGGACGACAGGACATTTTCCTGGGCGACGGTTGGCTGGTGGGCGACGGCACGCCGGAGGATGGCTCGTTCACCACCTTTTTGGATGCTATGCGCCTGACCTATAAACTCGACGACCAGCACACCACCATTGACGCCATCGGCTTGGTGCAGTACGCGCGGCCCGACGCTTTGATACCGACTTTCGGAGCTTCCACCGGCCAGGGAGCCAACCCGGAACCGCTCACTTTGACGGATCAAAACGAAAAAGGGGCCATCCTCTGGGTTGCCAACAAGTGCTGCGAGTACGCCAACCTGGATGGGTACTTTATTTACAAACACGATACGCGGATCAACAATTACCCATCCCAAACCTTCGGCGACAACGGCGATATTTACACGCTGGGCGGCCGTCTCTCCGGGTCGGTGCAGGAGCACTGGAAATACTCGGCTGAAGGCGCCTACCAATTCGGGCGGAAACAGGATCCCGACCTCAACATGGGCGGAGCCAACCCATACCTGCCGGCCTCCGCTGAGACGACGGGTTTTCGCGATCTGAACGCATTTGGCGTCCAGTCCAAACTGACCTATCAGTTCAAAGACCGATGCAATGACCAGCTTTCCCTCTCGTACGAATTCCTTTCCGGCGACAACCCCAACACCAAGAACGACGAGATGTTTGACGTTCTATGGGGCCGCTGGCCGAGTTGGAGCGAGATGTACAACATTTACAGCTACGTGCAGGAAACACGCGTTGGACAGACCGCCAATCTGCATCGCATCGGCCCCACTTGGACCCTGGATCCCACCCCAAAATTGGGACTCAGCGCAAGCTATTATCTCCTGCTGGCCGACCAGGATGTGCCGTCGCGCGACTTTAGCAAGATGGTCGGCGGTCCAGAAGCATTCACCGGCACGGGGGATGACCGCGGTCAATACCTCCAGGCGGTGCTCAAATACAAATTCAACCAGCACCTCAGCGGGCATCTTTGGAGCGAGTTCCTTCTCCCTGGTGATTTCTATGTCAACCACAAGATGATGACCTTTCTCCGCGCCGAGATCATGCTCACCCTCTAAAGTCTTGACAACCCCGCGCAAGCGGCTTTGCCATTACCGCCGCCGGGGGCGGTTTGATATGGAGTGCGGCGGCAAGAGGGAACATGGGCGCGACGCCGCTTTGACGCGGGGTGATTTTCGCCGCCTCGGAAGTTCCGAGCGCCTCCGTATAGTCGAAAGCGGGGTCGCGCTTCGCTTGCCCCCGCACTCCATAAAAGAGGCGCCCAAAAAAGTGAGTGCATCCGCCTTTACCGCCGCCGCAGGATTTGGCCCGCTTCCAGCGGCGCATTAGAAATCATGCGCCAGAATCGCTTCGAGTCTCCGGCAGATTTCCCGGCCGTAATCGGTCCAAATTCCGGAGCCCCAATACCGGTAACAACTTGTCTGCAAGCAGAGCAGGTGGAAGAGCGCGTTGCGGTACCGGCGCTCTCCGGTTGAAATGCCTGGTTTGAGCACCTTCTCGTAGAAACCCGAACTGGCCCTCCCCATCGGCCCCAGTAAATGATCGTAGCCGCGCACCCAGGAGATGTTGTTTGTCCAACTGCCCCCTTCAACATGGAATCGCCCGTCTTCCTTTCTCAATTGCTCAATGACCCCGGCCAGTTTTTCAGGGCCGTCGCCCGGTTTAAACCGGTCCCAAATCCGCTTCTGGAAAAGCGGCTGCAATGTCGGAAAGTCCTTTTCGCCAATCCCCATTGCGGAGAGATGTTCCAGATACTCGGTGACATTCATCACCGGCGTGTTCGACCAGGAACACTCGCGCATCACGTCGAAATACTTCGACGGAAATTCGTTCATCATCACGCCCCCGTTCTCACCGTCGGCGATTTGCGTCACCAGCGGAGGAACCTGCCGGCCGGCCAACTCCCATCGGCCAAGCCCCTTCGCCTCGTAATAGGGCTGCATTTGGGCGACCAGTTTGGTGTCGCTTCCTTGTGTCTTGATAATGGCCGTGATGCTGGCCTCCTGTCCGCGCGAATTGCGGCAGACGAGCCGGTGCGGCAGATGTTTGCGCTCCGGGCCGTGGCCGTTTTCGGGGAGCTCAACCGAATGTTCCTGCACCAGCACCCAATCAAAGTGGCAGTCCTTGAGCGCCTTCACGAATTCATACGCCATGTCCGGCTCATTGGGCAGCGCCATCTCCGAGGGCGAAAAGCCGCGCACTCGTTGCACTGCCTCCCAGCCAAAGATGGCGGCGAAGTGATGCTGCCACGCTTTGACGTGGAGCCGGTAATCCTGCGGCGGGGTCGAAGGCGCAACGGCATGGCCCCACGGACACCCGAGCCACTCGACCGCCTTGCGATAGCGGTGATCGCACGTGATCCGCTTCAAATTGTCAAATACATCGTTCAGCCCCATCTGCCGCAGCCCGTGCAGCAGCGTCCCCGAGTACTCGAGCATCACGCGCGGCTGTTTGCCTTCGTCCACCAGTTGCGGGATAAACTCTCCCATGCGCTTGTAGCACTGATGAAACACCGGCGCGTTGTGATTGTCGCCGATGTGCGGGTGGTCCATCATGTACTTGAGATTGCTGATGATTTCCGCCGTGCCAAGGTCGCCCCCGCCGGCCGGGATCAACGGCTGGTGCATGTGCAGCGCAACCGCAAAAGTGCTGCTGATTCTTCCAAAATCAACCCCGCTTTCGGGCAGGAACACCGGCTTGCCCCCGGCGCTTTGAAGCGCGGCGTCAAGTTGTTGCTCCGAGCCGGAGAGGTTCGGCAGTCCGTCAATGTATTCAGGCAGCTCGTTCATAATTCACGATCTGTAGCACAGCTCGGCTCTTTCCGCAATGTTATCGCGACCATAGGGGGACTTCAACCCGCTGCGCGAAAGAAAAGCTTACAACCCCGGGGGCGCCCCCCAACGCGAATCCAGGCGCTGGAACAGCCAGACCGGCTTTTGGGAGCACTCCACGTTCTGCGCTTCTGTGCTCCGGCCTTTTTACGACGCTTGCTCCGCGTTCGCTGTACTGCTAGTCTGCGCCGGAATGCTTACAACTCTGGACTGCCGGTATCGTCCGCATTCCCAAGATTGCGGACGTGTTGTTGTTGATCTAAGCTTGGCTCGACGATGATACACGGCTTTAACATTGCACCGCGGTTTAAGCCCAACGCCCACGCGGTTGTTTTTGAGGGCGACTGCCGCGAAATGCTTCTGGACGTGCCCGCCGGCAGCATTCAGTTGGTGGTGACTTCCCCCCCTTACAACCTGGGCAAGGAATACGAGAGCCGCCTGCGCCTGAATGATTACCTCGCCCAGCAGCGAGAGGTGATAACTCAATGCGTGCGTGTTTTGAGCGATGGTGGGAGCATTTGCTGGCAGGTTGGCAATTACGTTGACGCCGGAGCAATCATCCCGCTTGATTCACTGCTTTATCCGGTTTTCGCCAGGTTGGGCTTGAAGATGCGCAATCGCATCATCTGGCATTTCGAGCATGGGCTTCACTGCTCCCGCCGTTTGTCCGGACGTTATGAGACAATCATGTGGTTCACTAAAGGAGACGACTACGTATTTGAATTGGATACGATCCGTGTTCCGCAAAAATATCCTGGCAAAAAGTATTTCAAAGGGCCGAAGGCTGGACAGTACTCGTGCAATCCGCTAGGCAAGAACCCTGGGGACGTGTGGACCATTCCCAACGTGAAAAGCAATCACGTCGAAAAAACGGAGCATCCGTGCCAGTTTCCAGTGGAACTGATTGAACGTTTGGTGCTGGCGCTCACGCGGGAAGGTGACTGGGTGTTGGACCCGTTCCTCGGAACCGGGACCTCCATCATCGCAGCTTTGCGCCATCAGCGGCGCGGCATCGGTGCTGAATTGGTTCGCAAATACATAGAACTGGCAAAATCACGAATTCAATTGGCTGCCGACGATGAACTTCCAGTCAGGCCGTTAAACCGCCCGGTTTTCGACCCAAAAGATGCTGGCCGGAATTTGTTGACAGCGCCTTGGCTGGCTGAGGAACAGTCCGTTGGTCAAATGGCCCTCTTGGAGAAAACAACGCCATACCGCGCCGGCAAATGAAAATCGTCCAGACCTATTCGCACTTGAACGGCTTGGAGTATCTGCTGGTTCACAAGAAAAAGCTTTGGGACGAAGTGCGGCGGGTCATTCAATCGGTGGACGGCAACGCCTGCAAAACCAAGGTCAGCCGCGAGAAAACCATGCCGGGGCAATTGCTTTACAGCCCAATAGACATGAACAGGGCGTTTTCGGACCTGCTTGCCAAGCGGGGCTGGACCGAAAGCCGGGTAAATTACTGGGTCACCAAAAGCGAGCGGTTGATCCGGCAAACGCTCTCCAAATCCGCCGATGAGCAGAAAACCGAAATCGAAGCGGCCGGGGAAACGCCCATCTTTAGCTACAATCAGACGGATTTTGTGAGAGACCGTGTGGCCATTGAAGTGCAGTTCGGCAAGTACTCCTTCGTGGCTTATGATCTGTTCGTCAAGCACCTGGCATTTTTTGTTCGCGACCGGATTGATGTGGGGATTGAGATTCTGGCAATGAAAACACTCCAATCAAAGATGTCGTCGGGTCCGGGCTATTACGAAGGTGAACTCTATAACATCGTCCGGAATGGCCGCGGCGTTCCAGCCGTGCCCCTCGTGCTTGTGGGGATCGAACCGTAGCCGGGCGGAAAGCCGCCGGGACCAAAACCCCGGCAATGCCGCAGGAATTGGAAGGTCGCCTATGCGGGGACATCCGAGGTTTGCCGAACCGCCCGCCCTCTGAAAAAAAGTGCAAAAAGTCCTTGACGCCAACTGGTTTGTGATGCAAACGTGTTTGCAATGAAAGATGAAATCCAAAATTACATGGACCGCCCCAAGCGATATGACAATATCGACGGGACCGGTGAAATGGGCATGGGCCTGATGATGCTGGCTTTTGCCCTCTCCGGCTGCCTCAACGCCATTCTGCCGGACAACCACTGGTGGAACACCATCGGCGGCGTGCTGGTCATGTACGCAGTCTTGATCCCCGCGTTGTGCCTCGGCTATTGGGGTGGCAAGGCGATCAAAAAGCACATCACCTGGCCGCGCACCGGCTATGTCGCCTATGGCCCGAACCGACAGTCCCGGTGGATGCCGGCGGCCACAGTTTGCCTCGGTTCGGTAGTTATCGGGGGCGGATTGGTTTGCCTGATGCTGGTGGCAAGGCGGCATGGCGCGATAAGCCTTCTTGGAATAGGCACCTTGGCGGTCTATGCGGCGACGTATGCGTTTTGGATCTTCTTCATGGGCAGGGAACACTCGTGGAAATGGGGGGTGTTGGTCTTCATGACGATCGGGCTGCTGGTGATCGGGCTGCCCGTTGGCGGAGATTACTTTAAGGTGTGGCGACAAGTGGCGTTGTTCGTTGGTCTGGTGTGGCTCGGATCCGGTGCGGCCACTCTGTATCTTTACCTGCGCCACACACAACCGCCCGCCCAGGGAGCAGAATGACCGGACAACTTCGCGCCATTTCCGAACTGGACCGGGTCATTCATGAACCCGGACGGCTGATGATCGTTGCCCTGCTGGCGGCGGTGAAGGAATGCGACTTCGTTTACCTGCTCCACGAAACGGAGATGAACAAGGGCAATCTGTCCAGCCATCTGGCCCGGTTGGAGGAGGCGGGCTACGTCGAAATTGAGAAGACGTATCGCGGCAAAGTGCCCCAGACATTGCTGCGGTTGACGCGCGCCGGCCGCGTGGCCTTTGATCAGTATCGCAAGGGGCTGAAGGCGGCATTTTAGCTGGTTGTTCCGAGTATCAGTTCAGAACCCCGCGAAATAGCCCAACTCGCGCAACGAGGCGTAGTCCTTGCCGTTTTCCAGCGAACGCCGGCCGAGGATGACGTGGTCCAGCACTTCGATCTTCAGCAATTGCCCGGCCCGGATCAGGTCGCGGGTGACTTTGATGTCGGATTCCGACGGCGTGGGGTCGCCGCTGGGATGATTGTGAACCAGCACCAAGGCGGAGGCGTTGGCGGCAATGGCGGATTTGAAGACTTCGCGGGGATGGACCAGGATCGCATCGACCAAACCCTGGGAGATCATCTCGACGCGAATGAGTTTGCGGCGGGTGTTCAACAGGACGGCCTGGAAGTGTTCGACTTCGTAATGGCGGTTGTCCTCGCGCAGGAAATCGGCGATGCTGGCTGGGTTGTCAAGCAGAGGGGCTTCGCCGCGCAATTCCTGGGCCATCTTGCGCGCCAGGGTAAAGGCGCTTTGCAAGGCGATGGCCTTGTCAAGACCAATTCCTTTGACCTCCTGGAGTTGTTCGAGGGTGGCGCGCGACAAGGCGTCGAGGGTGCCGAACTTGTTCACCAATTCCCCGGCGGCCTGGAGCGCGGAATAGCCTTTGGTGCCGGCGCGCAAAAGAATGGCGATCAGTTCGGAGGGGCTGAGGGCGTCGGCGCCCAGCGCCGCCAGGCGCTCGCGCGGCCGTTCGCTTTTGGGAAGGTCTTTGATGCGGACGCCGCCGGTGGTGTCAGTGGACATGGGCCGCCTCAGCGTGGAATTGCCGGACGATGTAGGGAGCGAACTCGGCGTGGAAATGGGGGGGGATGCGGGCGCGGAACCGCGCGGCCTCGCCGGCGTAATCGCGCTCGGTGACCTGGGCGACCTGGTGCAGGCGGGCGATGACGGCGGAGAGGGAGTGGGGGACGCGCAATTCGACAAATTCACGGATGGGCCGCAGTTGGGTGCCCAACTCCTCGATCAAGGCGCCCATGCCCCGGCCGGTTTTGGCGGAGAGGCCGACGGCGTTGGGATATTGATGGAGGAACTTGTCCAGCAGGCCGTTGCCGGCGAATTGGTCGATCTTGTTGAAGACCATGATGGTCGGCTTGCCGTCGGCGCCGATTTCGGCCAAAACATTATTGACAGCGACGATCTGGCGGTCGGCCTGGGGATGGCTCACATCGACGACGTGCAGGAGCAATTCGGCCTGAACGACCTCCTCCAGGGTGGCCTTGAAGGCCTCGACCAGCCCGTGGGGGAGCTTGCGGATGAAGCCCACGGTATCTGTCAAGAATACGTTTTGGTTGGTCGGCAGGCGCAGCCGGCGCGTGGCCGGGTCCAGCGTGGCAAAGAGCTTGTCCTCGGCCAGGAGGTCGGAGCCGGTGAGGGCGTTGAGGAGGGTGGATTTGCCGGCGTTGGTGTAGCCGACGATGGAGGCCAGGGGCCAGGCGTTGCGCTGGCGTCCGGCCCGCTGGGTGGCCCGCTGGCGGCGGACGGATTGGAGTTCGCCGGTGAGTTTGTCGATGCGCTCCTGGACGCGGCGGCGGTCGGATTCCAACTGGGACTCGCCTTCGCCGCCGCGCATGCCGATGCCGCCGGATTGGCGGGAGAGGTGGCCCCAAAAGCGGGTCAGGCGGGGCAGCAGATGGGCCAATTGAGCCAGTTCGACCTGCACTTTGCCTTCGCGGGTGCGGGCGCGGCGGGCAAAGATGTCGAGGATGAGCGCGGTGCGGTCGAGCACCTTGCAACCGAAGACCTTTTCCAAATTGCGGCTCTGGGCGGGTGTCAACTCGTCGTCGAAGACAACGGTATCGACGTCACTTTTGCGGCAGGCAGCGGCCAGTTCCTCGGCCTTGCCGCTGCCGATGAAGGTGCCGGCGACGGGGGCATCAAGTTTCTGGGTGGCGCTGCCGACGACGGCGCCGCCAGCGGTAACGGCCAGTTCGGCCAATTCGTCCATCGAATCGCGCAATTGCCAGGAGGAGCCAGATTTGAGTTCCAATCCAATGAGAAAGACCCGTTCGGTCGGCTGGCTGGTCGAGATAAGCGCTTTCAATTGTTCAGATTATCAATCGGACAGTGGAAAGATAGCATCCTTCGGGGTGCTCCGCCAGTGCATTCCAGGGTGGAGATTGAGAGTTCATGGGATTTGGTGTTACGAAACTTTGACTCAGGGAGGACAAAGTTTGGGAGGGGAAATTGGGGAACGGTTTGAGGGGCGGGGAGCTTATTGCGCGATTGGCGGCGACAGGCAGCAAAGGGCGGCAAACGGTCGCAAATAGCAGCAATTGCGGGGTTTTTGAGGATTTTTGGCATTGTGTAAGGGAGGCGCGGAGTCTGGACCGTCGGGCAGCGGAAGGGCAGGAGATAGATGCTTGTCATTCATAAAAATCGGGAAAAATTCAAATTAGTGTTAATAGTTGAAAAGTTTTGCTAATGGAAGGGCCGTCGTTCTGGTTGCAAGTGGTTTTGGCGCAATAGGTTGGGTGTTTTGGTTGAGTCCGTGACGAGCGGAGACAAGAGTTGAAAAAGATGAGAATAGAGTGAGTCGTTGAATGGTTGCGCTCATGGCGATGACGGTGGATTTGTGGAAGGGACGATTGCGAGGACAAGGAGGCGCGCTGCGGCGCGGCACGCGCGGCTGCAGTTGCGGCCCGGCGGACTGCGCCGGGCGATGGACCCGCCTTTGCCAAGGCTACGGCGGGCAAGCATAGTTGTCCTCACGCGCAGGAGTTGATCACATTTCCACGAGGGCAAAAAACCGACTGGGGGAAAAAATGCAGAATTTTTGAAGATTTATTTCAGCCACAGATCAGCGGAGATTGACACTGATATGGTGAAGCAGACGTTGATGAAAAGCGGATATTGACAGGATTGACAAGATTAAGGATGAACCGGATTTCATGGGACAAAGGCGACAACGGACTTGCGAAGTTGAGTCCGAATTCGTTTTCGGAGCGCGGGGTCGAGAGCGTGCAGCAGATGCGATGAAAGCGCAATCAACTGTCTGAACGATGATAATGAAAATGAAAACATATAGTGCCAATTTCCTAGGCTGCCCCTTTTACTTTTACTAACAATGGATTGGAGTACTACGAACTGCTGCGGCTTCGGCGCCCTCAGCCGCCGTTTTGCCGCGCACGGCTGCCGCCGCATCTGCTTTTGGGGCAGACGGGGCTGGAATGAAGGGCCGCGACGGAATCAAAAGGGTAGGCTTGCCGGATGCCCCGGGCGTGGGGTATGGTGTGTGTGTGAGCAGACGATGAGCGAAACGAGATCCATTGAGTTCGTGCTTCACGGCAAGGTGGAGGGGCAGGAAATCACGCCGCGCACCATCGGACTGTCGCAGTTCAATGAGTTTAACCAGCAGGTGGAGACGTTCATTGGCGGCAGCCAAAAGGTGAAGCTCGACCAGGTTCACGTCGAAATCGCCCAAAGCTCCTACGTTTTCCGCGCCATGCTCCCCGCCGTGGTATTGTCGAGCCTTGAGCCAGATTTGAAATTAATGGAGCGGCAGGACGTGTTGGGGGAGATGGACATCAAGCGGGCTGAAGTGGTGCAGAGGTGGCAGGCGCGGGCGAAGACTAATCCGGACTTGAGCTACGAAGTGCGTCCCGACGGGGCGACGCCGCTCAAGGTGCGGGTGAGCCGGGAGACGGATTATCGTGTCGGCGAGATTGTTCCGTGGGTGGCGGTGGAGAAGTATTTGTTCGGGCAGATCGTGGATATGGGGGGGATGCAAAAGGCCAACGTCCACCTGAAGATCGAGCGTGGCGGGAAGATGCTGCTGGTGGGAGCGTCGCAGGGGTATCTGCAAGAACAGGTGGAGAACCGCCTTTACCATAAAGCGCTGCTGCACGTCCGCGCGGAGCAGCATTTTCGGACGGGTGAGTTGAGGAACATCCAATTGATTTCCTTTGTGGACTACCAACCGGTGTACAGCGAGGAGGCGCTCGACCGCTTCACCACGAAGGGCGCGGAGGCTTGGGCCGACGTAGCCGATGCCGCGCAATGGGTCAGGGAAATGAGGGGAGGATAGGGCATGGCCGCTGGCGTTCTGCTCGATACCAGTTTCCTCATCACGCTCGCCGACAAAAACCGAGCGCATCACGAGACGGCAGTGCAATACTGGCGGCACTTCCTGGACAACCAAATCCCTATTTTTCTCTCGACAATCGTAGTGTCGGAGTTCTGCGCCAAGCAGGAGATTCCGCCTGACATGCTGCGGTGCTGCGTGGTGTTGCCGTTTAATTGGGACGATGCGCAACGGGCAGGAAAACTCGAGTGGCAGCGACTGCGCCCCGCTGGAGTTGAACGCGACGCGCTGAAGGACGACATCAAGATTATCGCGCAGGCGGCAGGAGTGGATGCGGAGTTTGTTATCACCGATGACGCAGAGTCGTTTTTCCGCTACTGCAAGACATTTAAGGATGCCAGCGAGGTTAAGTTCAAGGCCATTAAACTGGAGGATGGGTTTGATCGCGCGTTCTTTGACCCCAACGGGCAACGGGAATTCACGGATGAATTGGACGGTGGGAGCGGCGGGCAATCGTGATTTTGCGCCCTCAGCCGCCGCGTTGACGGGCATGGCGACTTGCGCGACGGGTTGACGTTTTTTTCTACAACTGCTATTTTGGCTTTTGCGGATAGAAAAAAAAGGGACAAGCATTGCTGCCTGTCCCTTTCAGAAGCCGGGCTTTCTCCGCGGCAATTCCGTGGGGTGCGGAGAAGAGGGTGCCCGGCTAATTCATTTTACGGCGCATCCAACTCAACCCGACAAAACTCATGCCCAAAAATGCCGCAGTCACTCCGGCGTCGGGCACGGACGCGCTGAGAGGCGTCCAAGACCCAAAGCCCAGGTCGGAGTTGCCATTTCCAGCGTCGTAAGCGGATATGTCCGTGCCAGTCGTGGAACTGAACGAATCGCCGCTGGCATCCTGGACGTCAAAAGACCCGCTCCATCCCGTGCCATCAGCGCTTAAGATGTCACTTCCAGACAGGAAACTGTTTGCCGGTGTCAGGTTGAATGGATCTGAATCGAGCAAATCCCAGCCTACCACCGAATAACTGCCGCCGGAGTCCTGGATTGAAATGGTGCTGCCGACTGCCCAGTCACCTCCATCGATTGGATTAAAGAGGTATGTGTAGCCTGTTGGGGGCGGGCCAATCACCACCGAACTGGTGGCGGTCAACGCCGATCCCACAAGCAGACCGCAGATTGAGGCTGTGATCTTAAGGTTGTTAGTGAGGTTCATGGTCGAATATTTTTGCTTTAGCAATGGCTTTTAAGCACGGACAGTGCCAACAGGGGCATTCAGTTGGCCTCTCTGAAGTGTAAACCATTAGACATCAATGTATTACAACATTGGCGGTTTTTTCCGGCGAGCATGAGGATTATCATGAAACTGTAAAGTTTTCCGGGATGTGTTTGGGCGTTTGGACTGCATCTTCCTGAAATTCAACAACTTACGATTCATCCCGGAAATTGTCGGTTCTCTTGTCATGTCTGCTGGCTGGAAGTAGTTGTCTATTAGTACCTTAGCCGCCGAACGCCGCGTGGGAGCACCGGCCTTACAGGAGAGGGAGAACGCGCTTGCAGGCCGTGTATGCCATCACGGCGCAGATACAGCTACCGTTGGGGACACAAGTACAAGAAGCAAAGAATGTGGCTGGCGAGACGCCAGCCACGGCGACCGGGACGGTCGCACCACCCGAGGCAGTGTCAAGATGCGCCCGTTGGCATTTGAGGCGGAAAATGAGGAGGGACAGTGGGGTCGGGTTGTGTTTTACTGGAGGGGTGCAAATCGGGACGCTCCAGTTGAAGTCGAATCTGTTTCTGTCGCCGCTGGCGGGTTATACGAACCTGCCATTTCGACTGACGTTGCGGGAAATCGGGGGGCTGGACCTGGCCACGACGGATTTGGTCAACGCGCGGTCGCTGCTGGAGAAGAATCCCAAGGCGCTCAAGCTGATCGAAACCCGCCCCGCAGACCGGCCGCTTGCGGTGCAGCTTTTTGGGTCGGTGGCGGAGGAGATGCGCGAGGGGGCGGTTTGCGTGGAAGCGATGGGGTACGCGTCGGTGGATATCAACATGGGCTGCCCGGTGCGCAAGGTGTGCCGTGTGGGGGGCGGCTCGGCGATGATGACGGAGATGGAGAAGACGGGACAGTTGGTGCGGGGGATGGCGGAGGCGGTGAAAATACCGGTGACGGCCAAAATGCGGCTGGGTTGGGATGAGGAGAACCTGACGGCGCCGGAGCTGGCGCGGGTGCTGGAGGAGGCCGGGGCGGCGGCGATTTTTGTGCATGGACGCACGCGGGAGCAAGGGTTCGGCGGGGCGGTGAACCTGGCGGGGATCCGGGCGGTGGCGCAGGCTGTCAAGAGAATCCCTGTCATCGGCAACGGGGACGTGACGACGCCGCAGGCGGCCAAGGTGATGTTGGAGGAAACCGGATGCGCGGGGGTGAGCATCGGGCGGGGGGCGTTTTATGATCCGTGGATATTCCGGCACACGGCGCGGTATCTTGAGACGGGGGAGCTGGCGGCGGAGCCGGGATTTGAGGAACGGGCGCGGGTGATGCGGCGGCACCTGGAGTTGATGGTGGAGGTGTTCGGGCAGGAGCACGGGTGCCGGATGTTCCGCAAGGTTGGGCCGTGGTATGCGAGACGGTTCGGGCCGTGCCACGAGTTCAACAAGCGGGTGACGGGGCTGAGGAGCGCGGGGGAGTTTGATGATATACTTGACAGTTACCGGCGGTGGCGGGCGCAATTCCTGGATGAGAACGGGGAGTTGAAGCCCAAGTATCGTCCGCCGCCGCTGGTGGCGTCGTTCATGCGCGAAGGAGAGGAGGGCGGGCGGGGCGGAATCCCTGTGCCGCGGGGTCCGGTGGAGGTGTGGTAAGGGTCAATGGTGGTGGTGGAAGAGCCGTTGGCGGTTGGCGTAGAGATACCAGACGATGAAGATGTTGACGATGGTGATCAGCAGCATGTAGATCTGAGTCTCATGGGAAGTCTGACGCGCCATCTCGTAGATTTCGATGGGGACAAAGAAGGCGGATTCGCCGATGGCCAGCCAGCCGGCCCAAGGGGCGCGGAAGAGCAAGCCAATGCCTTCGATCAAAGGAAAGAGCGACCAGACGGCGGTGCCGATCGCCGCCACGCGCACGCGCTGCTCGGTCAGGTCGGCGATTTGTTCGGCGATGTGCTGAAAGAACTTGTTTTCGGGGTGGATGCGCAGGTGGTGGAAGATGGGTTTTTGGAGCAGGTCGGCGTATTCCTGGGGCAAATCGTGGGCGGCCTGGAAATATAAAATGACGGCGAAAAAGAGAAACAGAACGCCTTTGACCAGTTTGAAGAAAATGATGGCGTAAAGGGTCGGGGCGCGTTTGAGGGGGGCGTCCGCCGCGCCCGCCTGCCAGCCGTGAAGAGATGCGTCCGAGGGGGCTGCCATTATCGAGTCCTCTCCAACAGCAGGGCCGGCAAGTCATTTATGTTGACGCGGGTCTGTTTCATGGTGTCGCGGTCGCGCAAGGTGACAGTGTCCTTTAAATCGGGGCCTTGTTCGCCCAGCGTGTCGAAATCCACGGTTACGCCGAAGGGCGTGCCGGCCTCGTCCTGCCGGCGGTACCGGCGTCCAATGGCGCCCGAGTCATCATAGAATACGGTCATCACGGGCCGGAGTAAATCGCGAACTTGGCGGGCTTTATTGACCAGTTCGGGCCGGTTTTTCAAGAGGGGAAAGACGGCGACCTTGACCGGGGCGATGCGGGGGCTGAAGCGCATGACGACGCGCTTTTCCATTTTGCCCTTGTCGTCGGGGGCCTGGTCTTCGCAGTAGGCATTGCAAATCAAGGCCAGCGCCAGGCGGTCCACGCCGGCGGATGGCTCGATGACGTGGGGGACATAGATGCCGTGGGCCAGGGCGGCGGCGTCGGCGCGCGCGAGGGTTTCGGCGCGGTCGGGCGGTTCGTTCACCTTGAGGAGGTAAGCGTGGCGGGCCTGGAAGTAACTGCCGGCCAGGGCGGTTTTTTTGGCGTCGTCCAGTTTTGCCCAAGCGACTTTGAGTTCATCGTCAAAGACGGTCATGGGCTTGCCGGAGAAGCGCTGGTGTTGGGAGAGGTCAAAATCGCTTCGTGCGGCGACGCCTTCGAGTTCCTCGCCGGCCAGTTCGCCTTTGTCGTCGCGCTTGCTGAAGGGGAATTTGTAGAGGATATCCACGGTGGCACGGGCGTAATGGGCGAGTTCCTGGGGTTTTTGCCAGTATTCGACGAGGCTGGAGCGTGGCAGGCCGATGGATTCGTAGAAGGCCAGGCGTTCCTCCACCCAGTATTTGTGCCACATCTGCCAGCCCCAATTGGGCTGCGGTTGGCCGGGATGTCCGGGGCCTTGGGGCGCGGCGACGGCGCCGCAGATGGCTTCGACGACTTCGTCGGGGCGGATGAAAAACTCCAATTCCATCTGCTCGAACTCGCGGGAGCGGAAGGTGAAGTTGCGGGGGTTGATCTCGTTGCGAAAGGCCTTGCCAATCTGGCAGATGCCGAAGGGCACCTTTTGGCGGGCGACTTCGGCCACGTGCTTGAACTGGGCGAAGATGGCCTGGGCGGTTTCCGGGCGCAAATAGGCGAGGTTTTCAGCGATCTCCAACGGGCCGACGTAGGTCTTGAACATGAGGTTGAAGAGGCGCGGTTCGGTCAGGAGGCTGCCGTTTTCGGGATTGTAGCGGGTGGAGTTTTCGACCTCCTCGGTCCGTTCGCCGAGGAGACGGGGTTCCGTCAGGCCGCGTTGCCGGTAGAAGACCTGGGCCGATCTGCGGGCGAGTTCAGCGCTTTTTTCGGTTTTGACGAGGTAGGAATAAGGCTCGTCGGATTTTTTGGATTTGTCGGGGGCCGTGGGAGCGGCCTCGACGGCGCCGGAGAAATGATAGGCAATGCCGCTCTGAGGCTCAATCTGGTCGGCGCGGAAGCGTTTCTGGGTCAGGAGACAATCGACCATCGGGTCGGCGAAGGTGGAGGTATGGCCGCTGGCCTCCCAGATTTTGGGGTGCATGATAATGGTGGCGTCGAGGCCGACGACGTCATCGCGGCGCTGGGTCATGAGGCGCCACCAGCAATCCTTGACGTTGCGTTTGAGTTCTGCGCCCAGGGGGCCGTAATCCCAAAAGCCGTTGATGCCGCCGTAGATTTCCGAGGACTGAAAAACAAACCCCCTGCGTTTGCAAAGAGAGACAATGCGTTCCATCAAATCATTAGCCTTGGGTTCAGCCATAGCGGAGCATTGTTCTGGAAGTAGAAGGTGATGTCAAGGCGCGCGGGCCGGCGGCGGCAAGAGGGAGGGCGCGACGCCGCTTTGATGCGACGCGATTTCAGCCGCCTCGGAAGTTCGGAGCGCCTCTGTAAAGTCGAAAGCGGTGTCGCCGCTGCGCTCTGCCACCGCAGTCCGTAAAAGAGGCGCTCAAAAAAATGAATGCAACTCTCGCTCTGAGGCTTTTGCGTTGTCCGAAAAGACCGGTTGACCTACGATGAAGAAGCGGACATGCCAATGGGGAGTTCGGCACAAAAAAGAGGAAGCATGAAAAAAGGATACGTCCACGGCTACGATGATCGAGAAAATATCCGGTTACGGGATCAGGCCGCTACGTTAGTCGAGTTGCTGCACTGCGACACCCGGTATCCGGCAGGAAGCCAGGTTCTTGAAGCGGGCTGCGGCGTTGGCGCGCAAACTGTCACCCTTGCGGGCAACAGCCCGAAGGCCTTGATAACTTCTGTCGATATTTCCGCGGCCTCCATCGGAGAAGCTGGAAGAAAGGTGGCGGCGGCGGGCTTGACCAACGTTCAGTTTCTACAGGCGGATATCTTCAATTTGCCCCCGGAGATGGACGCCTTCGACCACATTTTCGTCTGTTTCGTGCTGGAACATCTGGCCCGGCCCATGGAGGCACTGCGAACCCTGAAAAACCATTTGAAGCCCGGCGGCACAATCACGGTGATTGAAGGGGATCATGGTTCGGTGTTTTTTCATCCTGAGAGCGAAGCGGCCCATAGAGCGATCCAGTGCCAGGTTGAACTGCAACGGCAGGCCGGCGGCAACGCCATGATCGGGAGAGAGCTTTACCCGCTGTTGCTTGGCGCCGGCTATAACTCAATTCGTGTGTCCCCGCGGATGGTCTATGTCGATTCGAGCAAACCCGAGCTGGTGGAAGGGTTCACGAAGAAGACATTTACTGCGATGATTGAGGGCGTGCGTGAATCGGCAATCAACACGGGAATAGTTGAGCCAGAGGTTTTCAACAAAGGGATAAGGGACTTATACCGGGCGACGGAGCAGGATGGGGTGTTTTGTTACACTTTCTTTAAAGCTATCGCAACGAAGTGAGTTCCGAACAAGGGATCAGGCGGGCAGGAAAGCATTACCCGACGCGGTAGCAGATTCTGACGATCAAGTCGCGGCCAAAGCTGTTTTGCAGACGCTCCAATATCTCGCGCCGGCGGTAACGGACGATCTCGTCGAGCCAGACGCTGCTGTCGATGGTCACAAATAAGGTGCCGTTGCGCATGCCGGTGGGGCGGGCGTGGGCGGTGATATTGGGGTCAAGTTGATTGTTCCACACCCGGAGTATCTCGGTCTCGGATTGGCGGCGGTCGATGCCCAGGCCGGCCAGGACGCGAGGCATGAGTTGGGCGGCGGATTGGGCTGACGGCTGGCGTGTCTTTTCTTCGGCGCTCCAATCCCATCGACGCCATTGGGCCAGCGCGCGCTGCCGTGCGCCGACCGGCGCGGGCCTCGGACGCAAGTGGCGATAGGGAAAAGGACGTTCCACGGTCGGGAAAGCTATCAGGGCGGCGGCGGATTGGCAAATCAGGCCTTCTGGGCGGGGGTGGGGACGTCCTCAACCAACACCGCGGTTTTGTCGGCGAGGTTCTCATCGAGGACGAGGACGTCGTGAGGGGGCAGGTCGTAGTTGCCGCTGAAATTGCGGCCGGTGAGGAAATCAT
The DNA here is from genome assembly GCA_049517295.1 of Verrucomicrobiota bacterium. Classification (GTDB taxonomy): domain Bacteria; phylum Verrucomicrobiota; class Verrucomicrobiia; order Limisphaerales; family Palsa-1400; genus JBEKSF01. The sequence continues at coordinate 28,716 of JBEKSF010000027.1, forward strand.
GCATCGGTTTGTAGAAGGTGATGCGGACGGAGGCGCTTTGGTGGTTGAGGAGGAAGAAAATCTTGTGGTCGCCTTTCTGGCGGAGGCTGACTTCGACGGTGTCGGGCACTTTGAGGAGGGGCTGGAGGTTGCAGATAGTGCGCAGCCACAGGACGAGGTCGTAGTAGAAGGGCTGCTGTGAAACCGTGCCGAAATAGATGGCTTTGCCCAGGCCAAAGGTGTGCATGGTCATGGCGGGACAGCCGGCGTAGAATTCACGGCCAAAGTTGGCCAGAATCTGGCAGCCGTGCGGTTCGATGACGTCGCACCAGAGGCGGGCGGTGTGCAGAGTGCTGGTGTGGAAGGCGCCCTTGAAGGCGAGGTGGTTTTCATCGTCCGGCGACAGGGGATCGAATTCAACGACCTCCATGCCGAACAAGTCGGTCAAGTCGTGGGGGTAACCGGAGTCGGCGGCGATCTGGTGTTCATCGACCAGGCCGGTGTTGCAGGTGGCCAGGAGGGTGCCGCCGTTTTGAACGTAAATTTTCAGGGCGTCGGCTTCGGCGCCGGTCAGCAGGCTCAGGGAAGGGGCGATGACCAGTTTGTATTTGGACAGGTCGTCGTGCGGGCGGCCGAAATCGACGGCGATGTTGCGGTCGTGCAGGGCGGTGTAGAAGAGCTGGATGTGCTCGCGCAGCGAGAAGTATTTGTTGGGCTGGCGTGGCAGGGCGAGGGTCCAGTCGTTGTCGTGGGTGTAAAGGATGCAGACATCGGCGACGACCTTGGTGCCGACCAGGGCGGGGGCCAGACGTTTGATTTCCTGGCCGATCTGGCTGATTTCCTTGTAACTGCGATTTTCGCCGCGGCCGTCGTGGGTCAGGACGCCGCCATAGAATTTTTCCTGTCCAATGCGGGGCTGGCGCCAGAAGAAATAAAGGACGCCGTCGGCGCCGCGGGAGATGGTCTGGTAGGTAAAGAGGCGGACGACGCCGGGGCGGACAAGGGAATTGACATCCTGCCAATTGACGTGGCCGGCCTTTTGTTCGATGACCCAAAAGGCGCCGTCGCCGTCAGGTGTTTTGACGGCGGCTTTTTTAAGGGAGCGGAGGAGATCGACTTCGCAGGCGTTTTCGGAGGATTTGGTCTTGATGGTGGCGTTGCTGTTGAGGGAGGCGAAATCGAGGGCGTCGGCCACGTCGAAGAGATCCACCTGCTGGCCGAAGGCGCGCATGTTGGTGGTGACGGGCGCGTTAGGGGTCAATTCATGGAGCAAGTCGGCCTGCATGCGGACGAAGGCGACGATGGTGTCGCTGCAGAAGCGGCGCCAGTCGAGCATGAGGGCCGGGTTGTGGGGCGCGGGGGCGACCTTGGGCATGGGGACGTGCTCCCAGTCGCTGACGGTCTGGCCCCAGAAGCGGAGCCCCATCATGTTGTTAAGGTGGTCGATGGTTTCATATTTGGCTCTGAGCCACAATTGCCAATCGCGGCGTGTTTCCTCGTTGAAGGAGGGCTGCACGGAGTGGGCGCCGATGTTGTTGTCAATCTGCCAGGCGATGAGCTGGGGGTGGCGGCCAAGGGCGCCGGCCATGGCGCGGACGATTCTCTTGGAGTATTCCCAATAGACGTCGCTGTTGAGGCAGCAGGCGTGGCGGGTGCCGTCGCACAGGGGCAGACCACGCTCATCGACAGGGAGGACCTGGGGATATTTCTTGGTCAGCCAGATGGGCGGAGCGGCGGTGGGAGTGGCCAGAACAACTTTAATGTCCTCGGTGGTCATTAAATCCATGACCCGTTTGAGCCAGGCGAAATCGTATTCACCCTCGCGCGGTTCGCACAGGCCCCATACGAACTCGCCCATGCGGACGGTGTTCATGCCGGCGGCGACCATCAGTTCGATGTCCTGCTTCCATCGGGACTCCGGGTCGCCAGGAGTTCCCGCGTAAGGGTGGACCCAATGTTCTGGATGATAATCGGCTCCGAAATACATAACAGCGTTGTGTTAACGACCGATGCTCTTGGGAAAGAGTAAAGCTAATTCGCGCCGCTGGCAAGAAAAAGTGACAAAAACGTGGCAAATTCCGCCGGGGGGGCAAGCCGGGCGGTCCCGTTTTCCCGAAAAACCGGGCAAGATTTTGGTTGCGCGCGGCGGATTTCAATTGTCTCATGCAGGTGGTTGCACCATATTTTGTCATTGTGTATGGCAAGAAAAGATAAAAGTGAATCGGCGACCGATCTGGAATTGATCAACCCGTTCGCCGGGTTGCTGATCGACAGCCTGCCGCTGGGGGAGGAGAACGCCGCCCCGGCGCCGGCCCCGGCGAGACCCGTCAAGGGAGCCTCCGGCAGGGTGGTGCTGCGGCGGGAAAGGCCGCATCGCCGAGGCAAAACGGTGATCGTCATTGGGGATTTCGCCCCGGCGGTGAGCGACGAGTCGATCCAGGACCTGGCGCGCAAGCTGCGGCGGGAATGCGGTTGCGGAGGGACGACGCGGCAGCGGGCCATAGAAATCAAGGACAATGAGGTGGAGAAGGTCCGTGCGTTGCTGGAAGCCGAAGGCTTCCGGGTAAGGGGCGTGAAGTAGGCGGGGAAGCTTCCTATCTCTCCAAATAGATCAGCGCGATTTTTTTGGCCACCTGTGTGGCAACGCCCTCCTTATCCGAGTTGGTCAGGACGATGACCGCCAGGCCGTCGTGGGGAAAGCGCTGGAAGCTGGCCGAGAATCCGGACGTCGAACCGCTGTGACCGATGTTTTGATGGCCCCGAAGCGGTTCCAGGAACCAGCCGAAGCCGTAATCGTGAGTTTGGCCGTTGTTGAGCCGGACGGGGGTCCACATCCGCTGCTCGGTGGCGGCGGAAAGGAGTTGGCGGGCGTCCAGGGCGGCACTCCATTTGGCCAAATCTCCCACCGTCGAAACGATGGCGCCAGCCGAAAAGACATCGGTCAAGTCGGAATCGCGGTTGACGTATTGGCCGGCGCGATTGGTTTCGTAGCCGCTGGCGCGGAAGGGGATGATTGCGCGCGGGTCGCGGCTGGTTGTCGCGGCCATTCCCAGCGGGCCAAAAACGCGGGCGCGCATGAACGACCAGTAATCCTGGCCGCTGACGTTTTCGATGACGTAACCGAGGAGGTTGAAGCCGCTGTTGCAGTAGGACCATTTGTCGCCCGACGGAAAGTCGAGCGGCAGGGCGCCGAGCCGGCGGATGAATTGGGCCTGGGTCAGATGCCGGGTCAACTCGAAACCGGCGAGCGCGGTGTAATTCTTGATGCCGGAGGTGTGAGTCAACAAATGCCGCAGCGTGATGTTGGCCCAGCTTGGCGGCGTGTCTTTGAGGTGGCGGGAGACTTTGTCATCGACCGCGAGCTTGCCGTCCCGGGCCAGGAGGAGGATGCCGGCGGCGGTGAATTGCTTGGTGATTGAGCCGATCTCGAAGACGGTGTCCGGGGTGACGGGCGTCCGCCATTCCAGGTTGGCAACGCCGTAGGCGCCGGTTTTGACCGGTTTGCCGTTTTGAATGATTTCCAGGGCGAGGCCCGGAATGGGGTTGTGGCGCATCTCCGTCAGGACCAGATCATCCACGGGATCGCCCGCGGCGCGCAGAAGTCCGGCGGCGCAAAGCAGTGCCAGGAGCCAATGTCTCATGGCGGTGGTATGCACCGGGAATGGCGGCCGGCGCGAGTCAAAAATGAACTCCATCAGAGGCCTGTCAGTTATATTGTTTTAAAAACCGCCCGGCCGGGGGACCGGGCCCGCGGAGTTGCCGATTTGCGGCCATTTCCCGCGGGCCGCGCGCCCTCGCGCGGCGACTCCAACGAATTTCCGAACGCGCTCTTAACGCTTGACGCGAGTTCGCAATGCTGATTGACTATACCGGTATCTACTGCAAACCGATCCTTACAAAAGGCGACTTATGAAAGCCAGGATTCTTACTCTATTCGTGGTGTTGTCGCAGGCTGTTGTAGTGCAGGCGGGCGCGATCCGGAATCTGCCCGGATTTGCCACGACCGTCTTTGGCCCTAATGACGATGGCAGTTACCCCTGCATCGGACCCGACAACGGCGTGCCGTCCGGCTGCACACCGGCCTCCGTTCCGATTGGATTTGCCGTCAAATTCTTTGGCGAGTCGTTCTCCAACTTGTACGTCAACAACAACGGGAACATCACCTTTGACGAGCCTCTCGGAGTTTTTACGCCGTTCGGGCTGGTGAATTCCGAGAGGGAGATCATCGCCCCGTTTTTTGCCGATGTGGACACACGAGTGGGCAACGTGGTCACGTTCGGCAACGATAAGGTGGACGGTCATCAGGCCTTCGGCGTTGACTGGATTGGCGTGGGGTATTTTGAAACCAACGTGGACAAGCTCGACAGCTTTGAACTCATCCTGATTGACCGTTCGGACCGGAACCAAGGGGACTTCGACATTGAGTTCAACTACGACCAAATTCAGTGGGAAACCGGGGACGCCAGCGAGGGCGTGGACGGATTGGGCGGCTTTTCCGCCGTGGCGGGTTTTTCCAACGGGAGCGAGCTTCCTGGCACGTCTTTTGAATGGCCTGGGTCCGAAGTGCCCGGCGAACTGTTGGACAGTAATCCCGGGGGCCTCATTCACAACTCTTTCAACACCAATGTGCTCGGGCGTTACGTGTTTGCGGTCGTCAACCTGGCCAACACCGTCCTGGATGTCGAACGTTTCAGCCAGGGCGACTCGCGATGGGGAGCCGACGCTTACGCTGATTCCAATTATACCATTCAACAGAAAGGATGCGCCCTTTCTTGCCTGGCGATGGCGCTACATTACGCGGGTATCGCCACCGATCCCGGCGCCCTCAACACCCTAATGGTTGATAACGATGATTTTGTCCAAACCAGTGTCGATTGGGACCCGGCGACCCGCGACGCTTCGGGGGGCAAACTGGAGTTTCATGGCTACCGCACCAGCGACGCTCTGTATCTGAGTGAGCAACTGGCGGCCGGTCATCCCGTGATTGTGGGCGTAAACCTTAACGCCAACGGAGCGCCCGGTCATTTCGTTCTGGTCATCGGCGAGCAAGAAGGCCAATTCGTGATAAATGACCCGGGCCACGCCGATGCAACCAACCTGGATTACTACGACAACCAGTTCGAAACCCGCGGCTATGTGGGCGATCCGCAGAGCGACGTGAGCGGACTCGATGTCGCCACCGGCAACGCGGGCGATATCCTGGTGGTGGACTCCCTGGGGCGCCGAACAGGCTATGACCCGGCAAGCGGGCTGGTGCTGCAAGAAATCCCGCAATCAGTCCACTTTGTAGATTGCATTGAGAACAATGATCTGACCGGCGCGCCCGGCACAAACACAGCGCATTTTGTGAACATCTACCAACCCTTGCAAGGCCCTTATCAAATCTTCTTTTTTGACCAGGTTTCGGGCGAATATGATTTGGATTTGCGTTCCTTTTCCCAGAGCGGGGCGTCCGGGAAGCCGTTGACCTTCCAGGGCGCCGGCACGTCAAACACGATCAAAACATTTCAAATCGACTTGGGCGCGACAAACGTTGCCTCTGAAACGTTCACCAACCAGTGCCCGTGGTCGGTTTCCCCTACCAACGGCCTGTTGCCCATGATCGCCCAATTCAGCGGCCCGGGCGCTGACAGCAACGGAAACGCTATCACCAACTGGAGTTGGAATTACGGCGATGGAACCACCGATACCGGACAGGACCCTTCGCACACCTACGATTCCGGCGGCATTTATTTCCCGGAACTTGTTGCGGTCAACAATGCCGGAAGCACTCTCATAGCTTTCGGGTCCTCCGTTAGCCTTCCCACGGCCCAGTTTACCGCCGTCCCGTCGGAGGGTCTGTCCCCGTTGACCGTTCAATTCAGCCTCACAAATATCGACAGCGAGGGTTACGCCCTCACCAACATCGAGTGGTATTTTGGCGACGGCTCGACCGGCTCCGGGCAACATCCATCCCACACTTATGAAAGCCCCGGGGAGTTCGATCCAATACTCGCAATCACCAATGCGATTGGCGAGGTGGTTTCAGCCGCCGGCCCGTTCATCGACGTTTTCTTAGCCACTGTTCAATTCAGCGCCAATCCGACCACCGGCGCGGTTCCCTTGACCGTTCAATTCAGCGCCACGAACATAGACAGCGGGGGCAACGCCATCGTCAACTGGCAGTGGGATTTTGGCGATGGCCGGATCGGTACCGGACAGTACCCGTCGCACACATACGCCATCGGCGGCGCCTACCAGCCAAATCTCATCGCCACCAATAATCTGGGTGTTGAGGTTAACGGCATCGGCCCGTCCATCACAGCGTTGGCTGCGCCCTACTATTCGGGTCTGGTTCTCAACGGCGGCTTTGAAACAGGGGACTTCACCGACTGGATCCTATCCGGGGGCGATCCTGTGGATAATTTTGTTGACGACGGTTCTCAATCTGGAATTTCGCCGTACTCAGGGGATTATCTGGCGGCGTTAGGGTCCTCCGGTTCCCTCAGCTATCTTTCGCAGACACTGGCGACGAAAGCCGGAGCGCGTTATTGGGTCTCCTTGTGGCTGGACAGCCCTGACGGCGAGACTCCCAACGAGTTTCTGGTGTCGTGGAATGGAAACACCCTCTTTGATGAAGCCAACATCGCTGCCATCGGATGGACCAACCTGCAGTTCTCAGTTTCGGCGACCGGCGCCAGCACAGTTTTGGAATTTGGATTCGAGGATGACATCAGTTATCTCGGGCTTGATGACATCGGCGTGTTCCGGGCTGAACCCAGCATCGGCGGCATCGAATTGTCCGGCGCGAATTTGGTGTTCAACGGGATCAATGGTGCATTCGGGCGGACGTACTATGTGCTCATGAGCTCCAATCTTGGATTACCGTTGAGCCAATGGACGCGCGTGGCGACCAATGTTTTGAGCGCCAGCGGCAATTTCACCATGACCGCCACCAATACCGTGACTCGCAGGGTCCCGCAGAGGTTTTACATTCTCCAAGCGCAATGAGCAAAAGCAGCGCAGGCGCAAGCCATCATGCCGCTGTTCTGACATTTGCGTGTGAATTTGAAGGAGCAGTCCACACCCATTGTGAAATGCTGCTACCCGCCCTCGACAAGAGAGCTTATGCAGGCACTCCCACCGGCACGGGCGCGGCGAAATGGCCCTGGATTTCGGCCTCGGCGATGACATGGCCGATCATCGAGGATTCCAGGCGCAATCGGGAAACGCCGTGCGAGAGCGGCAGTTGGGTGTCCAGCGCGTAGAGCCGGAAATAATATTGGTGCTCAGGGGAGGGCGAGATGGGGGCGGCATAGTCGTCCTGCCCGTAATCATTGCGCCCCTGATGCAACATGCCCGGCTCCGCATCCTCGTTTAGTTCGCGGGTGGCTGGGGAAATGTTAAACACAATCCAGTGTGTAAAGGCGCCACGCGGGGCGTCGGGATTGCCCACGATCAGGGCCAGGCTCTGCGCGGTGGCGGGAACGTCGTAGAACCGCAGGGTCGGCCATTTGTTGCCGCCGTCGCGGGTGTATCTTTCGGGAATGGTTCCCCCGTTATTGAATGCGGGACTGCTGATTCTCATAGTTCGTGTCCTAGTTAATTATGCATTGTTGACTGGCCCCAACGCCGGGCCAGCGTTTCCCCACAGTCTAATTTATCCACGGCCCGCCGGCGCGCCATAGGGGAATTGCCCGGTTGGCGATTCCGATAATGGATGAATTTCCATCAGTTGAGTGATTCCCTGATGGCTGGCATAATGTTTTCAACGCTTCCGCAACCGTTATTTCCCTGATGGCGGGCCGTGACTCCTTTCAAGTAAAAGAGCGAAGTCAAGTCAGTTGAAGTTGCGTCAACAAAAAGGAACAGCGTGAGAAGATTTCTCAATGGGTTGGTTCTCGGCATCGTAGTGGGTGCGGCGGGATTCTGGTTTGTACAAAACAAGGCCCGCCAGCATCCCGAGGCCGAGCAACGCTACGAGGCCGCCGCCACCCAAGCCGGCGCCTCTGCCCGCGACACCGCCCAGCTTGTGTCCGACGCCATGAAAGCCAAGTTGGAAACCCTGGATCTGGGCGCCGATGAGATCAAGGACGAGCTGGCCCGAACCGGTAAGATCGTTCGGCGCAAGGCGCGCGACCTGGGCGCGCAAGTGGCTGATTCCGCCGCCGACGCCCGCATCGACGCCGCCATCAAGGCAAAATTCGCGGAGGACAAAGACCTTTCGGTTTGGAAAATCTCCGTCTCCGCTGACCGCGGGCACGTTATACTCTCGGGAACGGTTTCCGCCCCGGGCGACATCGCCAAGGCGGTTGCGCTTGCGCTTGACACCGATGGCGTTAGCGATGTGACCTACACCCTGGAGGTCAAGCCCAATGGCTAAACCTTCGGCAAGTTCCTGTCGGGACAGAATCGGAAACACGTCTGATTTGCGCCGGAAAACGCACTTTTCCCGGCGCAGCCGATTATTGCACGAGTATGTCCCTTTTTCGCATGTCTAAGGGTTTGATCGAGGCGGAGAGTGATGGGACATTCACCCTGTGTGAGACACCTTTGAAGGTACGGATGCCCGCGAGAGGATTTTGGCGCAAGAGGGCAGGCCCATTGGGAATGAGCATAAGCCGGTGAAAGAACTATGAGGAACCAAACGACGCTCCTGCTGGGATGCGTGCTCCTGGCCGCCTTGGGGGACCAGGCCCAGGTCAGCTACACCAACAAGGAGGGCCTCATCTATACGACGACCAACGGCGCTGCCACCATCACGGGCTACTGCGGACTCGCCAGCGCGGTGACCATTCCTGGAAAGTTGTCCCAATTGCCGGTCACCTCGATCGGGGACGGTGCGTTTCTTTACGGCAGCCTGACCAGCGTCAGCATCCCGAGCGGCGTCACCAACATCGGGAACGCGGCATTCGAAGAGTGCTACGGCCTGACCAATGCCCCAATACCCGATGGCGTGATCAGCATCGGGGACTATGCGTTCTGGCAGTGCGCCATGAGCAGCGTCAGCATTCCGGACAGTGTCACCAACCTCGGATACGATTCGTTCTACGAGTGCGCCCTGACCAACGTCTCCATCGGCGAAGGCATCACTTGCATCCAGGAGGGGACGTTCCAATACTGCATCTCGCTCTCCAGCGTCACGCTCCCACAAGGCATCGGCAGCATCGGCCCGTTGGCGTTTGCCAATTGCTACGGCCTCTCCGGCCTGACGCTCCCCGAGGGACTCACCAATATCGGCTCCTGGGGGTTCCAGGAAAGCGGCTTAACCAACGTCACCATCCCCGGCAGCGTTACCAGCATCGGAAGCGGCGCGTTCGGGAACTGTTACCTGCTGCAGTCCATCGACGTGGACGCAGGCAATCCAGACTACAGCAGCGACGGCGGGGTTCTGTTTGACAAGGGCCGGACGACGCTGATCCAGTACCCCGCCGGCGGCGAGGGCACCGGTGGTTCAACCGACGCCAACGCCAGCTATGCGGTTCCCTGGGGCGTCACCACCATTGCAAGCGGGGCTTTCTCCCCATGCAGTCTCTCCAGCGTGACGATCCCCAACAGCGTCATCCAAATCGGAGGCTCGGCCTTTTCAATGTGTCACGGCTTGATGGGCGTCTGTTTTCTGGGCAATGCCCCCAGCGCCGACGCGTCAGTGTTCGCGGAGGACCCGGCGACCGCCTATTATCTTCCAGGGACAGCCGGGTGGAGCCAGACCTTTTACGGAATCAGGACAGAAACGTGGGCGATGCGGCGCCCGGTGATCCTGTCCCGCGGGCCGGATTTTGGGGTCGGGACCAACGGGTTCGGCTTTACCATTTCCTGGTCCACGAACCTCCCCGTGATCGTGGAGGTTTGCACGAACCTGGCCTTTCCCTCGTGGCAGCCCTTGCAGACCGTCGCTCTCACCAACGGCCTGGCTCACTTCTGCGACCCCCAGTGGACAAACGGCATCGGGCGCTTCTACCGCGTCAGGCAGGCGGGCGCTCCGTAGGGCTCTTGGGTTCACCATGACTACGAGTCGGAAGATCGGATTAACGAGGCTGCTATTGACGTGCATTGCTGTAGCAGGCGCAGGTTGCGCGTGGGCGGACGATTGGCCGCAGTGGAACGGACGGAACCGGGACGGCAAATCCGCCGACACGGGGTTGCTGGCGGAGTGGCCGGCGAATGGGCCGAGACTGGCATGGAAGGCCGCGGGATTCGGCAAAGGCTATTCCTCGACGTCCGTCGTGGGGGACCGTCTCTACACGATGGGCGACAAAGACGAGGCCGGTTGGTTGGTCGCGGCAAACGCCACCGACGGCAAGATACTGTGGTCCACCAAAGTGGGCGCGCCGGGTTCGCCCTGCATGCCGGGGTACGATTTTCCCGGACCGCGTTGTACGCCGGCCGTGGACGGAAATCTTGTTTTTGCGCTCGATCCGTGGGGCGTATTGATTTGCGTGAGCGCTGTGGACGGCAAGGAACAGTGGCGCAAAGACCTTGTGAAGGATTTTGGCGGGGGGCCTCCCACCTGGGGCTACTCGGAATCCCCGCTGGCAGATGGAGAGCAAGTGGTGGCAACGCCGGGTGGACAGAAGGGCGCCCTTGTGGCACTGAACAAGAAGACCGGCGATCTTATCTGGCAGTCCAAGGAGTTCACTGACGCGGCCCAATATCCGTCCATTGTTCCGGCGGACATTGACGGCACACATCAATACGTCCAATTGACGGCGGCGAGCGTTGTCGGCATCTCGGCCAAAGATGGCGGCGTGCTGTGGAAAGCCGTCCGCCGGGGCAACATCGCGATCATCCCCACTCCAGTTGTGGCGGGCAATGAAATCTATGTGACCTCCGGCTACGGAGCGGGCTGCAGCCTCTTCAAGGTGACAAAGACCAACGGCGCCTTTTCGGCGCAGCAGGTTTTTGCAAACCACCTGATCAACAACCACCATGGCGGGGTCGTGCGGGTGGGCGATTACATCTACGGCTACTGCGACGGCAAAGGGTTGACCTGCCAGAACGCCAGGACTGGCGAGGCCCTTTGGGCCGAGAACGCAAAGATCAAGAAAAGCTCCGTGTCCTACGCGGACGGCAAACTTTACTGCCGCGAAGAAGACACCGGCGCGATCATACTGGTGGATGCGGCGCCGGGCGGCTACACGGAAAAAGGCCGCTTCACGCAACCCGAACGCTCGGAGGCAAAAGCCTGGACGCATCCCGTGATTGCGAATGGGAGGCTATACATCCGCGATCAGGATTTGCTGCTGTGCTACGACATCAAGGCAGTCAAGTAGATTTGAAATGAAACCCAAAGTACACTACATCCCGGACGGCTTTCGCGCCGTGACACCGTATCTGTTTGTGCAGGATGCCGCCCGCGCCATTGAATTCTATATGCAGGCCTTCGGCGCGCGCGAAGTCATGCGCATGCCGATGCCCAACGGCAAAATCGGCCACGCGGAAATCCAGATCGGCGATTCGCGCATCATGTTGGCCGATGAAGCCCCCCAAATCAATGCGCGCAGCCCGGTTTCCGTCGGCGGCACGCCCGTGCTGATCTGTCTTTATGTGGAGGACTGCGACGCGGTGATCGCACGGGCCGTCGCGCTGGGAGCCAAGGTATCCCGCCCGGCGCAAGACCATTTCTACGGCGACCGTTCCGGCACGCTGACCGATCCCTTCGGGCATCTATGGACAGTGGCCACCCACAAGGAAGACGTGACGATCGAGGAAACCCAAAAGCGCGCCGCCGCTCTCTTTGGGGCAAAGTGAATCGAGGCGCTCAAGGGGCGGGGGCGGCCGACGGGGCGTTGTCCCGGACTATCGCCATCAACAGGGCGGCCAGGAGGAGGAATGCCCCGCCCAGCATGACGGCTTTGACGGGATCATCGCCGAATTCATTCTTGACAATCGGTTCCAGGGCGAGCGAGGCGACGATTTCGGGCAGGACAATGAAGAAATTGAAAATGCCCATGTACACACCCATCCGCGCGGCGGGCAGCGCCCCCGAGAGAATCGCATACGGCATGGAAAGGATCGAAGCCCACGCCAGGCCGACGCCAATCATGGTGCATTGCCACAGCACTTTGTCATGGATGAACCCGGTCGCCAGCAGGCTCAGTCCGCCCGCCGCCAGCGCCAGGCCGTGAACAATTTTGCGGCTGGTCAGGCGCGCGGCCAGGGGCAGGACGAAGGCGCCGAGAAAGCACACAATGGAGTACCACATAAAGGTGCGCCCGCCAAAGGCCGTTCCCTCGTCGAAGGCCTTGCTTTGGGCGTCGGCGGTGTGGAAAATCTGCCTTGCCGTGGCCAGGGTGAAAAACATCCACATGCAAAACAGCCCCATCCATGTGAAAAACTGCACCACGGCCAATTGTTTCATCGTCGCGGGCATTTCCCGAATGGCTGGCGCGACATCCGGGCCGCTGAGAACCAGGCCGATGACCATGCCGATGGCGGCGCCGGCCAGAATCTGCCACGCACTGAGCGAATGATCGACGGTGAGGCCGCGTCCCAATCCCACCAACCCGCCCGCCAGTGCGCCAAAAAGCAGGAAGACCGGCTGTGGGCGAAAACCGGCGGGTTTGCGTCGCCGGAATTCCTCCATGTTTTCCGGCGGGTATTCGCGCGTCGTAAAAACGGTCCATAACACCGCCAGGACAAAGACCGCCGCTCCCAACTTATAGGAGTATTGCACGGTCAAAGGCACGCCGTTGGCGGCGTTGCCAGCGACCCCGAGGCTGCCCAGCACATCGGGCAACGCATTGGCGGCGGCGGCGCCGAGTCCGATGAAAAAGCTCTGCATGACAAACCCGGCCGTCCGTTGACCCATTGGCAGGAGGTCGGCGACGAAGGCGCGAAAGGGTTCCATGCTCACATTGATGGAGGCGTCAAGAATCCAGAGCATGGTGGCGGCGGCCCACAACGCCGGGGCATCGGGCATGATGAACAAAGCGATGCTGGAAAGAATCGCGCCCGCCAGGAAATAGGGGCGCCTGCGGCCCAGGGGTCCCCAGGTGCGGTCGCTCATCGCGCCGATAATCGGCTGGACGATCAAGCCGGTGACCGGCCCGGCGAGCCAGAGGATGGGGATTTTGGAGGGCTGCGCGCCGAGCTTGGCGTAGATGGCGCTCATGTTGGCCAGTTGCAGACCCCAGCCAAACTGAATGCCGAGAAAGCCGAAGCTCATGTTCCAGATTTGCCAGAAGCTCAGACGGGGTTTATCCATGTTGCCGCCAGCATAGGGCATCGGCGGGCAAGTGTGAACTCGCATATCTATGCGGGTGGCCAATGATTGACGGCGCAACGGAGCTGTGTTGAAGTTTGGGCGATTTGATTATGAAACTGAGTCCAGAGCAATCGCTGGCCGGCATTTTGGAGCCGGTCTTTGCCATTCGCACCGAGGAGGATCTCGGCATCGGCGACACCGAGGGAGTGCGCCAGATGATTGATTGGTGTCATCGCCACGGGTTGAGCATTTTTCAAATGCTGCCCATCAACGAGACCAGCGACGACAACAGCCCCTACAACGCGATCAGTTCCCTCGCCATCGAGCCGGGGACTCTTGCCGTGGCGCCGCGGCGGATACCGGACCTGAAGCCGCGCGAATTCGCCAAACTGGCGCCGGCGAGGCTGCTGGCCGAATTGCGCCAGGGGCCGCTGAATTACGCCAGGGTCAAGCAGCTTAAAGGGCGCCTGCTGGAGGCGGCGTTCGAGAATTTCCTGCGCCATCATTTGCGCAAAGACACGCCGCGCGCCGTCCAATTCCGGCAGTTTCTCATGCGCAACGCCGACTGGATAGCCGATTACGCGTTCTTTCGCGCGCTGATGGAGGAGAACGGCAACGCGCCCGCCTGGGACCGCTGGCCCGCCGAGCATCGCACGCCCCATCGCGCCGGCGCCTGGTTGCTGTCGCTGCCCGAAAGAGAGCGCGAGAAGATCGTGACCCGGCAGCTTTTCTTCGCCTACGTGCAATGGATCGCCTTCAGCCAATGGCGCGGGTTGAAAGACTATGCGACGCAACGGCAGGTTTTCCTCATGGGCGACATCCCCTTTGGCATCAGCCGCTACAGTTCGGACGTTTGGGCCAACCCCGCCCTGTTTGATTTGAGTTGGAGCGGCGGCGCTCCGCCCGAAAAGGTATTCAAGGTCGATCCGTTCACGGAGAAATGGGGACAGAACTGGGGCATTCCCAAATATCAGTGGGAGGAGTTGCGGCGGCGCGATTTTGGCTGGTGGCGCACGCGCATTGACAACATACAGAAAAACTTCCACCTCTTTCGGATCGATCACGCCCTGGGGTTTTTCCGCATTTACTCGTTTCCGTGGACGCCGGATCGCAACGCGGAGTTTTTGCCGCTGGACGAGGCGCAAGCGGCGGCCAAAACCGGGGGACGGCTGCCCGGATTCAAGGAGTTTCCCGACGACACGCCGGAACACAAGGCGGCCAATCAACGGCAGGGAGAGGAAATCCTGCGGGTCGTACAGGAGGCGGCCGGCGACACCACAGTCGTTGCGGAAGATCTGGGCGTGGTGCCGGACTACGTGCCGACGACATTGCAGAAGCTGGCCATTCCCGGCTTTCGCATTCCCTCGCTCTTTCGTTACCCTGACGGCAGCTACCACAACCCGGCGCAATATCCGCGCTTGTCGTTGGTGCAGCCGGCCACGCACGATCATCCGCCGCTGGCCGGGGCGTGGGAGGAGTGTTGGCGGAACATCGACGCGGGCAAAAACGTGGAGGAAAACCGCAGGGAACTGCGACGGTTCATGGATTTCGCCGGAATCGGCGCAGAAGAGCCGCCGCGCGAATTTACAGATCACCTGCACCGGGCCTACCTGGAGCGGGTCGTCCAATCCAATTCGTGGCTGGCGGTGGTGATGCTGACAGACGTCTTTGGCCAGAGAGAGCGTTTCAACACTCCCGGCTCCGTCAGTGCCGACAACTGGACCCTGCGCGCAAGCAGCAGCGTTGCCGGCCTGGACAAAGACCCGGCACTGCTGGCCAAAACAGAGATGTTTTCCCAACTGGTGGCCGAGGCGAAAAGAATCCCCGCTGTCCAAGGGACCTGAAAATGCCGCGCCAACGGACTTGAATGCGTGAGCTGAAGTTGAAGAGAAAACGAATTTGGATGAGGTTGGCGGCGGCCGGACTTTGCGCTTTGGCGCTCATTGGGATGCTGCGACGATTCGAACATAGCCAGGTTTACCAGCCTTCCGCGGCGCTGGAGGCCGCGCCGGGAGCGTTGGGCCGGCCATGCGAGGAGGTCTTCATTACCGTCGAGAACGGCCAGCGGATTCACGCCTGGTATTTTCCCGCCGAATCGAATTCCGCGCCGGTCATCCTGGTTTGTCACGGCAACGGCGGCAACATCAGCCATCGCCTCGATCTTTACGCCGTCCTGTTGGAGACGGGCGCGGGCGTTTTGGCGTTCGATTACCGCGGTTACGGGCGCAGTGATGGAAAGCCGGGCGAGGAGGGAACGTATCGCGACGGGCAGGCCGCGTACCGGTGGCTGGCGGGGAAGGGGTTTGACGGCAGCCGGATCATCGCCTACGGCGAGTCCCTGGGCGGCGGAGTGGCCAGCGAACTGGCGTTGCGCGAAAAGCTGGGGGGGCTGATTCTGCAAAGCACTTTTACGAGCGTGCCGGACATCGGGGCGGAGGTTTTCCCGTGGCTGCCGGTCCGCTGGCTCGGCACGATAAAATACGATACGCGCAGCAAGCTGCCGCGTCTGAGAATCCCGGTTCTGATCCTGCACAGCCGGCAGGATGAATTAATCAAGTTCCATCACGCGGAGGAGAATTTCGCCGCCGCAAACCGGCCCAAAGTCCTTTGTGAAATCAGCGGCGGGCACAATGACGCGCTCTGGGCGAACCGCCCGGCGATTCTGCGTGCGGTGAAGGAATTTCTGCAAACCCGCGCTTCACCATGAAAATTTCATCCCAATTGGCTTGTCTTGGTTCGGTTGTTGCCGCGCTGGCGGTGTCAGCGTCCGATGAGGCGCCGTCGTTTGTGGCCGACCCGTTGCAGGGATTGGAGCGGACATGCTTTCAAACGCACGTGGCGTGGCAGGGGAATTGTGATCTGCGTTCGGACGTGGCGATCGTTTACGGGTTTGAGAACGATATGCCGGAGCGGGTGCGATCCTGGCGCGAACACGGCTACCGGGTGCATCTGATGACCGGCGTGGCGTGGGGCCCGTACCAGGATTATCTGCAGGGCAAGTTCGACGGACGGAACCACGAAGACGAGGAGCAGACCGACCGCAACGGCAACCCTCACGGGCACGGCGGCGGGATGTTTTACATCTGCCCCAGCACCAATTACGGGAACTATTTGTGCGCCGGGGTGCGGCGGGCGCTGGAAGCGGGAGTGGAGGCCATTCACCTGGAGGAGCCGGAGTTCTGGGTGCAGGACGGATATTCGGAAGGATTCAAGCGCGAATGGCAGGGCTTTTACCACGAACCGTGGCAGGCGCCGCATTCGTCGGTGGACGCGCAATGGCGCGCGTCAAACCTAAAGTATTCTCTCTACCGCCGCGCGTTGCAGCAGGTGTTCGATTGCGTGCTGGAATTCAACCGGCGCAACGGACGCCAGGTGCGGTGCTACGTGCCGACTCACAGCCTGTTGAACTACGCAAGCTGGCGGATCGTCAGCCCGGAGTCGAGCCTGGCGCTGTTGAACGGATGCGACGGCTACATCGCGCAAGTCTGGACGGGCACCGCGCGAACGCCCAATGTTTATGAGGGGCGCCAGCGCGAGCGGACGTTCGAGACGGCATTTCTGGAATACGGGGCGATGCAAAATCTGGTCCATGCCACCGGGCGGCGGGTCTGGTATCTGAACGATCCGATCGAGGACAATCCCAACCACGACTGGGCCGATTACCAGCGGAATTGGGAATGCACGCTGACGGCGTCGCTCTTTCAGCCGGAGGTGTGGCGGTTCGAGGTGGCGCCGTGGCCGGAGCGGGTTTTCGGGGGACGCTACCCGCGCAACGCCCCGCCGGACAAGCGCCGTCCGATGCCGCCGGCTTACGCGGCGGAATTTGAAACAGTGATCAACGCGCTCAACGACATGGACCAGAAGGAGACGGCGTGGGATTGCGGAAGCGGCGGGCTGGGCGTGGTGGTGAGCGACTCGCTGATGTTCGAGCGCGGCGACCCGGCGCCGAGCGACCCGGACTTGGGCCAGATTTACGGGCTGGCGCTGCCCTTCCTCAAACGCGGCATGCCCATCCAACCGGCGCAACTGGAGGACTTCGCCATTCCCGGCTACCTCGACGGTTTCCGGTGCTTATTATTGACGTATCGCGGAATGAAACCGCTCTCGCCGCGGGCGCACCCGCCGCTGGCGGCCTGGGTCAGGCGCGGCGGGGTGCTGGCGGTCTGCGACGACGACGGCGACCCGTTCAACGGCGCGCGGGAATGGTGGAACACCAACGGCGCGCATTACGCCACGCCGCGCCAGCATCTTTTCGAGCAGTTGGCGTTGAGCGACAAGGATTCGGGACCGTGGCGGGTCGGCCGCGGCGTGGTCGCCTGGATTCGGCGGAACCCGGCGGACATCGCGGCCAGCGACCGGGGCGGCGAAGACCTTGTCAGCGCGGTCCGGCAGGCGGCGGCGGAGGCCGAAGACCACTGGCCCTGGAAGGAGAGCAATTACCTGCTGCTGCGGCGCGGCCCCTATATCGTCGCCGCCGGGCTGGACGAATCCATCGGCGGCCCGGCCCGCGTGGTGCGCGGGCGGCTGATAAATCTATTTGACTCCGAATTGCGCCCGCAAAGCGAGGTCGCGCTGACGCCGGGCACGCGATGGTTCCTGCTGGACGTGGACGCGGCGGAGAAGGCCGGGCGGACGGTGCTGGCCTCGGCGTGCAAAACGGCTCCGGGACCGGCGGAAGCCGGCGGCCTGACGTTGCGGGTGGAAGGACAAGCGGGCCTGCCGGGAATCGTGCTCCTGAAGGCTGCGCGCGCGCCGCGATCTGTCACGCTGGCGGGCGGTTCCGCGCCCGCGTTCCGGCATGACGCGGAGGAGGGGTTGCTGTGGGTGAGGTTTACCAACGCGCCCGCGGCGCGCGATCTGTCAATTCGATTTTAGCCCGATATCTTTGTCATAGATGCCCAGGCGCTTGGCCTGCGGCATCACGCCTTCCTTGAGTTCCTGATGCAAGGCGGCCAGGCGGGCGGCGGCGACTTCCGCCAGGCCGGAGTTGGGGAATTTCTCGATGATGCGGCGCACGGCCTTTTCGGCGCTCTCCTCGTCGCGGGCCAGCTTGATATGGAGAGTGGCCATGAGGTTCAGCCAGTGGGCGACGTGTTTGGGTGTCTCTTCGGGCACGGCAATCAATTGCTCCAGTTGATCGGCGGCGAGGTCGAGACGGTGGAATTGTTCGGCATAGAGCACGGCCAGCTTTTCGCGCGTGTCGGTGTCGGCCGGGTGCGCTTCAAGCTGCTTGACGTATTCGCCGGCAAGGGCGTTGGCGTCGATCTTCTCCGGTTCGGCCTGGACGGGCGGACGCAGGCCGATGTTGCGCTCGCGCTCGCGCACCTGGAATTTGGCGTGTTCGCGCTGATGGCGCGTCTCGCCGGCGCCCGCCAGGTGGGCGATGCGCTGCTCGGCGGCGTGGGAGAATTGGGTGTGAGGAAACAGGCCCACGATCCGCTCCAGCGAGGCGCGGGCGGCCTCGGGATCGCGCCCGAATTGCAATTGCCAGTCGGCCAGGGTGTAGAGGGCGGTGACGGCGGCTTGGGGGGCCAGATCGGGCGCGGCCAGCAATTCCTCAAGCGTCGCCCGCGCGGCCGCCATATCGTGCATGTCTTCGGCCTGCATGGTGGCCAGCATCATGTGGCCGGGAACGTCGCCGGGAAATTTTTCCAATTGCTGCCGCACCTCGGCGGCGGCCTGCTCGAAAAGCCCTTTGCGGCGGTGCGCCTCGGCGACGTAATAAAAGGGTTTGGGTTCGACTTCCTCAGTGCCGCCGTGCAAGGAGTCGGTGAACGGCTTCACCAAAAAGGCGCCGATGCTCGGCGTCCATAAAAGACCGAGGAAGACGGCGGGAATGGCAACGAACAAGGGCGCGGCGACCCAATGGCGGGCGACCATCCCCAGAATGGCCAGCAGCAGCACGGCGGAGGCGACCCATTTGAAAATGAGCATCTTGGGGTCTTCGCTCCGAGACAGGCAGCGATAGCCCAGAGCGATCACGACCGGCAGGATAATGAGCCAGCAGAGCGCGTCAAAAAGGTTGCCCCACAAAAGCGCGATCACTCCTTATCCGTATCAAATTTCAACTCCGTTTGCGAGCGTTTTCTTTTGTCGCGGATGTCCATCTTTTCCAGCCGCCAATGGCCGTTGACCTTTTTGAAGCTGCTGCCATGCAGGGAGAATTCCTTGTTCTCGCGCCCGCCGGCGTCGTAGGCCTCGGCGACGAGCAGCCCGCCGGTTTCCTTGTCAATATAACTTTTGACTCGCGCGATGCCGCCGGGCGCGGCGGGATTGCGGCTTTCCAAGACATAGCAGGCCTGGCCCAGGCGCGTTTCGTCGCGGAACCGCAGTTGTTGCGGCCAGTGCAGGTACTCCAGGCCCAGGTCCGTCAGCGAAAAATCCGAGCCGGCCAGCGGAATGTCCGCCTCCGAGGCCGGCACCGCAACGGCGGGGCCGCCGGCGCGGGAGTAAAAATAGAGGTTCGGGCCGTTGGTGCTGTGGATGACCGTCAGGCGCTCGGCCGGGCCGTTGGTCGTCGCCGGCGTTTCATAGTCGGTTTTCCACCCCGCGCCCTCCAGAGCCACGCGGCAGACGACCGGGACCTTTCTGGTTCGGCCACCCGCGCGAATGATGAGAGTGCCGTGGATTTCGGAGTTCTCCTCCGGCTCGGCGGAGCGAATGCGTTGGGCCAGGGCCTGGCCGGCGTCGGCTCCTTCGGAGGCCGGCTCCGCGGGGCAGAGGGGCGAAACCGCCCCAGCCGCCGCCATCAAAATGGCCAGGAGAAACCGGCGTCTCATTTGGGACTAAGAGCGAACGGGAAGACCTCTGAAACGGTATCCACGAAATGGGCTTTCAATTTGCGGCGCACTTCCACCGGCACGTCCAGCCAGTCGTTGCGGTTTTGCGCGGGCAGAATGACGTGTTTCAAGCCGGAGCGGGCGGCGGCGAGGACTTTCTCCTTGATTCCGCCGACGCGCAGGACGCGCCCCCGCAAGCTGATCTCCCCCGTCATGGCAACGTCCGAGCGCACTCGGCGCTGCATCATCAGCGACGCCAGAGCCGTCACGATGGTCACCCCGGCGCTGGGACCATCCTTGGGTGTCGCGCCGGCGGGCACGTGAATGTGGATGTCCCGCTTGTCGAAGTCGGAGAGGTCAATTTCCATCGAGGCGGCGCGATTGCGCAGAAAACTCAAGGCGGTTTGGGCGCTTTCCTTCATCACTTCGCCCAGCGAACCGGTGAGAATAAGGGCGCCCTTGCCGGGCATCCGGGTCGCCTCGACAAAGAGTATCTCGCCCCCAACCGGCGTCCAGGCCAGGCCGATGGCGATGCCGAATTCAACAATCCGCTCGGCCGCTTCGGAACTGAAGGTCGGCAAACCCAGGTAGCTGGAGAGCATGCCGGGGGTGATGACCAGCGGCGTCTCCCGGCCCGGGCGTCCGACGATTTTGCGGGCGGCCTTGCGCGTCAACGCGGCAATCTCGCGCTCGAGTTGGCGGACGCCCGCCTCACGCGTGTAGTCCTGGATGACCCGCCGCAGGGTGGCGTCGGGAATGCGAACGAGCTTCTTCTTAAGCCCATGCTCCTCGAGCTGGCGCGGAGCCAGGTGGCGCTTGGCGATCTGCACCTTCTCCTCCGCCGTGTAGCTGGGCAGTTCAATCACTTCCAGCCGGTCGCGAAGGGCGGGATGAACCGGGTCCAGCCAGTTGGCTGTTGTCAAAAACAAAACGCGCGACAAATCGTACGGCACGTCCAGGTAATGGTCCACAAACGCGTTGTTTTGCGACGGGTCCAGCACCTCCAGCAGCGCCGCCGCCGGATCGCCCCGGAAATCCGACCCGACCTTGTCCAATTCATCCAGCAGAATGACCGGGTTGCTCGATTCGACGCGGCGCAAGCTCTGGATGATGCGGCCGGGAAGTGCGCCGACGTAAGTGCGGCGGTGGCCGCGGATTTCGGCCTCGTCCCTCATGCCGCCCAGCGAAATGCGGGCGAACTTGCGCCCCAGCGCCTCGGCCACGCTTTTGCCCAGGGAGGTTTTGCCCACGCCGGGGGGGCCGACCAGGCAAAGGATGGGGCCTTTCAATTGCTGCTTGAGTTTGATGACGGCCAGGAATTCCAGAAGGCGGTCCTTGACTTTGTGGAGGCCAAAATGCTGTTCCTCCAGCAATCGGGCCGCGCCCGCAAGGTCCAGCTTGTCCTCGGTGAATTTGGCCCACGGCAGGTTGATGAGCCAATCCAGGTAGTTGCGCGTCATGGTGTATTCGGCCATGGCGGGGGGCATTTGCTGAAGCCGGTCCAGTTCCTTGAGGGCGACTTTTTTCGGTTCCTCGGGCAGGTTGTTTTGGTCGATCTGGCCGCGCAAATCCTTGGCCTCGGCGGCGCCGGGATCCACTTCTCCCAACTCGCGCTGGATGGCGCGGATTTGCTCGCGCAGGAAAAAATCACGCTGGTTTTTGGACATCGAGGCGACGACCTCGTTCTGGATTTTGGAGCCGAGCTTGAGGACTTCCAGTTCGCGGCTCAACAGGGGCAAAAGGCGCGTGAGGCGGTCCTTGACGTTGGGGATCTCCAGCAGGTGCTGCCGCTCCTCCAGGCTCAGATTCAAATTGGCCGCGATCAAGTCGGCTAACTGGCCCGGGGCCTCCGTGTTCAGCGCGGCGACCTTGACCTGGTCGGCCAGGGTGGGGGAGAGCTTGATGATCTCCTGGAATTCGCGCTCGGCGTTGCGCGACAGCGCGGTCAACTCCAGCGACTCGTCGGCCTCGTCCTTGAGCTTCTCGGTGCGGGCGATCAAATAGGGGGCTTGCGAGGTGTAGTCAACTATACGAAATCGCCGCAATCCCTCCACCAGCACCCGCACCGTGCCGTCGGGAAATTTCAGCATCTTGAGCACGCGCCCCGCGCAGCCGTGGGCGTAGAGGTCTGCCGGGGCCGGATTCTCCGTTTCGGGGCTGCGCTGCAAGACCAGCCCCAAAAACCGGTCGCCCGCCACTACGTCATCGATCAGGCGGATGCTTTGCGGCGTTTCGACCAGAAGCGGTGTGACGGTGCCGGGGAAGATGACAATGTCGGACAGGCCGAGGATGGGCAGGACCTCGGGGAGGGATTTGGACCAGACTTTGGCGCCGGCGGAATCCGCCGCGCCACCGGTCCCCAGGATGCTGATGAATTCAGTTTCCGGCGTCATTCCCTGCTTTAATCATCGGTCACCGAGATGGTATGCGGAGTGGAAGATTTGGTGGCGTAGGGGACCTCGACACGCAGGAAACCGTTTTGATAGAGCGCCTTGCCCAGGGTCAGATCGCAATCATCGGGCATTTCGATGACGCGTTCAAAAGTGCCGTAGGTAATCTCCATCACCAGGAATTTGCATTGTGGCGGACGGCAGCCGTCCGGCCGCTGCCCGCTGATGCGCAGCTTGTTGCCATCCACGGTCAATTCAAGGTTCTCCCGCTGCATGCCCGCCAGCTCGACTTTGACGACCAAGCCGGCTTCAGTGGCATAAACATCGATGTTGGGAGCCCAGTGGGTTTCGTGGTCTTTGGCGATGGCAACCCGCCGTCGGGCGAACTGCAGTGCGGAACTCATTTTATGCATGGCGATAAAGAACGGTGTCTCGGGGAGAGGGTTGTGCAGGTGACATTGGTGGTGCTCTGTCTTGGAGTTAGTTCGATTTTACCAAAATAATGGCCCGCCGGCCTTTGCGCGCGCTGAATACAATCGAGCCTTTGGCTCCCCGACGCGCCGCGCCGGCGCACCCGCAGTGCGTGTCGCGTTCCAACTGGAATTTGCGCCCCCGCCATTTCGTCCATATAAACACCCCCGCGGTTGCGGCGACCACGCCCAGCGCTGCTAGTTGCTGCGAGTCCATGTCCCATTAACATAGCCCTTTGTCGGCGAAGTGCAACTGGATGTTTTTCTGTTGTCCCCAGCAGGTTGGAGGCGTCGCTCCAACTGCCCATCCGCAAATCCTCCGCAACCCAGGCCAAACTCCTCCTCATCTGCGACCGCAACCGGCGGGCCAACTCCACGCTGCGCCTGTCCCCTTTGCGCCGCCGCGCCAATTCGCTTTCCGCCCATCCCAGGCGCTTGAGCTCCTGCGCGATCATCCGCCAGGCTGCCTCTTGGCTGCTCTCAAAACGGTCCCTCCCGTAATGATTGCTCCCAGCCCGGTCCGTCGCGGCCGCCAGCGGCTCCCGCCGAAATTCCTCGCTCCCCAAACACCAGCCGCGCCGAATCTCTTGGCCGCCAGCGGCTCCCGCCGAAGCTCCATTTGCCGGGCCAATTCCCTCCGCCCGGCGGCGCTGTCTCTGGGAATTCCTTTCTCCCCCGGCAGCCGATTCACCCGCAGCCAAAATGGCCGCTCTTTGGGCGCTTTGACATACACGTCAAAGTGGTTGCGCATCAGGCAATAGGCATGCACCTGCCACCGCGTTTTTTGGCACGCCTCGCCCAGCGTGGAAAGAAAACATTGGCGATCTTCCTGGTCCCGAAAGATGTCTTCCCGGCGGTCCCCGCGATTGATCACGTGGTAGATCGCCCCGGCGTATTCCATGCGCAATTTGCGGGGCACGGCTCAAGCCCCCTCTGCCCCCTGCCCGCCGTCAATGAAAAAAGTGCAAATAGCGAGGGTGACACTCGCTCCCGCTCCCAATCCCTCGAATGCGCGTGAAATGTTAAATGTTGATTCTGCTGAAAAACCCCCACTTTTCAAAAAGGAGCGATTTCAGAGACCACCAAAACACTCCAATCATCCAGGAAAAGTCGTCTATAACCGATTCTGGAGAATCCTCTGCTTGACACAGACGGAAGAACATCGGCCCGCCAGAAGGGGTTAACGCGACGTTGCTGTTCGTGCCGTCGTTGCCGATGGTCAGGCTGCTGTCGGACCAACCGGCGCTGTTGGCCAGATTTGTGTTCTGCTGCAACGTCCAGCCCGTTTCCATCAATGGCCAGTAAATGACCGCTCCGGCGCCAGCGCGCTGAATGTCCAGCGGCGATGCCCCTTCCGCCAAGCTCAAGCCGAAAACCGACCCTTTGCCTTGCGCCCCCCCGTTGCAGAGCGTGGCGTAAAGCATGTCCCCGGCCACCGCCAAGTCGCAGTAAGGATTGGCCCCGTCCAGATTGGTGCCATAGACAGCATTCGTGCCATACTCCAGCGCGCTGAAGGTGAACGCGTTAGTAACGCCCATCCCGTTGGTGTCCAGGGCGAAAATTGTCCCCGAACCGTTGATGCCCCCGCTCTCGGTCGTCCCATACAGTCCCCCATTATGCAAAAGCAATCCCCCTCGCGGATTGGCCCCGTCGCTGTTGGTATAGACAATATTATACGTAGAACCTGTGAAAACCTCCTCCGCCCCAGTCGCGCTGAAATTGTACAGCGTGGCAAAGTTCGTCCCGTTCGTGTTCACCTTGAAAACGGACCCGCTGCCGTTGGCCGCTCCGCTGGACGTCGTCCCGTAAAGCGTACCCCCTGCCAACACCAGGTCGCACGTCGGATTCTCCCCATCGCTCCCCGTGAAATGATGCAACACCGCAAAGCCAGAGCCGTCCGTGTTCACCTTGAAAACTGTCCCGTCGCCATATTGCCCCCCGCCGTAGGTGGTGCCATAAAGTGTGTTGCCCGAAACCAGCAATCCGGCCTCCGGCTGGGAGCCATCGCTGTTGCCAAAACTATGCACCACGCCAATTCCCGTGCCGTCCGTCGCGATTTTGAAGACCGCTCCATCGCCAAGCGCCATATTGACCGCGTTGCTACCGCCGTATTCAGTCGTTCCATAAAGTTCGCCCCCGCACACCACCAGGCCATTGGGTGCGCCCCCGTTTGTGTCGAGGAGAAAACTGTAAAGATTGGTGAAACAACCTCCGTTGATGTTAAGGCGAAACAGCGTCCCGCCGCCTCTCATCAACATCATGTCGAGCGTCCCGCCGCCTGAACACGCCCCATACAGAGTGTCCCCTGCCAAAACCAGCCGCGCCACCGGCGTTGCCCCGTCACTATTGGCATACATCTCCATCGGGCTGAAACTGTAAAGGTTGGTGAAGCCCGAGCCGTCGGTGTTGATCGCGAAAATCGTCCCCGAACCGCCTGGCCCCCCGGCAGCCATCACCCCATAAAGCTGGTTGCCCGCCGCCACCAACCCGCCCCTGGGATACATGCCGTCGCCGTTGGTGAAAGCCATCGCCATTGGATCAAACCCGCCGCCGCTGCCGCCAAAGACATGCACTTCCAGGCAACCCGCCGCAATGGACGGTCCACTGCCAAGGACGGCCGTTTTGTTCGCATTGGTCGCCAGCAGCGTCGGGGTGAAGATTCCGGCATCGGTATAGATGTGAGTTGGATTTTGCGCCGTGTTGGTCGAACCATCGCCAAAATTCCACTTCCAGTTCGTAATCGCTAGGCCAAAGGCGTCCACGGCTGGCGCGCTAAATATGACGCGCAAGGGAATCAGACCATTGGTGGGGCTGGCGCTGAAATCCACCGGAGGATACCACGCCGTGATTTTGGGTCCTGAGGCCGCCAATTGCAAGCCGGCCGAGTTGACCACCAGCAGCTTCGGCGAAAACGCTTTGGTATTGGTCCAAATGTAAACATGAGAGGGACTTTGGTAGGTGCTGCCAGTCTTGTCACCAAAGTTCCAACTCCAACTCTGGATGGCGCTGCCTCCGCTGTCCGCGCTTGGGCCACTGAAGGCCACCGGAAAGGGCATCCACCCGGTGGTTGGGAAGGCGGTGAACTGAGCCGTTGGCATCGTTACCGCAATGTTGCTCGGGCCCACGCCCCGGACGGCGCTGCCGTTGACGTTGGTGGCCGCCAACGTGACCTTGAACACCCCGTTGGTGTTGGTGACGTAAGTGTGCGAGCAGGTCATACCCGTGCCGTTGGTCCCGTCCCCAAAATCCCAATACCAACTGACGATATTGCTGCCATTGCTATCCGTGGGCTGCGACCCAAACTGGACTGTCAGCGGCACGAATCCATTGGTCGGTGCCGCGGTAAATCCGGTTGTTAATAATTGGTCGGAGACGTAACTCAAGGCGATCGTGAAAGTGGCAGTCGCTTCCGCCCCGTCCTCGGAAGCGGAACCATTGGTTGTAAAACTACCGCTCCACGCGTGCTTCGGATCCGTCAGGGAAAAATAATAGTCTGAGTTCTCCAACACGGACGAAAGTTCAATGTTTGCTCCCTGCCAGAAGCCGCCACATTCCAGACTGCCCGTTAGCCAAGAATCGAAACCGCCGCTTGCGTCGGGCCAGGCGTCACCCGAACCTTTGTCTAAAAATATGGAGAGCAGGTGCGCAGGACTGAAATAGGTCCACGACGCGTCGCACCCGGCTCCGGCGTAGTCGCCATCTTCAAAACCTGATCCTGTAACGGTAATCGTTTCGCTTGAGTTGGTGGAAATTTCATTGCTGTCCGTAAAGCTCATGTTGGTCCCGTCGAAGAGCACTACGTATTGGAGCGAACCGGTCGCGGTGACTTGAATCTGATCTTGAATCGTCTCCCATTCATATTCGTCTTCAGAGTAAGAGTAGGAGTACGACCCGCTACCCGACAGGCTGTAGTTGGCGGTCAGGACCCCAACTCGTGTTCCCTGTGCGCTGATGGAGTACGGAATGAGCAAGCTGGCGCAAGCGGCCAACGCAACGGAAACTTGAACGTGATTGTTCATATATCCCCGACAGTTTTTTTATTGGTTCATGCAGTCATCGAACTAAAACCGCGAAAAGTCCCCCCGCAAATTGGCAAACATGCACCTTATTTTGCCCCGCAGAGGCAAGCACAAAAAAGGGTGTGTAATGCCAATTTCAAGGGCAGCCGGCGTTGTTTGGTTGCTAAACCATCTGAAAAATTGTCCAGCCCTTATGAGAAGACAGATATTTACGGACATTCATTCTGTGTTTGGTCGACG
>JBEKSF010000028.1:0-51728 GCA_049517295.1 Verrucomicrobiota bacterium
ACCCATGAACCACCATGCCACCCCCAATATTCGCTGCTTTTTTGGCCGCCTCTTTTATGGACTGCGGTGGCAGAGCGCAGCGGCGACACCGCTTTCGCCCTTACAGAGGCGCACGGAAAGCCCAAAACCGCGGAAATCACGCTGCATCAAAGCCGCGTCGCGCTCTCCCTCTCGCCACTCCAGTCCTTATCCACCCCCCCGGCACTTCCACACCCATGCAAATCATCTCGACAAAGCCCCTATTCCCGGCCATCTTCAACAACAACAAAAAGCGGCAGATTCAAATCACCAATGACCAAAAACTCCAAAATCCCCGCTCCGTCTGCCGGCGCCGATGCCGGATCCTTGCAGGAATTCACGGCTCGCGTTCACGACCAACTCTTCGGCAACATCATCCCCTTCTGGTGCGGCCCGGCGCTTGACCTCCAACACGGCGGTTGGATGCCTTGGCTGACCAATGACCTTCAGCCCGATTTCACCAAACCCAAGGGCCTGATCGTCAATAGTCGCATTCTCTGGACCTTTTCCGCCGTCCATCGCAACTCGCCTCAACTCCTCTATCGCAACATGGCCGCGCGTGCCTTCGACTTCGTGATGAACCGCTTCTGGGACGCTGAGCATGGCGGCGCTTTCTGGCATCTCGATCACACCGGCCGCGTGACGGATGACTCCAAAAAAATCTATGGCCAGGCCTTCTACATCTATGCCCTCAGCGAATACCACCGGGCCTTCGGGGAGCCTGCCGCACTCCAGCGCGCGGTCGAACTCTTCGATCTGTTGGAGCGCCATGCCTACGACCCGCAATACGGCGGCTACTGGGAGGTGCGCCGCCGTGATTGGTCCGAGGCTGCCGATACCCGCCTGAGTGAAAAGGACATGAACGAAAAGAAGTCCATGAACAACCACCTCCATCTGCTGGAGGCCTTCACCACTCTTTACGGCGTGTGGAAAGACCCGCGGCTCGCTCTGCGCTTGCGCGAGCTGATTCAACTCTTCGACCAGCGCATTCTTGACTCGCGCTCCGGCCACTTCCACCATTTCTTCGACGAGCGCTGGCAGGTGCGCTCGGACTCCTACACCTTCGGCCACGACATCGAAGGGAGCTGGCTTCTCTGCGAAGCCGCCGAGGCGCTGGGTGATGCCGCCCTGTTTGAGCGCGTCCGCGGCCTGGCCCTCCGCATGGCCGGCGTCGCCCTCAGCGAGGGCCTCGACGCGGCCGGCGGCCTGTGCTACGAAGGCAAGGATGGGAAAATTGTTGACGGCGGCGGGGAATGGTGGCCGCAATCCGAGGCGGTGGTGGGTTTCTTGAATGCCTTCCAACTCTCCGGCGACCCCCGCTTTCTTCACGCCGCCCACCGCGTTTGGGATTTCATCGAGTCGCGCCTGGTGGACCGCGCCCACGGCGAATGGTTCTGGCGCATCAATCCCGACGGCCGCCCCGCCGCCGACTTGCCCAAAGTCAGCGAATGGAAAGGCCCCTATCACGGCGGCCGCGCCTGCCTCGAGGCCATGCGCCGGCTCGGCCAAATCAAAAGCACACCAACATGACCAAAAAACAATTCGCGCAACAACTCAAGCGGCTCCAACAACAACACCGGATGCTGCTTCAGCGGCCCAACCGTCGGCGGAAAGACGGCAACGGCATCTTTGACCGTTACCAATTCCCCGTTCTCACCGCCGAGCACACGCCTCTGTCCTGGCGCTACGATTTTGACTTCGCCGCAAACCCGCGCCTCATGACCCGGCTCGGCATCAACAGCGTTTTCAACGTCGGAGCCATGGAGTGGAACGGCAACATTGTCCTCGCCGCCCGGGTCGAAGGCTGGGACCGCAAGTCCTTTTTCGCCATCGCGGAAAGCAAAAGCGGCATCGACCGCTTCCAGTTTTGGGATTACCCGGTCCGTATGCCCGACTTTGAACCGCAGGAAACCAACCTGTATGATATGCGCCTGGTTCGCCACCAAGACGGATGGGTTTACGGCCTGTTCTGCGCCGAGCGGCACGATGACTCCAGACCGGGCGATCTCTCCGCCGCCATTGCCCGTTGCGGCATCGCCCGCACAAAGGACCTCGTCCATTGGGAGCGGCTGCCCGATCTCAAGACCCATTCCGCTCACCAGCGCAATTGCGTCCTCCATCCCGAATTCATCAATGGCAAATACGCCTTCTACACCCGCCCGATGGCCGATTTCGCCGCCGCCGGCTCCGGGGACGGCATCGGCTGGGGCTTGTGCGACGATATCGAAAGTGCGGCGATCGAAACCGAAGACATCATTGACCCGCGCTTCTATCATGGCATCAAGGAGGGCAAAAACGGCCTGGGTCCTGCCCCGATAAAAACCGACAAGGGCTGGCTGCACCTTGCCCATGGCGTGCGCACCACCGCCGCTGGCATGCGCTACGTGCTTTACCTTTTCCTTTGCGACCTGAAGAACCCGGCTAAAGTCATCAAATCTCCCGGCGGCTACTTCCTGGCGCCCGAAGGCGAAGAGCGCGTGGGCGATGTCTCCAATGTCGTCTTCGCCAACGGCTGGGTCGCCCGCCCCGACGGGCGGGTTTTCATTTACTATGGTTCTTCAGACACCCGCACCCACGTCGCCACAAGCACGGTCGATCACCTTTTGGATTACGTCTTGAATACGCCGGAGGATGGAAAGCGCTCCTCAGTTTGCGTGGCCCAGCGCTGCGCGCTCATCCAAAAGAACTTGCCTGCGCTGAAATCCAAACTCGCTAAAACTTCCCGTTGACACGCTCGTCAACGCCCAGCATAAGGTGCGCGGTGAGATTGTGGCGCAGTGGCATTATTTGGTCGGTCCTGAGCTTTATCGGCGGCCTGGGCAATTTCGCTTTTAGCGCTATTATCGGCCGCCGCCTCAGCACCGCCGAGTTCGGTTTCGCCAACAGCACCTTGGATTTCATCGGTCTGCTGGGCCTCCCTCTCCAAATGGTCTCCACCGCCTTGATCCACTATATCGCCTTCTTTCGCGGCCAAAACGACGACGCCCGCCTCCAGGGCCTGCTGGCCGGTTGCCAGAGATTCCTTTTTTTTGCCACCATCGCCGGTTCGCTTCTGGTCATTTTCATGGCCAATCCTCTGGGCCGCTTCTTTCATTATCCCCGCTCCAGCCTGATGATGGCCGCCCTGATCTGTGTTCTGGTTGCACTGTGGTCCGGCTTTGCCGTCGCTCTTTGCCAGGGTATGACCTGGTTTAAACGCCTGGCTGTCATCAATTTGGCCGCCGTCGCCCTGCGCCTGATCTTCGGTTGGCTTATGACAAAAAAGCTGCCCACGGCCGAAATCGCCGTCTCCGCCACCACCTTCTCCCTCTTTGCCAACCTGGCCTTGCTTTACTGGTGGAAGGACATTTTCCGCCACGACGCCAAGCGTATCTCCCCTTGGAACCGCGACTTCCTGAACTTCCTCCTGGTCACAGGGGCCACGGTGGGCGGCACCTATTTCTTCTGCTTCGGAGACGGGTTGGTGGCAAAACGCTATTTCACCGGCGAGGACAATGGCGCCTATCAGGCCGCTGCCAGGTTGAGCCGCGCCATCCCTTGGAGCGTTGGCCCGTTGCTTATGGTCATGTTTACCTCGCGCTCGGGCGCCAAGGAGGGTCACGCCCTTTCCGATCAGCGCATTCTCCTCGCTCTGTACGCTGCCGGCCTGGCCTGTGGCGCGGCCGCGTTGGTCCTCTTTCGCGCAACATTTGTCAAATTGATTTTCAGCAGGTATAATCCGCAATCCGCCGCCATGGTGATTCCCTTTTCCATTACGATGGCGCTGATCGGCCTCAACCAGGCCATCGGCATGTGGAGCCTGGCCAATCGCTGGTTCAGGATGGCCATGCTCTACGGAGCCTTGGGCCTGGCTTACTGGGCAACACTCCTGTTTCTGGGCCGCACTCCGTCCATGCTCCTGAGCGTCATGCCCGTTGGCGCCGGCGCCGGCTTCTGTATCTTGTGCGCCTCATGGCTGCGCCACCTTCGCCAACCACCAACAGCCCTGGCCCCCGCCGGCTGAGGTTCTCCCCTCGATCGTGAACTCACCCCTCGTTTCCATCTGCATCCCCACCTATAACCGCCCGGAATATCTCCGCCGGGCGGTCGAGTCGGCTTTGGCTCAAACCCATCCTCATTTCGAGGTCATCATTACCGATAACAGCACCAATGACGACTCCGCGAAAATGGCGGCCCAATGGACCGACCCCCGCGTCCGTTATTTCAAAAACCAGGGCAACATCGGCGCCAGGGCCAGCAGCGATCGCGCCGTCAGCCTGTCCCAAGGCAAGCACATCAAGTTCTTGATGGACGACGATTTGCTCAAACCCCGTTGCCTGGAATTGATGTCCAACGCCCTCGAGGCCAATCCCACCGCAGGCATCGCCATGGCCCCAATGGATTTGATCGACGAATCCGACCGCCGGATTTTTCCCCAATTCTACGTCTTTCGCACTATGCATTATCGCTATCGCTATCAATTGGGCGATGGCCTGATTGACCGGCGCCGCATTCTGAAGGACTTCCTGACGCACGATTATCCCTGCACCGTGCCCAGCGGCATCATGTTTCGCGCCGAGGCTCTGCGCCGGGCCGGACCGTTCTCCGCCGAGGCCGATTTTGCCGGTGACCTGGAAATGTGCATGAGGTTGGCGGCGGAGTGGGATTTTTATTACATCGACCAAGTGCTCTCCTCCTGGCGTTTCATGCCCGTCTGCCATACCGCAACGCTGCACCAGACGGGGCTGAACATCAGCGTGTTCTATCACGTCACCCGCAAAAGCCTGGCCAACCGCTATGTCCAGGAGACTTTCCGGGACAATTGGCGGCAAACGGTCCGCGACAGTCTGTTCTTCTGTTCCTGCCGGGCCCTGTTGAACGGCTTGGCGGGGCTGCGCGCGCGCAGCCCCAAGTTGATTGTCAATACCATTATCACCATCCTCCGCGAAGACCGCGACCCGGTCAATTGGCTGCGCCTGCCTCTGTTCGTGCTCCGCCAGGTCTGGGTTTCTCTCTTCCCGCCCAAAGTGCCTCCGCCTCGGGAATAATACGCCCCCCCCCATGAACCTCGGTTTCTGGAACTTTTACCCCTTCTACAACGCCAACCGGATGTTCCAGGACAGCGCCTCCGCCTTGGGCGATGATTTGGCCTATCCGCTCGTCCACATGGCCCGCCACTTGCGCTCGCTGGGCCACGTGGTCAACACGCTGGACATGGACGCCCTGGAAAACTTTGACGTCGCCGTCTTTTTCGATCATCCGACCGCCCTCAATCGCTACTATCGCGCTTTGCGCCGCATGGCCGGAAAAAAACTTTACCTCTTCTTGTCCGAGAACCCCGCCAACCGCCCCGACAACTACTGGCGCTGGAACCATCGCGCCTTCGAGAAGGTCTTTACCTGGAACCCGACATGGGTCGATGGCAAAAAGTACATCAAATTCTGGCTGCCCGTGAAAATCCCGCCCAACTTCGCCATCCGGCGCGCGGAAAAGACCAAATTCTGCGTCACTGTCGTCAGCCAGAAGTACAGCGGCCACCCCAATGAACTGTACTCCGAGCGCGTGCGCGCCATCCGCTGGTTCGAACGCGAGCATCGCGCCGAATTTGACCTCTTCGGCACAAACTGGGACCGGCGCTACTTCTCGGGCAAACTTTCGCGGTTGAATCTCCTGCTGCAAAGATTCTATTCCAAGCACCCCAACGCCGGCAAATCCCTTCGCTTCCCATCCTATCGCGGCGCCGTCCAGAGCAAAAATGCCGCCATGCGCGCCTACAAGTTCGCCATCGCTTACGAAAACGCCTCCTTCCCCGGCTACGTCACGGAAAAAATCTTTGACGCTTTCTTCGCCGGTTGCGTCCCCATTTACGCCGGAGCGCCCGATGTGACGGATTACATCCCCCCTGAAACATTTATTGACAAACGCAGCTTCCCGGACTACGCCGCGCTTTACCGCTTTTTGGCCGCCATGACGGATCGGGAATATCAGGAACGCCTCGATGCCATCGAGGCCTTCGTCCGCGGCCACCGCATCCGGCTTTTCGGGCCGGAAAACTACACGGACTTGGTTTTGCGAAACATCGTCGAACCGCCCACCCGCCGCTGATGCATTCATTTCACAAGGCTCTTCTTGACATACAAGCGGTTGGTCCCCCTTATTTCCGACAGTTCAAATCCCCACGCGCCCAATTTATCCGTTATCATGACAACGTCTTCCGGCGTGTGGATTTCCATCACCACGCCGCGGGTCAAGTCCAGCAATGGCTTGATCACTTCGGGCCGCTCGAACACCTCATGCTCCGCTCCCTCAATGTCCATTTTCACCAGCGCGCTTTCCAAACCGCCTATCCCCTGCGTTTGGGCGAATTCCACCGGCGTCACCACCTGGACCTCGATGGAGCCCTCGCCGCCGTAGAGACTTTGCTCCGTGGAGACCGTCGCCGCGCTCACGTGCGCTTTCCGATCCCAGCCGCCAATTGCCACATTGACAATGTGAGTGTCCGGACGGCTGGCAAAGCGGGACTTCGCGCGCTGGCACGGCCCCGGGTTCATTTCCGCGGCAAAAACTTCCGTATTCGGATTACGCCAACGGACAAAGTCTATGAACAATCCGTGATGCGCCCCAAAATCGATGACGCGGACAGGACCCTTGCCCAGAACGACACCCAGCGCCTTGAAATCGTAAACACGCTGCAGAAAAATCTCATCATACACCGCAAATTCAATCATCCGCGAAATCCTGAACCCAAACCGGGAATCAAATTCCGCGATTTCCCGGCCGCGCAAAAACGTGATCCGGCACCGCAACCACCGCAGCGCCCCGAAGATTCCTTCGTTCGACACGAGAGCTGGCAAAATAGACGGCAGCCTCAACAGTAAATAGACCCGATAGAGCCAGGGACGATTCCTCGAGCGGAGATACAATTTTTCCAGCATCTTCGTTAATCCTTGGACAAGGGTTGAAACCATGTCAACGTCTTTTGCAAATAGTTTGATTGGCGTTGAATCTCTTTGGCTTATCCTGTAACCAATGGCTATGAACGGAGTCCAATCCGGCCCCAAACAGCGACAACGGCGCGGCCAACTGCTGCTCTTGCTGGCCCTTCTTGGCGGAACACTCTCCGTCCTGTGCTACCAGGGATACCTCCCTTACGAGGTCTTTTTCGCCAACGATTCCGCCCTGGGCGCGATGAAAGAGAGTTCCGCCCGCCTGCCAGGCGCCTTTACCGGTTACTGGGGGGATTTTTGGTGGATTGGCGGCGCCACTCCATCGGCCTCGCCGTCTTTCACCACCCTGCTGCTGACCCTTCTCCCCCCGGAACAATTCCTTAAGGTCTTTGTGCCGGTGACCGTGCTGTTTCTGGGGTTCTCGGCCTGGTTCTTTTTCCGGCAATTGGGCTTTTCGCCTCTGGCGTGTGTCCTGGCCGGCGTTGGGGCGGGCTTGAACATGCATTTCTTTTCCAATGCCTGCTGGGGGCTTGGAACTTGGTCAATCTCCGCGGGCATGGTGTTCGTGGCGTTGGGCGTTCTGGTCAGCCCGCACGTGCGACCGCTTTGGGTCAAAGGCGCCCTGGCCGGATTGTCCGTCGGCATGGTCGTCATGGAGGGTTTCGATCTGGGCGCCATCCTGAGCATCTATATCGGCATCTTTCTTGCCTTCCTTTTTTTAACGACTGAAGCCAACCCCGCCTCCGGCGCGTTAAAAACGCTGGGGGTTGGCGCCCTGGTGGTGTTCTTTGCCTTTTTCATCTCGGCCAGCACGCTTTACACGCTGGTGGGCACCCAAATCACTGGCACCGCAAACGGTGGAGAAAGCGACCGGGACAAGCAGTCCCGCTGGGACTTCACCACCCAATGGAGCATTCCCAAATTGGAAACCTTGCGTGTTTTCATTCCGGGGGTCTTTGGCTATCGCCTGCGGGAGTTCACAACCTCCCAGGATAAATCCGGCTCGTATTGGGGCACGGTCGCCGAGGACCCGCGCGTTGTGCGGCTGGGAAGCCCTGATCCGAAAGTCCGCGCCGCCGCCGCCGCATTTCTGGGCCTGCAACAGCAAGTTCAAGACGTCTTTGCGGGCAACGACGTGAAAACCCGGCAGGAAATCATCGACCAGGTCAAAGGCCAGGTGCAACTCCGCCACACCGGCTCCGGGGAATACACGGGCCTGCTGGTGTGTTTGCTGGCGGCCTTTGGGTTGGCCAGTTCCCTGCGCGGCATCGGTTCCCCCTACTCCGCCAATGAGCGCCGCATGATTTGGTTTTGGGCGGTGGCGGCCGTCTTTTCGCTGCTGGCCGCCTGGGGGTGGCACGGCTTTGTTTATCAGTTCATTTATCGCCTGCCCTTCCTGAGCAATATCCGCAATCCAATGAAGTTCATGCATCCGCTGAACATCTGCCTGATCATCCTCTGCGGCTTCGGCCTGGAGGCCCTCTGGCGCGGCTATTTGCAGAGGCCGGCTGATCGGTCTTGCGGCCTTGGCCAACTCCTCCGAACCGCCTGGAAGCGGGTTTCGGGCTTCGAGAAATCATGGGTCATCGCGTCAGTGGTCTTATTTCTGGCCTCGATCGTCAGCCTCCTGTTGTTGATGGCGTCAAAACCGGACCTGATCAATTACCTGGAACACAATGGTTTTGGAAAGGACCTGGCCCCGTCGATTGCCGGCTTCTGTGTGAAAGAGGTGGGATTGTTTGTCGTTTATCTCGCTCTGTCCACCGTCGTCATGGCCTCGATTCTTACCGGAGCCTGGGCCGGGAACAGGGTGGCTGTCGCCTGGGTTTTCCTGGCGGCGATCATGATCTGCGACCTCTCGCGCTCCGATGTACCCTGGATCCGATATTTCAATTACAAACAGAAGTACAGCATGAACCCGGTCGTCGATCTTCTCCGGCGGGAGCCGTGGGAACATCGCGTCGTCTCGCGCGGTTCCCCAATGGGCGGCTACGACCTGAGCTTCGATCCAAACTTCGGCGGTCTCTGTCATTGGTGGCTGGAGAATGATTATCCGTACAACGACATCCAGTGCCTGGAGATCGACCAGGCCCCGCGCATGCCTGTGCTGGACGGCAGTTACCTGGGCGATTTTAACGCCCGGACCCCCGACGATGTTTCGCCGGCGGCGCTGCAATGGCTGAACACCCACCCCAGGGATAATAATCCGAATAATCCGAATAACTTCATCTGGAATTGGGTCGTGCAAGCTGGCCCGGAAGCGCGGCTGTGGAGATTAACCAACACCCGCTACATTTTCGCCGATGCCCGGCTGGCCGATGTCCTCAACCAATTCGCCGATCCTCCCAACAGCTTCCGCACGGTCATGCGGATGGACATGGTCGTCAAACCGGGCGTCACCCAGGTTGAGGACGCCGGGGACATGACCGTTTCGATCAACACCAACGGGGAGTTGGCGCTGATCGAATTCACCCGGGCCTTGCCGCGAACCAAGCTCTACTCCAATTGGCAGGTTCTGGACGACCCGACGACTCTCCATCAACTGGCTTCAAGGCAGTTCGACCCGGAGAAGACGGTCATTATCGCCACCAACAGCCCGGCCTTACCCACGCCGGGCAGCCCGGAAGCCGATCCGGGAACCGTCAAAATCACGCACTATCGGCCCAAGGACTTGATCCTGGAGGCAGAAGCTAAGACCCCTGCCGTTCTGTTGCTCAACGACCGGTCCGGGGATTGGTGGAATGTTTGGGTTGATCAAAAACCGTCCGCCGTTCTGCGCTGCAATTACATTATGCGCGGCGTTTTCCTTCCCGCTGGCCGGCACACCATCGAGTTCCGGTTCCAGCCGCCATTGACGTATCTCTACATCAGCCTGGCCGCCGTCGCCATTGGCGTCCTGCTGGCCGGCTACGAAGTCTGCCGTCACTTTTTTTGGCGCGTCTCCGACTCCCCCGCGCCGGCGTCGTGACCTCCGGCGTCTATCGAGCGGCAGCGCTGATCGAGCTGCCCGCGCGCCCGCGTGTCAGGCGGTCCAGATGATGGCCCCGGCCGTGCTTCGAGCGCACCTGTCGGGCCAGGACGTAACTGGCCGATTTGCGCAGCCGGCGGCGGTATTTGAGTTTGCGGCGCATTCTCTCGCGGGCCGCGATGGTATGTTTGAGGCAATAGACCCCGACAGCGGGGGCGCCGCAGGTCAAACATATCCCACGCGCCTTTTTGCGCAGCATGTGAATCTGCTGCCGCGACATCGGTGTGCCGTCGGCTTTGAGCCTGCCGGTAAACTGGTCGCTAATCCTCTTCCTGCTCCAACTTTTAATCTTCATGTTCCGGTCTCCAAATATCTGTATTTACTATACTCCAATCCTCACAAAGCGCGAGGGCGGGAGTCAACTATCTTCGCTAAACCGTCCAAAATCAGGGAATCCCCCACTGTCAACCGTAGGGATTTGGCGTACGCGGCTCAGGTCGCCGGCACAAAACGCTGGAGGAGCAAGGCCGCCGGAAACCAAACGCCAAAAAGCCCCAGCCACCCGTCGCTCAGGCTGGCCACCGCCAGCAAATCGACCAGGACGATTCCCGCCAGCAATTGCGACACAGTGTAGCCGACGTTCGAGCCGATTTGCCCGTGGCTCCGACTCAAAGCCCACAACACCCAGGCGGCCAGTACCGCCGAGAACAGCCCGCCGGCCGGCCAGGCTGGCCCGTCATCGACCAATGCCGCCATCAGGAGGGGCGCGGCCATCAGCCAAATCGGCCAGTAATTGACTCCCCCCCCACTGCTCTCCTTGCGGGCGAGGCAGCTCAATCCCACCACGTAAGCCCCCAATGCCAGGCCCTTCCAAACCACTTCGCCGCTCACCCCCAGCGGCGCGGCCGATGCGGCCAGGAGGTAAACCAACAGGCGGCAGGCCCCCATCAACAAGGGGGACAGCGGCACGATTTTGTGGATGGCATCGTAAAGGACAATACACGCGCTGAGGGCCAGCCCCAAAACCACCGTGGTTGTCCCCATCCAGCCCAAAGCCCCCAACCCCAGCACCAGCCAGACAGATCCCCAGCGCCAGACCTCGGCTTGGCCGATGGCGCCGGAGGGAATCGGACGATTGCGGCGGTGCTGCCGGTCGAAGTCGGCGTCAAAGGCGTCATTGAGAAACATGCCGGCCTCGTAGAGGAAGGTGGCGGCGATGGAAACGCAGAGCAAGGCGGGCCAGTTTTTGCCTCCCGCCAGCCACCAACCCGCCAGGCAATCGCTCCAGACGGTGGGAAGGTTTGAAACCCGCCCCAGAATCAGGAGGGTGCGCAACTTGGATGGACGGTTGAGCAAATTCAATTTTGGCGCCCAGTCTATGCTAAAAAGCGGCAGCGTAAATCAAAACCCTTTTCCCGGTTGGGGCGTGACGGATGGCTGTGGGGGCTGGTTCCTGCTGCAAAAATGCCAGTGGAGTGTTTGTCCGCCCGGCGCAAGCCACCCAACAAAACTTCGTGCAATGCGCTCTTTTGGATGGCACTTGTGAGCGTTCCGATATGAACGTCTCTTTGTCACGTTTCAAAACAAGTGTCATGGTTTTTGCGTCGCTGGCGGGACTGTCATGGCCGGCGCGCGCACAGGAATCAACTTCGAGCAATTCCGCATGGCAGGATGCCCTTTGGGCGGCCCGCGGTTGCGCAAACGACAAGCGCGGCCAATGGTTCCGGGACGCCAAATTCGGCGCGTTCATCCATTTTGGCATCTACTCCGAATTGGGCGGATATTGGCACGGGCAAGGCCCGTACGACCCGGCGGAGCAGATCATGGGGTTGGGCCAGAGAAAACAAGTGATCCCTTGGGAGCAGTACAAAAAAGAGGCAGGCGGCGCTTTCAATCCCACCAACTTCAACGCCCAAGAGTGGGTGAGCCTAATCAAAAAGGCCGGCCAAAAATACCTGATCGTGACCGCCAAGCATCACGACGGCTTCTGTATGTTCCATACGGCAACGACTTCTTACAACGTGGTCGATTCCACCCCGTTCGCCCGCGACGTTATCAAGGAACTGGCCTGGGAATGTAAAAAGCAGGGCATTGTCTTCTGCCCTTATTATTCGATTGGCGATTGGGCCGCCGCCGATGTCATGGATCCGACACTCACAAATTACACTGATTACATGCACGCCCAACTGCGGGAACTGTTGAGCCGATACGGCGAAATCAAGATGCTGTGGTTTGATAATTGGTGGTATGTCAACAATCAGTGGCGAAACGACCTGCCGCACGCGAAGGAGCTTTACGCCTTTGTCCGTTCGTTGAGTCCCAATACGCTGATCAATGATCGCGTTGGCCGGGGCGCGGATTCGACGGACGGTGATTACACGACGCCGGAGAACCAGTTGAAAGGTGCGCGGCAAAGCCGCTACTTCGAGGTGGTGATGACCGATACCGAGGACGATAACTGGGGTTGGGTCAAAACGGCCACCAACTATCGCAGCCCGGCGGACTTAATCCGCAACCTGATCGATTGCACGAGCAAGGGCGGCAATTTCGTTTTGAATGTCGGGCCCACGGCCAGCGGGGAGTTCCCTGCGCAGCACCTTGCCATAATCGAGGCGCTGGGCAAATGGACCTCCGCCAACGGGGAAGCCATTTACGGCACCGTGCCTGTCCCGGAATTCTCGGCTGAAGAGACGAACCATTTCCAATGTTACGCCACCCAGAACGCCAGAAACGTCTTTCTCCACGTGACCCGGTGGCCGTCGAATGAGAGCCAAGGGATCGTGCGAATTGGACGCACCGGCCTGGTCAGGTTGGAGATGCTGGACGCTTCGCTTGGCAAAGTCGATTATGCGAGCGCCATCGAAAACAACGCCACCACAATCAGAATCAAACAACCGCCAAGGACCGATCCCTGCGCCACAGTGTTGAAATTGACCTTTGGTAATTGATTTATCGCTCTCAGAATTGGAAACGTTGGAACTCTACCGCCGAGGCTGACCAACAAAAAAGGTCCGGGCCGAAGCCCGGACCGTGGCTGAAATTAAATCGCGGCCCTGCTTAGCGAGCCAGCCGACGACGAAACCAACCAAGAACTCCTACGCTCAGCCCGAGGAGGCTCGCACTGAAACCAGCATCCGGAACAGACGAAGGCGAGAGGGCTGTCGCCCCGGCGATAAAGGGTTCACCAGACGGATAGCCTCCGGTTGAGTCAAAGACGATGTTGACGAGAGTCTGGTCTGCAAAGCTGGTAGGCAGCGTGAAGTCCTGCATGTCGAGGTGGGCGTACCCATAATCGTTGACTCCCCACACGGCCTCGGTAGTCGTGGGGTCGCTGGTGGTGTTGACGAACGGGTAAGGGTTGTAGTAGTGATCCCGAATGTTCACGCCCTCAATCAGTTGGACGGTGTAGGTATTCCCGAGACTCCCGTCGAATGTCACCGACCCGACATCCTCGCCGTAGGCCCCGTACGCCGAGTTGATAAGCGTGTAAACCGACGAGACACCATAGATGTTGACCGGAATGGTGAGCGATCCTGTTTCGAAGGCGGTATTGCCGTTGGCATCTGCCTGGAATTGGAACGGGACACCCCCAAGTGTCTGGGAACTGCTGAAGGAAGGGCTGGGAAACAGGGGGTTGTAGGCCGTGCCGTCCGTCCAGGTCCGAATATCCGTATTGAGCGACGGCAGAGCGACTGGGGTGTAGGTATTACCCGCGCTGGCGACAAAGCCGATGCTGACAAAACCAAAGGCGATGGCAGCACGAAATATGGTAAGCTTCATAAGTTCAATTAGTCAATTGCTCAAAGTTCGCCCACTGATTGAGCTATCCGCGTGCCAACGCCTTGTTAACCGATGGCTATAATTACGCAATATGCTGATACTAAACATATTATGTCACCAGCATTTTTCTTTACAGATGGAAAATCGAAAAAGCCGAGATTGTAATGATTTCCGACAAAAAACCCGGTTTTGATCGCATCTTCGTCCGTAAGTGCCTTGCTTTGAATGTCAAGTGCGATTTCAGGGAGTGCTGTAATCGTTTCCGACAGTTTCGCACTTCACTTCGGTGTCAAACATCAATCAGGAGTGAGAATCAAAAGGGTCGGCGCTTCAAGGCCGCTCGCTATGTCGAACCGCTTATTGGGCGTGAACGCCAGATGTAATAGATGGCCGGATAGACAATCAGCTCCATGATGGTGGAGGTCACTACGCCCCCAATCATCGGAGTGGCGATGCGTTTCATCACGTCGGCTCCCGCGCCGTGGCTCCAGAGAATCGGCGAAAGACCGCCGATGATCACGCACGCGGTCATGGCCTTGGGGCGGACCCGCTTGACGGCGCCGTGGTAAATGGCGTCGCGCAAATCGGGCAGATGGCGCAAGAGGCCGGCTTTCTTCCATTGCTCGTAAGCCAAGTCGAGATAGAGGAGCATCACAACTCCGGTCTCGGCGTCCAGACCGGCCAGCGCGATAATGCCGACCCAGACCGCGACGCTGAGATTGTAGTGGAGCAACGCCAGCACCCCGATGGCGCCCACGAGCGAGAACGGCACGGCGAGCATGACGATGGCAGTTTTGATGGCCGAACGGGTGTTGAGGTAAATAATCAAAATGATGATGAGCAGCGTGAGCGGGACGACAATCATCAAGCGCTGTTGGGCGCGCAGCATGTATTCGTATTGGCCGCTCCAAAAGATGTTGTAGCCGCCGGGCAGTTTGATTTGGCCATTGGCAACGGCGTCATTGACCGCGCGCATCGCCATCTGGACGTAAGTGCCGATGTCAATGCCCTTGACATCGACATATATCCAGGCGTTGGGCACGGCGGCTTCGCTCTTGATGCCCATCGGCGCGCGGACGGATTGAATTCTGGCCAACTGGCCGAGCGGCACCTGGGCGCCGGTGGGAGTGGGGATGACGATGTCGCGCAACGCGCCGAGGTTTTCGCGGAAATCGCGGCTGTAGCGAAGGTTCACGTCGTAACGCTCCAGGCCTTCGACGGTTGTGGTCAAGGGCATTCCGCCCAGCGCCACCTGCAACACGTCCTGCACGTCGCCGACGGTCAGGCCGTAGCGGGCGATGGCATCGCGGTCGATGTCGAACTGGATGTAGTTGCCGCCCATGGTTCGTTCGGCAAAGGCGCTCAAGGTGCCCGGCACGCCTTTGATGACCGCTTCGACCTCCTCCGCCACGCGCTCCAACTCGGCTAGGTCAGTCCCTGCGATTTTGATGCCAACGGGCGTTTTGATGCCGGTGGCCAGCATGTCAATGCGTGTCCTGATGGGCATGGTCCAGGCGTTGTTCAAACCGGGGATTTGGACGGCGGCGTTCATCGCGTCCACCAGTTCGTCCGGCGTGCGGTGCCGATGCGCGATGATGTTGCCGTCCTGATCCTTGATGTCCACCTGCGGCCACTGTTCTTCGGGCTTGAGCATGATCGTGGTTTCGATCATGTCGAACGGTGCCGGATCGGTTGCGGTTTCAGCGCGGCCGATTTTGCCGAAGACCTGGTTTACCTCGGGAAATCGGCGGATGAGTTTGTCGGTGACCTGGAGCACTTCGCGCGCCTTGGTGGGGGAGATGCCGGGGAAGGTGGTCGGCATGTAAAGCAGATCACCTTCATAAAGCGGCGGCATGAATTCCGAGCCGATGTTCTGGTAAGGGAAGAATTTCCCCACACTGAGCGCCCATTCTTTGGCCTTGCCATCGGGCAGCAGGCGCGCCGCCAGTTTGTTCCAAGGCAAAAATACCCAGACAATCATGCTGCCCGCAATGAGAATCACGGGCCAGCGCCATTTGATGACGAAGTCAATCGCTGGATGGTAAAGCCACAGGAGAAAGCGATTGATCGGGTTTTTTTCTTCCGGCGGGATTTTCCCGCGAATGAAGAATCCCATAAGGACCGGCGCCAGCGTGATGGAGAGCAGCGCGGCGGCGCCCATCGAGTAAGTCTTGGTGAACGCCAGCGGCTTGAACAGGCGGCCCTCCTGCGCCTGAAGCGTGAAAACGGGAATAAAAGAGACGGTGATGACGAGCAGCGAATAGAAGAGCGTGGGGCCCACCTCCACAGCGGCGTCGTGAATGATTTCCCAATGGGGCTTTTTCCCCTGGTCGCGTTCGATATGCTTGTGAGCATTCTCAATCATGATGATGACGGCGTCCACCATCGCGCCGATGGCGATGGCGATGCCGCCGAGCGACATGATGTTGGAACTGATGCCCTGCGCGAACATGACGAGGAAGGAGATCAACACGGCGATGGGCAGGATGAGGATGGCGACAAAGGCGCTGCGCAAGTGCATCAGGAATGCGATGCAGACCAGCGCCACGACAATGCTTTCCTCGATCAGCTTCTGTTCGAGCGTGTTGACGGCGCGCTGA
This sequence comes from Verrucomicrobiota bacterium, assembly GCA_049517295.1. Taxonomy (GTDB): domain Bacteria; phylum Verrucomicrobiota; class Verrucomicrobiia; order Limisphaerales; family Palsa-1400; genus JBEKSF01. The sequence continues at coordinate 16,293 of JBEKSF010000028.1, forward strand.
ATGAGCGCGCTGCGGTCATAAACAACGGTGTACTTGACATCGGACGGAAGGCCGTTCATGGCCTGATCGAGTTTTTTCTTCACGTCAAGAATGACCTGGCGGGCATTGGCGCCGTAGCGGACGACCACGATGCCACCGACGGTTTCGCCTTCGCCGTTCAGCTCGGCGATGCCGCGGCGCATGTCGGGGCCGAATTCCACGTTGGCGATTTGGCCGAGCGAAATGGGAACGCCATTATCGCCAACGCCCACGGCGATTTTTCGCAAATCGTCCAGGCTCTGGATATAGCCGCGCACCCGCAGGATAAACTCCTTTTCCGACAACTCAATGGAACGGCCGCCCACTTCGCCGTTGCTGCGCCGGACTGCCTCCGCGACGCGGGAGATGGAGAGATTGAAGGCGCGCAATTTCGAGGGGTCCACAGTGACCTGGTATTGCTTGACAAAGCCGCCGATGGAGGCGACTTCCGAGACGCCTTCAACCGAGGCCAGTTGGTAGCGGAGATACCAATCCTGAATGGAGCGCAACTGGGCCAGGTCGCGGTTGGTGGAATTGATGGAGTACATGAAGGCCCAGCCGACGCCGGTCGCGTCCGGGCCGAGACTGGGCGAGACGCCCTGCGGGAGCCGGCTGCTCAATCCGCTCAGATATTCCAGCACACGGCTGCGCGCCCAATACGGGTCGGTGCCGTCCTCGAAGATCACATAGACAAAGGAGAAGCCATAGAAGGAATAGCCGCGAACGGCCTTGGCCTTGGGCACGGAGAGCATTTTGGTCGTAATCGGATAAGTGAGCTGGTCCTGGACAATCTGGGGGGCCTGGCCGGGCCACTCGGTGTAAAGGATCACTTGAACGTCGGACAGATCGGGAATGGCATCCAGGGGAATGTTTTTAAGGGCGTAAGCGCCGCCCAGCACCAGTGCGACAGTCACCAGGATAATGATAAACTTATTGCCGAGCGAAAAGTCGATGATGCGTTTGAGCATAACTGGCCTTGGCGCTCAGTGTTGCCGTTCCGGCATGACCATTCCCTCGGGCATGGCCTGGCTGCCGGCGGGATTGTTCGAGGCGGGGATCGGCAGAGGTGGCGCTTCCATTACTGGGATGAGGGTCATGCCGCATTTGGGGCACTTGCCTGGTTTGTCCGAGCGCACGTCGCTGTGTTCGGGCATCGGACAGGTGTAGTAAAGGAGCTTGCCTCCGGGTTGGAGCTTCTGCATCTCGCTCTGGGTGACTGGTACCAGAGTCATGCCGCAGATGGGGCAGTTGCCCGGATGATCGTATTCGATGGAGACGTGCTCCGGCATCGGGCAGACGTACTTTACGGGGGTGGCTTCGGCAGGCTGCCCCGCGGCGGGCATCGGCTCGGGGGCCGCCGGATTTCCAGCCACGACGTTGGTGTCTTCGGCTGGATTGGGTGCGGGCGGCGTTTTCGGTTCCTGCATTTTTTGGATGGCCTCGCGAAGTTGACTCTCCGAGTCGAGCAGGAATTGGCCTGAGGTGACGATCCGCTCCCCCTCGGTTAATCCGCTGAGGACCTGATAGGTATCGTCCTCCGCTTGCGGACCCAGCGTGACGGTGCGGGGATCGAAGCGGCCGCCCGCCAGCGCCACGAAGACAGTGTCCTTCTCACCGCTGCGCAGAATCGCCATGTCAGGAACCAAAAGCGCCGACGGGACCAACTCAGAGGTGACCTCGACTGAGGCAAACATGCCCGGCTTGAGGAAATAGCCCGGATTGTGGAACTCCATGCGCACCCGCGCCGTGCGGGTCTTCTCGTCCACGTTCGGGTAAATGTAAGTCACGCGGCCGCGGAACTGGCGGTCGGGCAGATAATCCAACGTGACTGTGGCTTCCTGGCCCAGTTTGAGATAGACCAGGTCTTGCTCGTAAATCTCCGCCTGCACCCAGACCAGGCCCAGATCCACCAGCCGGTATATTTTCATTCCCGTGTCCACCATCTGCCCTTCTACGACGTTTTTCTCGACGACAAACCCATCCTGCGGGGCACTAATGCGCAAGGTCTTTTGCGGCTGGCGTGTTTTTTCCAGTTGCGCGATCTGCTGATCCGAAACGTCGAAGTACTTGAGCTTTGTGAGGGCGCTGGTGCGCAGGCCTTCCGCGCCGGAAGCATTGGTTGACGAACTGATCGCCAGGATGTACTCGACTTGGGCACTGTAAAGTTCCGGTGAATAGATTTCAAAGAGCGGGTCGCCCCGCATGACCAACTGGCCAGTCGCGTTGACGAAGAGCTTTTCAATCCAACCCTTGAACTTGGTCGTCACGTCCGCCAGCGACGTCTCGTCATACTCAATGACACCGACGGTTCGCACCGTCCGGCGCAGCGGTCCGCGACGGACAATCGCGGTGCGGATGCCCATGTTCTGCGTCGTAACAGGATCAATTGCGATGGCCGCGGTCTCGGTCGCGGACGCCTCCTTTGGAATGGGTGTGAGCTTCATGCCGCAGATGGGACAGTTGCCCGGGTGATCCTGGATGACCTGCGGATGCATTCCGCACGTGTAGAGAGTCTTCTCCCCTTTGGCCTTGACGGCGCCGCGGTCCGCGCCCGCGGGATTTTCGGCAAACCAAAGGCCGCCAATGGCTGCCAGGACCGCGACGGATACCCCAAGCAACAGCTTCGCTTTTGTGGTCATAAAATATCAGTGCGCATTGGAGGGCGGAGGAAGAATTGGAGCGCCGTCCGGGGCGATTCCGGCGATGGAGAGGGACAAGTCGGCGAGAACGATTTCCCGGCGGGCGCGCGCCTCGGCTTCCTGCAACTGGAAGTTTAGCCAAGTGCGTTCGGCGTCGATCAGGTTGAAGAAATCAATCTGCCCGGCAAGGTAGCCCGCGCGGGCCAGTTCAAGCGATTGGCGGGCCTTGGGGAGAAGTTGCCTCTGCAACAGCGCCAGGTTGCGCGTGGCTTCGCGGTAGTCGTAGGTCTTCATGGCAAAATCGACCGTGAGAGCGATCTGCGCCGCTGTCAGACGGGCTTCGGACGCGCGCTTACCCGCCTGTGCCGCGGCGATTTGAGCGGCGATTTTGTCGCGCCAGACCGGCAGGCTCATGCTGGCTTGGGGCCAGTAAAAGGGCGGGCTGTAAACCTCGGCCATCAGGCCGGCGGAAAAATCGGGCACCCGGGCTTTTCGGGCCAGACCGATGGACGCTTCGGCCAGGCGCACGTCGCTTTCCATCTCCTTGAGTTGCGGATTGCGGGCAAACGCGGTCAGAAGGAGCGCGTCGGCTTGCAATTCAAGGGGCGTCGAATCGAACCGGACCGGCAACGGCGGGTCAGGCTGGCTGGGCCTCAGCCCCAAGGCGCCTTTGAATTGAGCCAGGAGGGCAAGGTGGGATTCGCGCAGATTGTCGATCTCGGTTGTCAATTGGTCTTCCTCGATTTGAGCGCGATAGACATCCTGCAACGTCGCTTTGCCCACTTCATTTTGCGCGCGGGCGCTCTTTTCAAGATCGGCGAGCAGGTCAAGCATCCGCTGGTTGATCCGGGTTTTTTCATCCAGAAGCCCCAACTGGTAATAGGCCTGTTTGACAGAGTATGCGGTCTTCAAAACGGAAGATTCGAATGCATAGTATCGCGCCGTGCTCTCCGCGGTGGCGACGTTTGCGGCGGCCTTCAGTTTGCCCGGGCCGGGAAACTCTTGCATTAGCCCGGGCATTAAGGACGTGAGCGCGTTTTGGATGTAGGCCTGAAAAGTCAGTTTCGGGTCCGGCATCGAGCGTTCGACGGTGATGCGTTCGACTGACCCAAGCCAGTCGTAATACGCTCCCTCCACTTGCGGATGATTGAACATGGCGAACCGCAGGAAATCACCGAGGCCGGAGTTGGTCTGAAGAGGCGGCAGGCCGGGCAGGCCCTCCCGCGGGCGGTAGGCGGCGCGGACGGCGGCCAAGTCCCGGCGCGCGGCCTGCTCGCCGGGGGGCGCGATTCCCTTGCAGCCGGCCAGCAGCGTTGGGATGGCAAGAAACAATAAAAGGGTCCGTCTCATTTTATTGAAGTCCGGGCAGTTTGCTTTTCAATTGTTGACGGGCGCGATACAGCCGCATCTCGACGGCTTTGGCCGAGCAGTCGAGAATCGCGCCAATTTCCGCGTGAGATTTATCCTCGTATTCGAAGAGGATCAGCGCGACGCGAAGCTCCTCGGGCAATTGGCCAATGGCCCGGCGCACCGTTTGCGCGCGCTCATTGAGCACGGCCGATTCGCTGGGCGATGCCGCCTGGGAGGCAACAGCGTCCATGAGCGAACATCCCTGCTCGGTTTCTGTGTCCAGCGAGACGGAGGGATGGCGTGCGCGCCAGCGAAGGCGGTCGCGCAGCAGATTAGTGGCGATGGTGTAAAGCCAGGTCGAGAATCGGTGGTTGGGATTAAACCTGGCCCGGTTTTGAAAGACGCGAACGAAGGTTTCCTGGGCCAGATCGTCCGCTTCGGAATCGCTGTCCAAATACCGGCAGAGGTAATGGAACAACCGGGCCGCGTGCCGCTCCATCAGATCATTGAGGGCGGCGTCGTGGCCGGCGGCCAGGCGCGCCATGTCGGAGAGGTCCTGCGCGTCCTGAAGGGCGTCACTCATTGGAGTGCATCCCGGCCATTGCCTCCATGCCCTGACTTCGCAGCACCGTTTTTTGCTGCACCCATTGCAAGTAACGTTTAGCCTCTTCGGGCGGCATGGCGCGGCTGACCTCGTAGAAGTGCTCGAGCATCTGGCACTCGCACTGGGCGCGGATTTGAGCCGCGTCGGCCCGATTTCTTTCGATCTCCTGGGTGACGCGGTTGGTTTGCGCCAGGAGGATTTTTAGCTGCTCGTTTTTCACGGCGATGCGCCGGCAGTTCTCGGCGCAGCGGGAAAGGTAGGCATCGTGAAGCTTTTCGACGCGCTGGAATTCCGCGTCGCTCAGTTTGAATTCCTCCTTTAACCAGGCCAGTTCCGGCGCGGGCTGGGCGATCAGCTCGCGGTGTTTGGCCGTGGCGCAAAGATAGAAGACAAAATAGCCGGCCACTCCCAGGAGCAGCCCGCCAACAAAAATGACCCATCGCCGTCGCATCATAATTGTCTACTTCTGGTAAGGATCGACCGATTGGACGTATCGCGCCTGAGCCATTTGTTCGATCCTCGCGTTTTGATGTTGCGCGCGAAGAGCTCCTCCGGTTGCGCCGGCCATGAGCAGGATCACGGCGTAGGCGAGCGCGAAAGCCGGGCGCGCGGCCGAACTGCTGAACCACTGCAGGAGCAGCGTCCACAACGAGACGGGCGCGGCGGCGTATTGGCGCTCGATCCGGCCCCAAACCCGCTCCTGAAAACGCGGCGGCAAGGGCGTCTCCATTCGCCACTGGCGCAATACGGAGCGGAGACTTTCATCACTTTGACTGTGCGGGTTTTCGCTCATATTAGCGGCGGGGCGGGGCGAGCCGGAGCCAAGCTCCGCGCGGCCCTGCTCCGAGTTGTGACGGCAAGTTCAGTTGACACCCGCCATTTCGCACATTTTCTCGCACGCCGGTGTGCCTTTGGCCTTCGGGGCCATCGGGCATTTCTCGATGGCGCTCGCCAGATTCGGGTCCTTCACGCCCGTGACGGCAATGCTGGCTCCGGCGTCCACCGTCCGTTTGCCAAGTCTTGGGCCGGCAAGCAGATTTTGGTCTGGCGCGCTGGCGCCGGCAATCACCGGCTGTGCGCTGAAGTGTGGACTGGAGAGCGCGTTGGCCTGGGTGAGACTGAGAGCGGCGGAGGCCGCCGCCACGATGAGAACTGATTTAATGGTATTCATGTTTTCTTTCCTTCGTCCGGGCCGCAAGGCCCGGTATCTGTTCAGTCTTAATACGCCAGGGAGCGAGAAACTCCTCAGCATGTGTTTTAAAAGCCGCCCGGTTGGGGGGACCGGGCACTACAGGAATGCGGACCTCTGGCCGTTTCCTATCGGCCGCGTGCCCTAATTCGCGGGCCGACTAGACGGAGGAACGCAGGCATAGGCCCCGCTTCATTTGAACATAATCCCCAGGCGATTGAGCAATTCGACCAATTCTTCCCCTGATGCGGGGATAGTGGAGAGAATCCTTGGAGCGCGTTGGCGCACCCAATCCGAGGCGGCGGTTGTTGGACGGGCGCCGCCCGCGGAGCCGAATAGGCGTTTCCATTGGTACCAGTTTTCGTGGCCGTAGCGTTGCACCAGGTCCAAGGCCTTGCCGTCGCGCAAGATGTGTTTGAGCGCCTCGGCCAGGTGGGCAGCCTCGCGGAAGCCGATGTTCATGCTTTGCATGCCGATCGGACCGGTTTGGTGGGCGGCATCGCCGACCAGCCAGCAGAAGTCCTTGCCAAACTGGCGGGCCAGACGCGGTTCAAATTGGACCTGGGCGTTCCAGACAACCTGCTGGACCGGGTTGTCAAACCAAGGGGCGCGCTCCGCAAGCAGTTTTTGCAGGCGATGGAGGCTGTCTTCCTCTCCCGCCTGCTCAATGACCACCATGCGCTGGCGTTCTTTGGTCGGGAATTCGTCGGGCGTTGTGGCCGGGGCCACTAGAAAGCTCCACCGGAAGCGGGTGTCGGACAACGGCCACATGACGCTGTCGCTCGCGTCATCCAGCACGACTTTGACTTCATGGCCGGAGTCCTTGGCGGCCTCTCCCTCAAAGACAACAAAGAATTGGGGAGCGCCCGCCGTCTCGAAAGGAGTGTCCAGCCGCTGGCGGACCATCGAGTGCTGGCCGTCGGCGCCAACGATGAATCGGGCATCGACTTTCACGCTGTCCTGCACTGTCAACTCAAACTCCGGCACGATGTAACCGTGGCCGGTGTGCGCGAGCCGATCGACGGAGGCCCTGGCGCCGCCGTGATGGTTTTCCAGGGCGTTCAGACGATGATGCCATGAGATTTCGACGCCGGCGTGGCGCAGTTCGGCCTCGAGCAAATCTTCCAAACTGCTCTGGGGAAGCGCCAGGGCGAAGGGAAAGGGAACGAACAGGCGGGACAGTTGCACCTCGGCCCGCCGACTGGCGCCCTGATAATAGCCAACCGAGTCGATGCGCCTGCTGGAGCGAAAAAGGGTGGACGCAATGCCCGCCTCGTTGAGCAGTTTGATGGTGCGCGGGTGAAGGGCGCAGGAATAGCTGTGCCCGGCCGTGCGCGATTCCTGGTCAATAAGCTGGGTGTCAATACCGCCGCGGGCCAATAACAAGGCGGTAAACATGCCCACCGGCCCGGCTCCCACCACCAGTACCTCGGTTTCACGCTTGAGCGACATAAGTTTCTCAGAACACCTTAGCGTGCCGGCCCGGCCAGGGCCAGTCTGTTATTGGCATATCTTTCATCGATTTTGCCCAGCCCGCGCGCCCATGGGTGTTACGGGGTCAAACACGCCCGATAATTGGTCGGCGACTGGCCGACGACTCTTTTGAAAACACGGTTAAAATGGGTCAGAGATTGGAAACCGACCTCAAAAGCGATTTCGCTCACGCGCAGATTCGGATTGAGCAACAGGTTCTTGGCCTTTTCGGTCCGCACGCGCGAGACGTAATCGGTGAAATTCAAACCGGTGGCTTTTTTGAACATTTTGCAGAAATAGAAGCTGCTGGTATTGACCGCCTTGGCCACCTGGCTCAGAGAGAGCTTCTCGCATTGGTTTTCCTCGATAAACCGCTTGGCCCGCGTGATGGCGGGCGGCTCGGAGTTGTCTCGCCGTACCACGATTTGATTGCTGACCATCGAGATGTGGCGGGCAAAAATGGTGAGCAACTTGATCATCGCCTCGTATTGTTTGACGGAAAGCACCTTGGTGCTGAAATACGCCTGCCGCAGGCGCCCGGCATCGACTTCCAACCCCCAGTCGGCAATGACTTTGGCGGTTTTGGCGAACTGGCATTCTGTGGGGGGTTTGCGGAAAATCTGGCCCGTCTGCAGAAAGCCGACCAGCTTCTGGCCCAGGCGCACCGGCACGGCGGTATCGACCAGCCCAAGCTGGCAGGTGACGGTCTGGGGCTGGTCCTGAGCGCCCTCGGAGAGCTGTTGCTGGACGCGCAAACAAGCGGCGCAGGAGCGGCTTTTTCCCGCCATCATGGCGCAAAGCCGGTTTTCATGCCGTTTGCCGTGGTGGGGCAGTTGCCATGATTCGACCGAGCGGAAGGATACCGGCAAGCCAGTCGTTTCGCTGAAGGCATGCTCGTATTCCTGATAGACCTGGGATTGCCTCAGCGCCTCGATTAACTCGTTGCGGTCGGAGGCGGATTGTTCCTGCGTGCCGTTGCTCTCCACAGCGCCCATCCGGCCAAATCTTGTTTTCATCCAGGACAAAATAAGCGAAATAGACGGGTGGGGACAATCAGGAGCGGGCCTAATCCGTTGCTGGCAGAACGCATTAGAAAGGCTAGGGTAGTTCCTTAGTCCCGCGAGGCAATCGCCGCGGCGGGGGACGCCGGGTGGACCGCCAGGCGCCGTGCGCCTCCTTCTGCTCTGCCCACCGCAAAAAAAGTTCAGCCTTTGGCAATCAGAGGCGAGCTTTCCAGCTCCAGGCGGCCGAAGCTGTGGCCATGCGAGACGCAGTTAAGAAACCGGTCGCCATCGTGGGCGGGGGCATCACCGCCTTGACCGCCGCGTTGCGCCTCAAGCAACAGCATATCCCGGTCAGGATTTACGAGGCCGGCTCTCGCGTGGGCGGGGTCGTCGGCTCATTGCGGCGCCAGGGACACCTGGCCGAATTCGGGCCCAACAGCATCCTTGAAACCTCCCCGGTGATACGCGACCTGGTCAAGGATCTGGACCTGGAATCGCGGCGGATGTACTCCGATCCTGGCGCCAATAACCGCTACATTGTGCGCGGCAAGAAGCCTGTGCTGGTGCCGGCTTCGCCGGGCGGCATGGTGACCACCCCGTTGTTTTCCACCCGCGCCAAATTGCGCCTGCTGCTCGAACCCCTTATGCGCCGGGCCAAACCCGGCGTGGACGAATCGCTCGCGCGGTTTGTACGGCGGCGTCTGGGCGCCGAATTCCTTGACTACGCGATCAATCCCCTGGTCGCGGGGATTTATGCCGGAGACCCGGCCGCGCTCTCGGTCCAACATGCCTTTCCCAAGCTGCATGCCCTCGAACAGAAATACGGCTCGCTCTTCATCGGCCAGGTTCTGGGCGCGCGCGAACGCAAGCGCCGGCGGGAAGTTTCCAAGCAGGACGCTCCCAAATTCTCGTTTGACGAGGGGCTGCAAGTTCTGATTGACGCTTTGCGGGGGCGCCTGTCGGCTGAGATTGAAACGGCGGCGCCGGTCAAGGAACTGGAACCGCAGTGCGGCGATTGGATTTGCCGGCCCGCCAGCGGGGCCTTCGCGCCGGAAACCTTCAGCGCCGTCCTTCTGGCCGTGCCCGCCTACGCCCTGGCGCGCCTGAGAATCAAGGGCGTGCCCGCCATCGATCTCTCGCTCTTCGATCAAATCTACTATCCGCCTGTGGCCAGCGTCGTGCTCGGCTTCCGCCGCCAGGAAGTCGGGCACCCATTGGATGGCTTCGGTGTGTTGGTGCCGGAGAGGGAAAACTTCCATATTCTCGGCGCGCTTTTTTCATCCTCGCTCTTTCCCAATCGAGCGCCCGCGGGCGAAGTGACCCTCACTTCGTACATTGGCGGCGCGCGCGACCCGGGCCTGGTGGCGCAAAGTGAGGAGGCGCTGGCCACCATCGCCTGCCGCGATCTGGCTGAAATTCTCAACATCAAGGGCGAGCCGACCTTCCGCCACGTTACCCTTTACCCGCGCGCCATACCCCAATACAACGTCGGCTTTGGACGCTTCAAAGACCGCATGACGGCTCTGGAACGCCAGGCCCCCGGCGTCTTCGTCGCGGGCCATTGCCGCGATGGCGTCTCGCTGGCCGACTCGATAGTTTCGGGCCACAACGTCGCCGCGCGCATTCATGAATTCCTGCAAACCCATCATCAACCCGCCATTGTCGATCTGCTATCCGCCACATGAGCCATCACGCTGTTTTATTAGTCAATCTCGGTTCGCCCGATTCCACCTCCGTTGAGGATGTGCGCGCCTATTTGCGCGAATTTCTTATGGACCCCCGCGTGCTGGATGTCCCGTATCCCGCGCGCTGGGCGATCGTGAACCTCGGCATTTTGCCCCGGCGTCCGGCGCAATCCGCTGAGGCCTATGAGAAAATTTGGACGCCTCAAGGTTCGCCGCTCATTGTGACCAGCCGCAATGTCCAGGCCGCGTTGCAGTCTCGATTGTCCGTGCCTGTCGAGTTGGCGATGCGCTACCGCAACCCTTCGGTGCAGGATGCCGTATTGCGGCTGCGCGACAAAGGCGTCGATGAGGTGCTGGTCATCCCGCTGTTTCCGCACTACGCCATGTCTAGTTACGAAACGGCCATCGAGCGGGTCAAGGAAATCGCGACGAGCCTGGCGCCGGGAATGGCCCTGGCAGTGATGCCGCCCTACTATGATCATCCTGATTATATCCGCGCTCTGGTCGGCAGCGCTCGCGAATACCTGGAGGGCGATTACCCTCACATCCTTTTCAGTTTTCACGGCATACCGGAGCGTCACCTGCACAAAACCGACCCGTCGGGCTGCCATTGTCTGAAGCGACACGATTGCTGCGACACCCCGCATGCCGCGCATGGTACGTGTTACCGGGCCCAATGCTTCAAAACCGTCCGGGCTTTCGTCGCCAAAGCTCACGTGCCGGAGCACCGCTATTCGGTCGCCTTCCAATCGCGCCTGGGACGGGATCCCTGGCTGAAGCCTTACACGGATTGGGTCCTGGAAGGATTGGGCAAGGCGGGCGTGGGCAAGCTCGCGGTCATCTGTCCAGCCTTCGTATCCGACTGCCTGGAAACGCTGGAGGAAATCGGCTTGCGGGGGCGACAAACCTTTCAACGCGCCGGGGGCGGCTCGTTCACTCTCATTCCGTGCCTGAACGACCAGCCGCTGTGGATCACGGCGCTTGAGAACATGGCCAATCGCTGGCTGGGAGAATCGGCGACACCATCCCTCGCGTCTGTCGCGGTCCAATCGATTCCGACCACTGCACCAGGCGCTTGACAAACGAATATGCCAGGGGAGGTCCGGCTAACTGGAGCCGCCCCTTGGTCCGCGCAACGGGAAGCTCAGAATCCGGCGCATCACTGTCGTCTCGCTCGTTGCCCGTTTGGACATCTCGTCGAAAGAACAGCCGCACTCCGGCGTTTTCGTCGTCGCCGAAACGGCCTCCAGCCGTTTCTTCCCCTGCGTGCCCTCGTATTTCAGATCAATTTTTTCCACGGATTGCACGGTTGTAATCAACTCCCCTCTCCCCCCATTGGCTCTCCCTTTTTTGCCAACCTCTGGCACTGGATTGCTATTCAAAAATGTGCTCCCCGATGTTCTCTCCGTTCTGGCGTTTTTCAGGCTGCCGCGCTAGGGTTGCCCGCGCTATGCGAAAGTTCAATGGCGCCACCGCCCTTTTAATGTGTGGTTTGATGTCCTCGGCGTTCGCTGCCTGGGGCGAGGCCATTGGAGCGCCCGTGTCCACAAGCCCGGAGTCGTCGAGGCTGGAGAAGCGCTGGCTGTTCTTTTGGCGGGACATGACTGATCCGAGAGAGGTCGAAGCCATGATCGCCCGGTTTCCGGCGGCCAAAGACAGCGGCTACAACGGGGTCGTTTTCTCCTGCAATGTGGCCCGCTCGAAGGCCGCGGACTTAAAACAAGCCGCCCAACGCAATGGGCTGGAGCTTGTCGCCGTCGTGATGGGCGGCGCTCGTGATCACAACTACGTGGAAGGTGTTCCGGCGAAAGACGCGTTGTTCGTGGCGCGGAGCGGGTGGGCCGCCCTCCAGCCGGACAATCCCACGCGATTGCACAACGGCGATTTCGAGGACGTCACCGAAAACCACTTCAATGGCTGGATGTTTCAGGATGACGAAGGGGTCACGACCTTTGCCAGCCACGATGGTGTTCGGAGCGGAAAGACTTGCCTGCGCATGGAGAATATTGGGAGGAATCAAGACCACCACTGCCGCTTGGCGCAACAGATCAGCCTGCAGCCGTACCGGCAATACCGCATCTCCTTTTGGGTGAAGACGGAGAACCTTTCCCCGGCGGACGCGGAGGTGAAGGTCCTTGCGCCGGGCACCGGGCAGGCGATCAGTTTTCAAACCTTCCACGTCGAGAGCACGCAGGATTGGAAATGTTACGACCTGGTCTTCAACAGTCTGGCGCATGACAAAGCCATTTTTTATCTTGGCTCCTGGTCTGGCAACGGTGGCAAGCTTTGGTGGGACGAATTGCGCATTTCGGAAATCGGGCTGGTCAATGTCTTGCGGCGCCCAGGCTGCCCGGTCACGGTGCGCGGCGAAGACGCTGTGGTTTATGAGGAAGGGCGCGACTACGAGCGGATCGAGGACCCGCTGCTCAACCCGTGGCAGGCCTGGCACGAACCACCGCTGATCAAGCTGACGCCCGCATCGCGCATCCGCGAAGGCGCCCGCCTGCGTGTCAGCTATTATCACCCGATCATCGTCTATGAAGACCGCGTCAACGTCTGCCTGAGCGAACCGAGAGTTTTTGCGGATTGGGAGGGGGAAGTGAAGGATGCAAACGACCTGTTCCATCCGGCCGCCTATTTGATGTCGCATGACGAGCTGCGCGTGATGAACCAATGCGCCCTTTGCCGGAGCAAGGGCATGACGGCCGGCGAGCTTTTGGCGTGGAACGTGCGCCAGTCCGCCGGGATCATCCGCAAAATTCGTCCCGACGCGGAGATTTGGGTCTGGAGCGACATGTTCGATCCTATGCACAACGCGGTGGACCATTATTACGCGGTCAACGGGAGCCTGGCCGGATCGTGGAAGGGGTTGGACAAGGGCATCGGCATAGTCAATTGGCACGGCGGCCTGAAGGGAAAGAATTGTCCGTTTTTCGCGGACTTGGGCTTGCGGCAAATTCTTTCCGGCTATTATGATTCGGACGAAGATGGCGCCGCGATTGCCGAATGGCTTCGAAACACCAAGGATGTTCCCGGAATCGTCGGCGCCATGTACACGACGTGGGAGAACAAATACGGTGCCATGCAGCCGTGGGCCAAGCAGGCCTGGGGAAGGCCATGACGGCGAGGCATGTTCCGTGATTTTGGTTGTAATGAACGGGCCTTGGCGCTAAAGATTGCGCGTGCGAACGCCCGCTTGGGGACAATGATCCCGCATGGGCCGGAGACGCTTTTATGCAGACCGTTCTGCCATCGGAATTCAAACGCATGATGGCGCTCATGCTCGACGGCGCTCCGCATATTATCGAGGACTTTCACGTCAGCGGCACCGCCCAGACCAGGCACAAGCTGCATGTCCGTCTGCGCCACCTCAAAGGCGGGCACGTTGTTGAGCGAGTTTTTGCCGAGAATGAGCGCGTGCCGGTCGTGCAGTTTGAGACGCGCCGCATCACCTACAGCTATTCGCAGGGGGGCACGCACGTGTTCATCGACGTGGAGACGTTCGACGAACTTGACCTGAGCGATGAGCAACTGGGCGAGCGCCGCTGGTTTCTCAAGGACGAACAGGAGTATAAGGCGCTGTTGCTGGAGGGCAGACTCGTCGAGGTCGTTCTTCCGGCCCAGGTGGCGCTGAAAGTAATTGAGACCGCACCGCCCGTTCGGGGCGGATCGGACTCGAACTGGAAGGAAGCAAAACTGGAAACCGGCCTCCAGATCATGGTGCCGCTGTTTGTCGCCAAAGGCGAAACCGTCCGGGTGGACACAGCCGAAAAAAAGTACGCCGGGCGGGAGAATTGATGGCGTACTCCACCAGTTAAGCCATGCCGGATAAACGCCGCCACCGGGGGCCAGACCCCGAAGACGAAAGACTTTTCGCGCCGGGCGCGTGGCCGGACTTGCGCGCGGCGACGGGCGATTTGTGCTGGCTGCTGAATCGGGGCTATGCCGTTCCGTCGGCGGTGGAACTGGTGGGCAACCGATACAGCCTGGCGCGACGGCAACGGCTGGCCGTGGCCCGTTGCGCATGTTCGGACGAAGCCCTCCTGCTCCGGCAGCGGCGCCGCGCCGATCCTCAAGCGTTGCGGGATCAGGAGCTATGGCTGGACGGCTACAACGTGGTGATCGGGGCCGAGGCGGCTCTGAGCGGCGGCATCATCCTGCGGGGCCGCGACGGTTGCTGCCGCGACTTGGCCAACATCTATGCCCGCTACCGCGAGGTGGAGGAAACCTCCGCCGCTTTGCGGCTGATAGGAGAACTGACCACCGCGTGGGCCGTGCGGCGGTGCTGCTGGTGGCTGGACCGCCCGGTTTCCAACAGCGGCCGATTCAAAAAAGCCCTGCTTGATGCCGCGGCCGGCGCCGGTTGGAATTGGGACGTTGAACTGGTATTCAACCCCGACAAAGTGCTGGCGCAATCTGATCAAATCGTCGCCACTTCCGACAGCGTGATTCTGGATCGGAGCCGGCGCTGGATCAATCTGATCGGGCTTCTGATTGAGAAGCGCGTGCCCCAAGCGCGGGTGGTGGACCTTTGCCCTTTGCAATCCGCCGAGAATGATTCATGCTAATGAAGTGGACAGGGTGTGGAGAATCCCAGTCGCTTTGACGCTTTGGCTTATTGCCTCGGCTGGGAGCGCTTTCGCCGACGGGATGGTCGTCCCGCAAGTGTATTATCCAAAGGTCGAGATTCCCGATCAGCAAGCATTGATTGGCTACGCCGACGGGATTGAACGGCTGGTCATTGAGACTTCATTTCAAGGTGATGGAACCAATTTCGCCTGGGTGGTGCCGTTGCCCTCGGTCCCCGAGATCAAGCCGGTCCCCGAAGGTTTTTTTGAGGACGTGCGCACAATGTTCCGGCCCCGGCTGGTTCATCAGGTGCATCCGTATTGGATCGGGATTCTATTTGTTTGCGGTGTGGCATTCCTGGCATGGCGCTCATACAAGGATGAGGTCGGTGCGGTGGTGGATGTGCCATTTTGCCTCGCGTTAAGCGTGGGAGCTGGGGTTACGGGCGGCAGCGCGGTGATCGCATCGCTGGCTTTAGTCCTGGCGGTGTGCAGCCGGGTGTTCGCCCGCACCACGGCCGTCTTCGCGATGGTGACCCTCATGGCAGTCGCTTTCAGCGCTGCCTTGGTGTTTCCCCCAGGTCCAAACGGATGGGGTTTTATCGCTACATTGGGTGAGAATGTCACGGCTTCCGTTGCCGACGGAGTGAGAGTCATTTCGGTCCAGCGCGCTGGAGTTTTTGATGCCACAACCATCCGAGGCTCCAATCCCCGCGGCGTCATCGAATGGCTCGATAGAAACGGCTATGATCCCGCCAAGAGTGCCGAAGGGGCGATTGGTGACTACGTCAGCCGCGGCTGGGTGTTCGTGGCAAGCAAAGTCCGGCGCGATGCCGGCAAGTCCGGGCGCACTGCCCTCCATCCGCTGGCGTTCACCTTCCTGGCAAAAACCGCCGTTTATCCAATGCGGCTGACAGCGACGGACAAGGATGCTTGCCTCGTGGATTTGTTCGTGTTCGGCAACCAATGCGCCGCCGCCCACCATTTCCACGCCGAGAGATGTGATCGGGTGGCGATGAATTGGGAGCCTCACGAGAAGAATCTGGGAACTTGGCTGCGCGTTCCAAGCGGAGAGGTTTTGAATTTGATTGGCGCCTCGACTGTCGGCACAGAATTATCCGCCTCCTTGACACCAAAGCAAATGGAGACGGACGCGGAAATCAAGTGGTCGGGTTTCCGAACCAAACGGGCCTATGTTTACAGCGATAGTGGAGCGGCGACCATTGCCCTTAATGTGGCGCTGCCGTTTGCCGTCCTGGGCTGGTTGTCGTTGGGGGCCAGTCGCGGCGCGTGGAGGGTGGATAGCCGGCAAATCTGGCGCTGGCGGTGGCGGGTTGCGGCGGCAGCGATCGTGATTGGAGCCACGGTATTTTTTCTGTTGCCAAAAGTGGACATAGTTGCGGGATAATGCCGATATGAGGTTTAACGTCTTGCTTCTGTAGTATTCCACTGCATTTTCTGGCGGCATGATACTTGATCTTGAATTCCAACTGGCGGATCGCGCGTATCCGATTCTTGCCAGCCTGGTCACGCCGCGTCCTATCGCTCTGGTGACCACCATCGATCCCGGAGGCAGAATCAATGCGGCGCCGTTTAGCTTCTTCAATCTTCTCGGAGCGCAGCCTCCGATCCTTGCCTTTGCCCCCGGCGACCGTGGTGACGGCACGCCCAAGGACACCGCGCGGAACATCCGCGCCACGCACGAATTCGTTGTCAATCTTGTGGACGAGGCCATCGCGGAGGCCATGAACAAGTGCGCCGCGCCGCTGCCCTACGGCGAAAATGAATTGCTCCACGCCGGATTGAACGCCGCGCCATCGTCGGTGGTGAAGCCGCCGCGCATTGCCCAGTCGCCCACGAGCCTCGAGTGCGCCGAATGGGGCACCCTGCAAATTGGCGACAACCGCGTGGTTATCGGCCTGATCAAGTGCGTTCACTTGCGCGACGAGTTGTTCGACGCGGAAAAGAAACGCGTTCGCGCGGAAAAGCTCTTTTTGGTCGGGCGCATGGCATCGCCGAACTGGTACTGCCGCACGCGCGACCGTTTTGAACTGGCTCGTCCGGAGTGAGCGCCGCTGGCGCATCGACGCGTGCCGGACACACGCGACATATCCAGTTTTGAATTACCCGAAGGTGTCCCCCTTCCACCCCCAATTGCCGGCTTCGACATCCGTGAAGTTGAGGTAGATGCGGTTTTGCGGGATTCCGAGAAATTCACCCAGCAAGGCGCAGATTTTCCGGGAGAGCGTGCGTGGAACATCTCCCCTCAATCCACCGATGCTGCGGACATCCACAAAAGCCGCCTCACCCGGCTTTCCCGACATCAGGATGCCGGCGGGGCTGACACTAACCATGACGTAATCCTCGGGCTTGCCGATGGTCTCGGCTACGATTTTGGACAGCGCGGCCAGCAGCGCCTTTCGCTTGTCATCAGTTAGAACGACTGTGGTTTCGATCTTTAATAAGGGCATAAACTTCGGCGATTGAGAGTAACGTTTTCCGCGAGATTATCAAGTCGGCCATGCACCGACTGCCGGCTCGATGTGCCGTGAACTGGAAAGCGCCTCAAGGGAGCGACGCCGCCGAATCGCACCTATTTTGCCGCGTCCGTTTTCGGCTTGGCGATTTCCCGCTTAATCTGCCAGGGTCTGGAACCAAAGTCAGTGTCCTTTGTCTCAATGGCCAAGGTTCCCGTGATGGTATCGCCGCTAAACCTGCCGCTGAAGGTTGTGGTAACGATTGTTCCCTTGGGAGAACTGGCCTCGTGACGGGTCTGAAACGACACCTGATCGCCTCTAACCACGCCATTGGTGATGGCGTTTGGACCATTGCGCTTGAGGATTGTGCCCGTCAGGGTTTCGCCTTCGAGCTTAAAGGTGAAAATCGTTTCCCCGGTTTGGCTGGCCGGTTGTGTCTGTTTCCAAGTGCCGGTCAGATCCAGTTTTGTGTCTGCGGCTTCAAGCAAGCCGCCAAGGGTGAGAATGAGGCCCAGCGTTAATAATTTGCGCTTCATACAGTTGATGTGTTTGCGGTTGTTTTCGTTTGATGATTGGCGAGGGAAAAGTGTCATTGGTTGGTCGCGGCTAGGGGATATTTGGATTGCAGCCACTGCAAGGCGTACATTTCACCGTACATTTTCTCGCGTTCCCAGTAATCGTTCAGGTCGCTCTCATTGAGAGTCGGGCGCACTTCGTCTCTGGTTTCGAGAGCCTGTCGGATGGCCTGCTTTTGCTGGTCCAATTCCCCTTCCACCTGGCTAAGCGGGCCATCCAGAAAATCGTAAGTTTGCGCCGGATCCAGTTGCGCGAGTATCTTCTTCTCGATGGCGATTCCCACCAGTTCATCGATCGGACCGGAGGCCTGCCTCAACTGGTTGCCCAGCGTAATCCCCATCGACGCCATCGACGTGGCCGAGGCGGTGTCTCCCTGGCTCACATACTGTTGCTGCGTCTGCACCGTTTGGTTGCCTAGGTCCTTCAGCACATTAAGATAAGACACCGAAGAGGTGGTGGTTCCGGGCGCGATCGCCTTCGCCGCCAACGCCGGCCAGCCGGCTGAATCATACATCTCCTCCACCGCCTCGCCCGTTTGCGTCGCGTAGTCAGTGTAAAGTTGGCGCCGTGTCGCTTGGGTCAGTTCCTGAATGGCCGGGCCTGGCTGGTTGGAATGGAAATAATCCAGGGCCGAGTAATACCACGCCAGCGCGTTCTCGGGCGAAGACACCTTGAAGGCGTCAATCCACTTGCGCTGTTGGTCCGGAAAAACATTGTTTGCGATTACGGCGAACTGCACAGCCGGGTTATTCGGTGAATTCGTCGCCGCTTCCCTCAGATACGACGCATCGAGGCTGACTTGGAAGGCCGCCAGCAAACTCTCCACGTCGCGATGGTTTTGACGCAAATAGGTTTCGATTTGCTCGCGGGACAGTTGACGATTGTGTGAGCCAATAAACTCTAGGACTTGCTGATACGGCGGACCCGCTGCCGTCAGATTTGTTGCGCTGGCGGCGGCGGCGCGCGGCGCCCGCGAACGAAGGGCGGAGGCGAGCCGATTTGAAAGCGCTTGGTTGGCGATGTTGATTTGGGCCAGTTGCTGGCGCAATCTCTGGTTTTGCCCGCGCAGGTCCGCCTCATGTTGCATCACCAATGGCGTCACCACCAGGGTGGCGACGGCAATGGCCCCGATCAGTGCGGTTTGGAGTTTTGTCATAGTCATCAATTTGAGAAGGCTCACTGTCACGCCGGTTCCCGTCGTCGTGGCGGCCAGCGCGGCGGTGGAGATGCTGCCCGCCAACCCCGCCGGCGCGGCGTGCGTCGCATTGGCGCTGATGACAACGGCCAACCCGCCCGCGCCGACGCTCACGCCGCGTTTGGCCAGCAATTCACGGAGCCGATCAAGCGCGCGACTGACACGCTTTTGCGCAGCGTCGTCACTGACCGCCAACGCAAGGCCAATCTGGCGGAAACTGCGGTCCTGAAAGAATCTCCAGATCACCGCGTCCTGATCGGTCTTGTCCAATTCTTGCATCGCCTCATCCAGCAGTGGGGCGATTTGTTCCCATGAACCGGAATCCGACTCGTTCAAATCGGCCATGTTCAGCGCCTCCTCCTCCCGCCGACGCCGGCGATGCTCCGTGCGGATGGCATTCTTTGCCTGGCAACAAGCGACGCGGTAAAGCCAGCCGGGCAGCGCCGCGCCGGCGCGGATCGAATCCGCTTTCCGCGCGAACTCAATAAAAACGGCTTGCGACACATCCTTGGCCGTTTCGGAGTCGCCGGCCGCGCGCAAAGCGGTGGAATAGACCAAATCCACGTATCGCCGGACCAATTCCGCGAATGCGGTCTCCGACCGTCGGATTCTGTAATCCCCCAAAAGTTCCTGGTCATCGGTCATTGTGTCCTCCTATAGTCACCGCCGGGGGAACAAATCCGACATAAGTTATTGGAGCAAACATTTTGCTTTCCATGGCCTTTCCCGATTTTGGCGTTTGCGATGATTGACTGCCTTTTCCCCTGAAAACCGCAACCCGGATCCAAAAGCGATATACAAATTTCTCTCCGTCACTGTTTCAGAATCGCAGCCGGATTTCGTTTGCCCAAACCCTTTTCAACTGCTCGGCATCGCTTTGAGCCAGGACGCCCAAACACCGCCACAACAGGCTTTGTTCTAAATTGCTGGTCTTGAGCAACGATTCAATTGAATAGATAGCCCTTCATGCAGCCCGCACCACGGAGAAGTGGCTGCCCATCAGAAGTGACCACCGCCGTCGAATTCAAACCAACCCGATTTCCCTACAGCTTGACGCGCGCAGCCACTTCCGCCACGTCTTTGTCCCCGCGCCCGGATAGATTGACAATGATGATCTGGTCCTTTGGCATTTTGGGAGCGCGCTCCATGACGGCGGCGATGGCATGGGCCGATTCCAGCGCCGGTATGATACCCTCCAGGCGGGCCAGCTTGATGAACGCCGCCAGCGCCTGCTCATCGGTGGCATAGCTGTACTCCACTCGCCCCTGGTCGCGCAACCAGGCGTGTTCCGGCCCAACCGCAGCGTAGTCCAACCCCGCCGACACGCTGTGCGTGAGTTGAATCTGCCCGTTCTCATCCTGCAGTATGTAGGAGCGCGTGCCTTGCAGCACGCCCAGCGAACCGCCTTGAAAACGCGCGGCGTGTTTGCCGGCGATGATCCCCTCCCCGCCCGCTTCAACGCCCAACATGCGCACGCCGGCGTCTTCCAGGAACGGGTAAAACAGCCCGATGGCGTTGGAGCCGCCGCCAACGCAGGCGATGAGCAGGTCCGGCAGCCGCTCCTCTTGTTCCAGGATTTGCCGCCGCGCCTCATCCCCGATGATGCGCTGGAAATTGCGCACCATCACCGGGTAAGGATGCGCCCCATAGGCCGTGCCCAATATATAATGGGTGTGGCGCACGTTGGTCACCCAGTCGCGCATGGCTTCGTTGACCGCTTCCTTGAGCGTCTTTTGGCCGGCGGTGACGGAGACGACCTCCGCGCCCAGCATCTTCATGCGATAGACATTCAGCGCCTGGCGCCGGCAATCGACCTCCCCCATGTAAATGACGCATTTGAGTCCGAACATCGCGGCGACGGTGGCGGACGCCACCCCGTGCTGGCCGGCCCCCGTTTCGGCGATGATGCGCGTTTTGCCCATGCGACGGGCCAGGAGAATCTGACCCATGGCGTTATTGATCTTATGCGCGCCGGTGTGCAGCAGATCCTCGCGCTTGAGGTAGATTTTCGCCCCGCCCAACTCCTCCGTCAGCCGTTGCGCAAAATACAGCGGGCTGGGCCGTCCGCAAAACTGGCGCAGATAATACGTCAACTCCCCTTGGAATTCTGGGTCGTTTTGCGCGCGGAAATACTCCTCTTCCAACTGCTGGAGGGGGTACATGAGGGTTTCCGGCACGTAGCGGCCGCCGTAAGGCCCGAACCGCCCATGGGCGTCTGGCACAGTGGTGTCGATGACCGTATTCACAGGTTCATTGTCGCGTGGAAACTTTCCCTTGGCAAGTGATTCGGAATGAGGCGGTCCCTGAGAGAACTTCCCGCTCTTGCCAATTGCACGGCCGGCAATCCGCCCCTGCCACCGCGACCCCGGCGCCCCCTGCTGGAGGGCGGCGGAAAAAACCTCAAAAAAGCCGTTGACATACCGCGCGGCGACCCTTAATTTGGCGCGGAAAGTTATCGGGCAGACAACAGAGGGCACCATTAGCTCCGAGGCTCTTTCGCCAAAAGCGAAGAGAGGCAGGGGTAATGGGGGTTTGTCGTTTTGCGCGGTCAGGAGACGAGAGCAATCTGGCTTTTGCCCATGTAGCTCAGTTGGCAGAGCACGTCCTTGGTAAGGACGAGGTCATCAGTTCAATCCTGATCATGGGCTCCAGATAACTGAGGAAGAGTATCGGTTCGTAACTATAAACAAAGAACAGGAAATATGGCAAAAGAAGCCTTTCAACGCACGAAACCTCACGTCAATGTCGGCACCATCGGCCACGTTGACCACGGCAAGTCCACCTTGACGGCCGCGATCGTTCAATGTCAAAGCAAGAAGGGCATGGCCAAGGCCATAAGTTATGCCGACATCACCAAAGGCGGCACGGTGCGTGATGAGACCAAGACGCTGACCATTGCCGTGTCGCACGTCGAGTACGAATCCACCACCCGCCACTACGCGCACGTCGATTGCCCCGGCCACGCCGATTATGTCAAGAACATGATCACCGGCGCCGCGCAAATGGACGGCGCCATCCTGGTCGTCAGCGCCGCCGATGGCCCCATGCCGCAAACGCGCGAGCATATCCTGTTGGCGCGCCAGGTCGGCGTGCCGGCGATTGTGGTCTATCTCAACAAGGTCGATTTGGTGGATGACCCCGAATTGATCGAGTTAGTTGAGATGGAAATCCGCGATTTGCTCAACAAATACCAATTTCCCGGCGACAAGACCCCGGTGGTTCGGGGCTGCGCCACCGACGCCCTCAAAGGCACGCCGGAGGGCGTCAAGTCAATTGACGACTTGCTCACGGCGGTGGACACCTTCATCCCGCTGCCGATGCGGGAGATCGACAAGCCGTTCCTGATGTGCATCGAAGACGTGTTCAACATTGAAGGCCGCGGCACGGTGGTCACCGGCCGCGTCGAGCGCGGCGAGTTGAACAAGATGTCCGATGTCGAGATTGTCGGGCTGAAGGAAACGCGCAAGACAGTGGCGACGGATATTGAAATGTTCCGCAAATTGCTCGACAAGGCCAGCGCGGGGGATAACGTGGGAGTTCTGTTGCGCGGCACCAAGAAGGATGAAGTCGAGCGGGGGATGGTACTGGCCAAGCCGGGCACCATTACGCCGCACACCCAATTCAAGGCCGAAGTGTATGTTTTGTCCAAGGACGAGGGTGGTCGCCACACCCCGTTTTTCAGCAATTACCGGCCCCAGTTCTATTTTCGGACCACGGACGTTACGGGCACCGTCAAACTGGCCCAAGGAGTTGAAATGGTCATGCCGGGCGACAACGTATCGGTGGATATCGAATTGATCGCGCCAGTGGCGATGGAAAAAGGGCAGCGGTTTGCCATTCGGGAGGGTGGTCGAACGATTGGGGCCGGTCGTGTGTCGGACATTGTGGCGTGATTGAAGTCAGGCAGGAGCGCTCCGGGGCGGTTCTGCCACAGGACGAGGCGCTGCTCGACTGCGAAGGGCGGTAGCTCAATTGGTAGAGTAGCGGTCTCCAAAACCGTCGGTTGGGGGTTCGAGTCCCTCCCGCCCTGCCAGGAGGGAAGTCGAGTGTAGAGGGGGGGAACGGACCGGAGGGGTGGCAGAGTGGTCGATTGCGACGGTCTTGAAAACCGTTGTGCGGGAAACCGCACCGGGGGTTCGAATCCCTCCCCCTCCGCCATCGGGAAGAGAAAAGAAGAGAAGAGAAAATGAAAGATTATTGGCCAATGATAGTCGTGCTCGTGATCGCCATGACGGCCTTCACGCTGCTGTGGCGCCAGGGCGCCTTCCTCCGTATGTCGGACTATTTCCGGCAGACGCAGGAGGAGCTCAAGAAATGCAGTTGGCCCACGTGGGACGAACTGACCGGTTCGACGGTCGTGGTCATGGTGTCGGTCGCCTTGCTGGGGGGATTCACCGTCGGGGTCGATTTCTTGGTGGCCAACGTGCTGCGGTTGATCATTTGAGGATTATCCAATGCCAAAGAGCCAGTGGTTTGTCATCCATACTTTGTCGGGCCAGGAGCAGAAGGTCAAAGAAAACATCGAAAAGCGCCTCAAGGCCGAGGAAATGAGCGAATACATCAAGGAGGTTCTTGTGCCGGTGGAGAAAGTCGTGGACGTGCGCGGCGGTAAAAAGACCGTGACCAACCGCAAGCTCCACCCCGGCTATGTGTACGTGGAGATGGTGCTCCTGGACGACAATAACCGGATTTTGGAGAAACCGTGGTATTTCATTCAGGATACGCCGGGCAAAATCGGCATCGTGGGCGGCGACCGGCCCATGGCCGTGACGCCGGACGAGATTGCGACCATCAAGGCGCAGATTTCGGAGTCGGAGGAGACGGAAAAGCCGAAGGTGCATTTTGACGTGGGTGAGACGGTCAAAATCAATGACGGGCCGTTTCTCAATTTCAGCGGCGTGATCGAGGAGATCGACCCGGAGCGGGGCAAACTCAAGGTGACGGTCAATATTTTCGGGCGCAATACACCGGTGGAACTGGAGTACTGGCAGGTGGAGAAAGGGTAACCAATTATGGCAAAAAAGATTACAGGACAGATCAAGTTGCAGATTCCGGCCGGGCAGGCCAATCCGGCGCCGCCGGTCGGGCCGGCGCTGGGCCAGCAGGGTGTCAACATCATGGCGTTTTGCAAGGAGTTTAACGCCGTCACAAAGGACCAGGCCGGCATGATCATCCCAGTGGTCATTACCGTCTTTGCCGACAAATCCTTCAAGTTTATTACCAAGTCGCCCCCGGCCGCCGTCCTGCTTAAGAAAGCCGCCGGCATCGCCTCCGGCTCCAAGGAGCCGAACAAGGAGAAGGTGGGCAAGGTCACCCGCAAACAGGTCCTGGAGATTGTCAAACTGAAGCTGAAGGATTTGAACGCGACAAGTGAAGAAGCCGGGTTTAGGATCGTTGCGGGCACCGCTCGCAGCATGGGAATTGAGGTTCAAGAATAATCAATCGCGGGAGAGTTTCCGCTACGGCGGCGACTCGCTTGCACCGCACAAATACATGCCAAGCAAACGCTATCAAAAAGGGGCTAAATTGGTCGAAGGCAGGAAATTATATCCGTTGCCCTCGGCCGTTGAGGTCCTGGCCAAATTCCCCAAAGCCAGATTCAATGAAACCATTGATATGGCCTTCAAGCTGGGAATCGATCCCAAACAATCCGACCAAATGGTGCGCGGCACCGTGCCGCTGCCTCATGGCAGTGGCAAAACCGTGCGCGTCTTGGTCTTTGCGAAGCCGGGCACAGCCGCAGAAGCTGCCCGCGCCGCCGGCGCCGAATTCGTCGGCTTCGATGATTTGATCAAAAAATGCACCGAAGGGTGGACGGATTTCGACGTCGCCATTGCGACGCCGGAAGCGATGTCGGAGGTGCGCAAGTTGGGCAAGGCGCTGGGGCCGCGCGGCCTGATGCCCAATCCCAAAACAGGCACGGTGACCGAGGACACCGCCAAGGCGGTGAAGGAAGTCAAGGCGGGCCGGGTCGAATTCAAGGTGGACAAAGGGGGGAACGTCCACGTGCCGATTGGCAAGGCCTCGTTTGCCGCCAACCAGTTGGTGGAAAATGCCAGGGCCGTGATTGAGGCGGTGGCCAAAGCCAAGCCCAGCAGCGCCAAGGGCACCTTTATTCACAGTTGCACCCTTTCGGCGACAATGAGCCCGCCCGTGCGGGTGGACATACGGGAATTTCTCGCAGCCGCCTAAGCGAAAGGAATCCGAACATGCGCGCCGAAAAACAATACATCACCAACGAATATCTGGCCCGTCTCAACGCCTCGCCCTTCTTTATTGTCGTCGATTACCGCGGCCTTAAAGTCGGCCCGATCACCGAACTGCGCAAGCGCCTGCAGAAGGCCGGGGCGGAGATGCACGTCGTCAAAAACTCCATTTTCCGCATTGCCGTCAAGGAAGCCGGCGTCGCCGACTTGGGCACCTCGCTGGCCGGCCAACTGGCGGTCGTCTCGGGCCAGCGCGACATTTCCTCCGCCGCCAAGGTCGTCAAGACGTTCAGCGCCGAGTTTGACAAACCCAAGGTCCGCTTTGGTTACTTGAAAAACCAGCGCCTGGAAAACGCCGACGTCATGGCTCTGGCCGATTTGCCCTCCTTGGAGGTCCTGCGCTCCAGATTGCTGGGGGTCATCATGGCCCCGGCCACTAAGCTCGCCACGGTGATCAATACCCCGGCGACCCAACTGGCCCGCGTTTTGCAGGCGCGGGTGGATAAAGAGGCGCAACCTAAGGAAGAGGCGCCACTTTGATGAGCATTTACGTTTTCATTTCCGTTATGCCAATGGAGATGGAGCACACAACATTAACAAAGTAAATCGTCGGCTCGCGGGCTCGCGAGCGCAATCCCTCCGCGGCTGCGGACGGCAACGAGACTGAAAGGAAACATGGCTGACATAGCAACATTAGTGGAACAACTGGGAAAGTTGACGGTCATTGAAGCCGCCGACTTGGTCAAACAACTCGAAAAGGCCTGGGGCGTCACCGCCGCCGCGCCGGTCGCGGTCGCCGCGCCGGGTGCTGCCGCCGGAGCTGCCGCCGCTCCCGCCGCCGAAGCAAAGACCAGTTTCGACGTGATACTGGTTTCCGCCCCCGCGGACAAGAAGATCGCCGCCATCAAAGCGGTACGTGAAGTCAAGGCGGGCCTCGGATTGGCCGACGCCAAGGCGCTGGTCGAAGGGGCGCCCAAGCCCGTGCTGGAAGGGGCGAACAAGGCCGACGCCGACGCCGCCAAAAAGAAACTCGAAGATGCCGGCGCCAAAGTTGAAATTAAATAAATATGGTGTAGTGTTGAGCGGCGGATTTCTTTTCCGCCGCTCAATTTGAACTGTCACAAGAGCGATTTCTAAAACGAGAAGCAGCATCTCAAAAAGAGGATTTTTGATCCGGCGCGTTTTCTGGCGGCCAGAGAACGGGCGTTTTGTTGTCTGCGTTAAACAAGAACCTGGCCCGCGCCAGTCATCGATTAGAGGATATCATGCCATCCAAAACTACTGAACGTGTTCACTTCGGAAAGATCAAGGAGGTCATCGCGCCGCCCAATCTAATCGAGTTGCAGACCAATTCCTATCGCGAATTCCTCCAAACCGACACCCCGCCCTCCAAACGCAAAAACACCGGCTTGCAGGCGGTGTTCACCGAGGTCTTCCCCATCGAAAGCTATGATGGCAAATGCGTCCTGGATTTCCAGAGCTACGAAATCGGCGAACCCAAGCACGACTGGCTGGAATGCCTGCGCGAAGGCATCACCTTTGGCGCACCCTTGCATGTCACCTTCCTGCTCAAGGAGGAAAAAGGGGCCAAGGAAGAAAAGGTCTTCATGGGTGAACTGCCCCTGATGACGCCGCAGGGAACCTTTGTCATCAACGGGGCCGAGCGCGTCATCGTCAGCCAACTGCACCGCTCTCCCGGCCTGGCCTTCGAGGCCACACAGCATCCCAACGGCAAGATGCTTCATTCCTTCCGCATCATTCCCGACCGCGGGTCGTGGTACGAGGCCCAATTTGACACCAGCGATTTGCTCTACGTCTATCTGGACCGCAAAAAACGCCGCCGCAAGTTTTTGACGACCACATTCTTCCGGGCCTTGGGCTATGGCACCGACGCCGACATCCTGACCCTCTTCTATGAACTGGAAGAGTTGAGCGTCAAGGAAGCCGAAAAGCTGGAGGACATCCAGAACAAGGTGCTGATCGAAGACGCGGTCGATGCCGACAAGGGGATCGTCGTGGCCCGCGCGTTCGAACCGCTCTCCAAGGCCGTTGTCAAGCAGATCGCGGAATTGGGCATCAATAAAATCCGCGTCGTGGACACCACAGTCGATGACGGCATCGTCATCAAATGCCTCAAGAAGGACCCGACAAAAAATGAGGAGGAGGCCCTCAAGGACATTTACCGCCGGCTGCGCCCGGGCGATCCGCCCACCCCCGCCAACGCGCGCGCTCTGATCAAGCGCCTGTTCTTCGATCCCAAACGTTACGATTTGGGCCGCGTGGGCCGTTACAAGATCAATCAGAAACTCGCCATCAAGGGCGGAGATTCCCGCATCCTGACCAAGGAGGACCTTGTGGCGGCGACCAAGTACCTCCTGCGTTTGAAAAAGGGCGAAGGCAGCCTCGATGATATCGATCACCTGGGCAGCCGCCGCATCCGCACGGTCGGCGAATTGCTGGCCAACCAGTGCCGCGTCGGCCTGGCCCGCACCGAACGCCTCGTCAAGGAGCGCATGACCCTCTTCGATCAGAGCTTGGAAAGCATGTCGCCCCAGAAGTTGATCAATCCCAAGGCGCTCTCCGCCGTCATCCGCGATTTTTTCGGCCGCAGCCAGCTCTCGCAGTTCATGGATCAGATCAATCCGCTGGCCGAATTGACGCACAAGCGGCGCCTCTCGGCTCTGGGGCCAGGCGGCCTCTCCCGCGATCGCGCCGGCTTCGAGGTGCGCGACGTCCATCCCTCTCACTACGGCCGGATTTGCCCGGTGGAGACGCCCGAAGGGCCGAACATTGGTTTGATCGCCTCCCTGGCCACGTTCGCGCAGGTCAACGATTTCGGCTTTTTGGAGACTCCCTATCGCCGCGTCGAAAAAGGCCGCGTCACCAATCACATTGAGTATCTGACCGCTGATCGAGAGGAAAACTACATCATCGCCCAAGCTAACGCCGCGATCGATGAAAAGGGCAATTTCGTGACCGAGCGGGTGACCTGCCGCTGCAAAGGCGAATTCATCGATGTGGAGCCGGCGCGGGTCGATTACATGGACGTTTCGCCCAAACAGTTGGTCTCGGTGGCCGCGAGCCTGATCCCGTTTTTGGAACACGATGACGCCAACCGCGCGCTGATGGGATCGAATATGCAACGACAGGCCGTGCCGCTGCTGGTCACGGAGGCGCCGCTGGTTGCCACCGGCCTGGAAGAGCGGGTGGCCCGCGACTCCCGCGCCGTGCTGGTCGCCGAAGAGGCGGGCAAAGTGGCGTCGGTCAACGGCAACATGGTCTTGGTGACGCCGGACGGCAAAGTTCCCGAGACAAAAAAGAAACTCAGGACCGATTCGGAGGCCGGAATTTGGCTTTATCCCGTCCGCAAATTCATGCGTTCCAACGCGGCGACCTGCATCAATCAAAAAATCCTGGTCGCCAAGGGCGACACGATCAAAAAGGGGCAGGTCATTGCCGACGGCCCTTGCACCCAAGGCGGCGAATTGGCCCTGGGCCGCAACGTGCTCTGCGCTTTCATGCCGTGGAACGGCTATAATTTCGAGGACGCCATCCTGATCAGCGAACGCATCGTCAAGGACGACGTCTTCACCTCCATTCACATTGATGAATTCGAGGTCGGCGCGCGCGACACCAAGCTCGGCCCGGAGGAAATCACCCGCGACATTCCCAACCTGGGCGATGAAGCGTTGAAGAACCTTGGCCCCGACGGTGTCATTCGCATCGGTGCGGAAGTCAAGCCGGGCGACATCCTGGTGGGCAAGATCACTCCCAAGAGCGAAACGGAACTGGCACCCGAAGAGCGCCTGTTGCGCGCCATCTTCGGTGAGAAGGCAGCCGACGTTAAGGACACCTCCCTCAAAGTGCCCTCCGGCACTTACGGCATTGTCATGGATGTAAAGGTCTCCTCCAAGAAGGAGCGGGAAAACGAGGCCAAAGTGGTGCCCGAGGCCCGGCGCCATGCCAAGGAAGTGCAGGACGAGCACAAGGCCAAGACCGACGAGTTGCGGGAGCAATTGACCGAGGCCTTGAGCAACATTTTGCTGGGCGAAAAGATACCGCTCGACGTCGTCAATTCCGAGACAGGCGAGATCATCATTCCAGCCAACCGCAAGATCACCAAGACCCTCCTGCGCAAGTTGGCGCAGGTTTATGATCGCATCGAGATCGATCCCTCCCCCATCCGTAACAAGATCAACGAAATCATCGGCACCTTCAAAAAGAAGTTCGACGACTTGCAGATGCAGCACGATGAGGAAATCGAACGCGCCGAGGCGGGCGAGGAAATCGATAGCGGCGTGATCAAGTCCGTCAAGGTCTATGTCGCCTCCAAGCGAAAGCTCTCCGTCGGCGATAAAATGGCCGGTCGCCACGGCAACAAGGGCGTGGTGGCCAAAATCGTGCCGGAGGAGGACATGCCGTTTCTGGCCGAGGGAACGCCGGTGGACATTGTCTTGAATCCGCTGGGCGTGCCTTCGCGCATGAACGTCGGCCAGGTGCTGGAAACACACCTCGGCTGGGCTGCCCGCCTACTGGGCTTGAAATTCGCGACCCCGGTTTTCGACGGCATCAAGGAAAAGAACATTCGCGGCTACCTCAAGGAGGCGAAGCTTCCCGAGCACGGCAAGATCATTCTGATTGACGGCCGCACCGGCGAGCCGTTCGACCAGGAAATCGTGGTCGGATACATCTATATGATGAAGCTGGGCCACTTGGTGGCGGATAAAATCCACGCTCGCGCCGTTGGACCCTATTCTCTGGTCACGCAGCAGCCGCTCGGAGGCAAGGCCCAATACGGCGGCCAGCGCTTCGGCGAAATGGAAGTCTGGGCCATGGAAGCCTACGGCGCCGCCTACAGCCTCCAGGAATTGCTCACCGTCAAGTCCGACGACGTCCAGGGCCGCACCCGCATTTACGAAAGCATTGTCAAGGGGGATAATTGCCTGGAAGCGGGCGTGCCCGAATCTTTCAATGTGTTGGTCAAGGAAATGCAGTCCCTGGCGATGGACGTCAAGGTGGGCTACTCCAACCCGGTGGAACAAGCCGCCGCCGCGCAAACCACCGCGCTGGGAGCTTTGAGATAAGCCTCTGTCGGCACAAGGCGCCAAACCGAACTGATGAAATTTATTTATTATGATTAGCTCCAAAGAAACTGCCCGCGAGTTGCTCGGACTGGACAAGGTCAACCAGGTCGAATACGTCGCCATTTCCGTCGCCTCTCCCGAGGCGATCCGGGCGTGGTCCAAGGGCGAGGTCAAGAACCCCGAGACGATCAATTACCGCACCTTCAAGCCGGAAAAGGGCGGCCTGTTTTGCGAGCGGATTTTCGGCCCGGTCAAAGACTGGGAATGCTCCTGCGGCAAGTACAAGCGGATCAAGCATCGCGGCGTCGTGTGCGACCGCTGCGGCGTGGAGGTCACCCTGGCCCGCGTGCGCCGCGAGCGCATGGGGCACATCGAGTTGGCCGTGCCCGTTTCGCACATCTGGTTCTTCAAGTGCATGCCCTCCCGCCTGGGGTTGGTTCTGGACATGACCGCCCGCAATCTCGAGCGCGTCATTTACTACGAGGACTACATGGTGATCGATCCCGGATCGACACCGCTGAAGCTGCACCAGTTGCTCAGCGAACACGAATATCGCGAGGCCCGCGAAACCTACGGCGCCGAGGCCTTCGCCGCCAAAATGGGCGCCGAAGCCGTGCGCGAGGGGTTGGCTAACGTGGACCTCCAGAAGCAGGTCACCCACCTCGAGGGTGCCATGACCGAGACCAAGAGCAAGCAGATTCGCAAGAAAATCGCCAAGCGCATCAAGCTCCTCAAGGCCTTCCAATCTTCCAAAGCCCGCCCTGAGTGGATGATCCTGACTGTCCTGCCGGTCATTCCGCCAGACCTCCGCCCGCTGGTCCCGCTGGAGGGTGGCCGGTTCGCCACCTCGGACCTCAATGATCTTTACCGCCGGGTGATCAATCGCAACAACCGGTTGAAGAACCTCCTCCAACTCAAGACGCCCGAGGTCATCATCCGCAATGAAAAACGCATGTTGCAGGAGGCCGTCGATGCCCTCTTTGACAATGGCCGTCATGGCCGGGCCGTCACCGGCGCGGGCAATCGCGCCCTAAAATCACTGAGCGACATGCTCAAAGGCAAAAGCGGCCGCTTCCGCCAGAACCTTCTGGGCAAGCGCGTCGATTACTCGGGCCGCTCGGTCATCGTCATCGGCCCGGAATTGAAGCTGCACCAGTGCGGCTTGCCCAAGAAAATGGCCCTGGTCTTGTTCGAGCCGTTCATCATCCGGCGTTTGAAGGAGTTGGGCTATGTCCACACCGTCCGTTCGGCCAAAAAAATGATCGAACGCCAGTCGCCCGAAGTGTGGGACATTCTGGAGGAAGTCACCAAGGGCCACCCGGTACTCCTCAACCGCGCCCCCACCCTTCATCGTTTGTCCATCCAGGCCTTCGAGCCGATCCTCATCGAGGGCGAGGCCATTCGCATTCATCCGCTCGTCTGCACCGCCTACAACGCCGACTTCGACGGCGACCAAATGGCCGTCCACGTCCCACTGTCAGTCGAGGCCCAAATGGAGGCCCGCCTCCTCATGATGGCTCCCAACAACATCTTCAGCCCCTCCAGCGGACGGCCCATCATGACGCCGACGCAGGACATCACGCTCGGCTGCTTCTATTTGACGGCAGAACCGCGCGCGAAAAGGGAAGCCCGCCCGCCCATGCTCTTCGGCTCCAAGTCGGAGGTCATTTTCGCCTATTCCGACGGCGGATTGACCCTGCACGACCGCGTGCGCCTGGCCAACCCGGACAGAGGCGTCAAAACTAACTACGGGGACTTCGAGCACGGCACCATCGAGACGACGGTCGGCCGCGTTATCTTCAGCGAGATTTGGCCCGCCCGCCTCGGCTATTTCAACAAGATGGTCGGCAAACCGCAATTGGGCGACCTGATCTGGACCTGTTACAAGGTGTGCGGCCACGAGGAAACTGTCATTATGCTTGATAAACTCAAGGAACTCGGTTTCCGCTCTGCCACCCGCTCGGGCTGTTCCATCGGCATCGATGACATGATCATTCCCAAGGAAAAAGACGAGCAAATCCGCGCCGCCCAAAGGCAGATCGCCGAAGTCGAGAAGCAATATCGCAAAGGCGTCATCACCCCGGGCGAGCGCTACAACAAAGTCGTTGACATCTGGACGCATTGCACCGACCAAATCGCCAACGTCATGCTCCGCACTTTGGAGGCCAACCAGGGCAAGCTCGAATACAATCCCGTTTCCCTCATGGTCGATTCCGGCGCCCGCGGCAATCGCCAGCAGGTCCGCCAATTGGCCGGCGTGCGCGGCCTGATGGCCAAACCCAGCGGCGATATCATTGAAAAGCCGATCTTGTCCAACTTCCGCGAGGGCTTGACCGTGCTGGAGTACTTCATTTCCACTCACGGCGCCCGCAAAGGCCTGGCCGACACCGCCCTCAAGACCGCTGACTCCGGCTACATGACCCGCAAACTGGTCGATGTCGCGCAGGACGTCATCATCCGCATGGAGGATTGCGGCACCAGCAATGGCATCTGGGTCCAGGCCATTTATGAGGGCGAGGACGAAGTCGTCAAACTGGGCGAACGCATCAATGGGCGTATTTGCTGCGACGACATTGTCGATCCGAGCGATGTCAAAGTCGTCCTGGTCAAAGCCGGCGAAATGATTGATGAAGCCAAGGCACGCCAGGTCGAAAGCTCGGGCGTCGAGCGGGTCCGTATCCGCTCGGTCCTCACCTGCGAAAGCAAGCAGGGTATCTGCGCCGCCTGTTACGGGCGCAACCTGGCCACCGGCGGCATTATCAAGCGCGGCGAAGCCGTCGGCATCATCGCCGCCCAATCCATCGGCGAACCGGGCACGCAGTTGACCATGCGCACCTTCCACATCGGCGGCACCGCCTCGCAGGTCTTCAAGCAGCCGCAGATCAAGGCCAAGTTCGACGGCTTGGTGCGCTACAACGAATTGCGCTTGGTCGAACTGGAAGACGGCAACAACATCGTTCTGAATAAAAACGGCTCCATCTCCATCGTCGCTGAGGACACCGGGCGCGAATTGGAGGCCCACAATCTGGTCGTCGGCTCCGTCATTTCCATCCCCAACGGCGGCAAGGTCAAAAAGGGCGATCCCTTCGTCCAGTGGGACCCGTACAACGTCCCCATCCTCTCGGAAAAGGGCGGACGCGTGAAGTTCGTGGACATCATTGAGGGGGTGACCATGAAGCAGGAGGTCGATGAAACCACGGCCCAGGAGGCCATGGTCGTCATCGAGCACAAGGAAGACCTCCATCCCCAAATCGTCATCTTGACAGATAAGGGAGAGCCTTCGGCCAACTATCCCATCCC
The DNA here is from genome assembly GCA_049517295.1 of Verrucomicrobiota bacterium. Taxonomy (GTDB): domain Bacteria; phylum Verrucomicrobiota; class Verrucomicrobiia; order Limisphaerales; family Palsa-1400; genus JBEKSF01. Next base: position 49,661 of record JBEKSF010000028.1, read on the forward strand.
TTCCGGCGCCCACATCGTCGTGGGTGAGGGCGACAAAATTGTCGCCGGCACGCTCATGGCCAAGACGCCCCGCAAATCCTCCAAGACCAAGGACATCACCGGCGGCCTGCCCCGCGTGGCCGAGTTGTTCGAGGCGCGCCGCCCCAAGGACGCCGCCGAAATTTCCAAGATCGACGGCATTGTCGATTTCGGCCCCAGCGTTCGGGGCAAACGCACCATTCTGATCAAGGACCCGCAAACCAACGTGGAGGAGGAGCACCTCATCCCCATTGGCAAGCACGTCATTGTTTTCAAGGGCGACTTTGTCAAGAAAGGCCAGCAACTGACTGAAGGCCCCGTTGATCCGCACGAAATCCTCGACATCTGCGGCCCGCAGGAGTTGCAGGAGCACCTGGTCAACGAGGTCCAGGAAGTCTATCGCCTCCAAGGCGTCACCATCAACGACAAGCACATCGAGATCATTGTCCGCCAGATGTTGCGCAAGGTTCGCGTGACCGAGCCGGGCGACACTGATTTTCTTTGGGGCGAACAGATCGACAAGATCGAATTCGAAAAGGAGAACTCGCGTGTCGAGAAAATGGGCGGCAAGCCTGCTGAAGCACAACCGGTGCTGCTGGGCATCACCAAGGCCTCGCTCGAAACCGAGAGCTTCCTCAGCGCCGCCTCCTTCCAGGACACCACTCGTGTGTTGACAGAGGCCGCGACCATGGGCAAAGTCGATTTCCTGCGCGGCTTCAAGGAAAACGTCATCATGGGCCACATTATTCCCGCCGGCACCGGCTACACCACCCATCGCCGCGTGGAATTGAAGCCCTTGGTCGAACCGCTCCCGGTGGAGGAGCCCGAGCCTCCCCCTGTGCCCGAACTGCCGATGGTTGGCTAGACCGCACGCCCAATTCCACCGCCAAATGGCCGGCGCAACCGCCGGCCATTTTTCCGGCGCGCCAGAGATTGATGAACTTGCGATTATTCAAATTGGCAGCGTCTCATAAAACTCGATTGCGGCTCATGGGCGCGGCCATTCTGCTCGTTGGCCTGTGCTCCGCGTACGGCATCTGGATTGCTCAAGACCGCATCGACCGCCGAAACGCCAGCGTGCCAAGCGATGCCGCGGACCAATTGGCGACCCTTGATTCGCGCAAGCAACTCAGGCAAATAGAACTCTACTATGGCAAGTCGGGGGTGCTTGTCGAAGAATGGACCGAATGGCTGGAAGGCCTGGTGCATGGCAAACGGTTCGCCGCGAGCCTGGCCGTCACCTCATCAATTCTGGGCATTGGTTGTTTCTTTGCCGCCAACCGCCACGGCCAAGATTACGGCAACCCGACAACGCGATAAAAGCGCTGGGCATCGGCAGGAGCGGCATCCAATCCGGCGAGAGTTGAACCGGCGGCCGGCATCGCAGCCTCCAGGTTGATCCAATTGGTTTGCGCAAGATTGGCGCAGTATTGCAATTGATACAGCGATCCCGCCTGCGCGGTCCAGGTGAAGTTCAATGTGCCCCCCGTATATGTCAACAATAAAAAGTCCGGCGGCGGGGGCGCGGTCAGCGTCAGCCGGGTCGTGTTGGTCCCAGCAGGGCACAGTACGACGCCGTACGCGCAGACGGTGCTCGGAGAGGCCGAGATCCCCAGGGACCACGGGGTAGCCGGACCGGAATCCGCGGGAAGGCGCAGATCGGACGGCGACATTCCTCCCAGACTCGCGCGGAACCCGCTCCCGGCGCTCCCCCGGGGGCCGCTCGAGCGATGGGCCGCCGCGACGTGCACTCCAGGGGAACCGCCCCAGAAGACTCCCCCGGAGGAGGCAGGTGTCCGGGACGGGGTGACAAGTTCCGCTGCCCCGATCCCCTTCACGGGCGCTGCCGCGATGACCTGGAGGACGACCACCAGTATCACGGCCGGGCCGAGGAGACCTCGGGCGAAGGTGCCCCGCCTCCGTCGTCGCCCCGCGTGGGAGCCGCAACTCATCGCCGCACCTCTCCTCGCCGACGTTCGGGTGCGGCCGGCGCGGCACCTTGCTCGGATTCTGCGCGCGCCATCCGGTCGATGCTCCCACCGGAGCGATC
>JBEKSF010000029.1:0-50109 GCA_049517295.1 Verrucomicrobiota bacterium
CCGCCAACCAAAGGCGCGGGATAGCACCTGCCCCGCCTTCCAAGAGCGAATGAGTCGGCGCGTTAATTTGGCTCTCCGCTACCTCCTCGGTGATGTTTCAAGACTTTAGAGCGGCCCTGGCATTTCATTTTCCATGCAAATTTACAGTTGTGTTTATTCCGGCGGCTGTTAATATGCCCCCACGATTGCTCATTCTCACGACGCAATGACGCCTCCAGTGAGGCCCGTAAGGCGCCGATCAGCGCAGGCCCGGCAAACCGGGAACGGCTTGAGATGAACGATCAATAGCAACGAAAGTCAGCCCAGAATGAGCACCAAATTGTTTGTTGGGAATCTCTCCTTCAACGCCACCGAGAACGACCTCCAGGACGCCTTTGCCCAGTTCGGCACGGTTACTGAAGTCAATCTCATGATGGATCGCACGACCAATCGGCCGCGCGGCTTCGCCTTTGTCACCATGTCCTCCGAACAGGAAGCCGAAAAGGCGATCCAAGGCATGAACGGCAAGGAACTCGATGGCCGCGCCCTGACGGTTAATCAGGCACGCCCGCGCGAAGATCGCCCTCCCCGGCCCGGCGGCCAGGGCGGCGGCGGACGCGACCGCGGTCCGCGTCGTTCAGATTCGCGCTAAGCGCGAGTGCGATGTCATTTGCGGGAGGTGAGGGGGAGGCGGATAATCCCCCATTTTGGCGCTGGAGGGCGGGTGGTTATTACACTATGATGCGCTTTGAGCCTGGAGCCGCCGTGGTTGCGGCAGGCGAGCTTTCATGGTAATATAGCCGCACATAAGTATCATCAAATGTCAGATCAGAATCGACCCAGCCAACCGGACAAGAACGACAAGCGGAATGGCGATTTGCGCCTCCCGCCCCGGACGCTCCTAATATGGATCGGTATCATCGCCGCCGTCAGCGTCTTGATGCTCGTTAAAAACGGCAGCGAAACGCCCGTCGAGGAAATGACCTCCTTCGGCGACCTGATGGAAAAAGTGACCAACAGCGCCGGCCTCCTGGTTCGGGACAGCGGCCGCATCGTCTATAACCCCCAATCCCCCGACATCAAGCGCATCACCGGCAGGTATTACCGCACCGACGAACACGGCAAATTCCTGATGAGCGACGGGAAGAAAATTGAGGTGCCCTTCAAGCTGGAAACACCGCTGACGGAGAAGAAGACCGATCTTTTGATTGATTCAGGGCAGTTCAAGCCGGTCAACAACAGCAACGCGATGATGAGCATGTTTTTGAACACCTTTCTGCCGTTCTTCGTCATCCTCGCCGTGGTTTACTTTTTCATCTTTCGCCAAATCAAAATGGCGGGCAAAGGGGCGATGAGTTTCGGCAAGAGCCGCGCCCGCATGTTGAACAAGGAAAAGAACAAAATCACCTTTAAGGACGTCGCCGGGGTGGAGGAAGCCAAGGAAGAGGTTTCCGAACTGGTCGAGTTCCTCAAAGACCCCAAGAAATTTCAAAAGCTCGGCGGGCGCATTCCCAAGGGCATCCTCATGGTCGGCGCCCCCGGCACGGGCAAGACCCTCCTGGCCAAGGCGATCGCTGGCGAGGCCGATGCCTCTTTCTTCAGCATCAGCGGTTCGGATTTTGTCGAAATGTTCGTCGGCGTCGGCGCCAGCCGCGTGCGCGACATGTTCGAGCAGGCCCGCAAAAACACCCCCTGCCTCATCTTCATTGACGAGATCGACGCCGTCGGGCGCAGCCGCGGCCACGGCTGGGGCGGCGGCAACGACGAACGGGAACAAACCTTGAACGCCTTGCTGGTGGAGATGGACGGCTTCGATACCCAGGACGGCATCATCATCATCGCCGCGACCAACCGGCCTGATGTGCTGGATCCCGCCTTGCTGCGACCGGGACGCTTTGACCGCCAGATCATGGTCAGCCTGCCGGACGTGCGCGGCCGGGAAGCCATTTTGAAAGTCCACGCCCGCAACGTGAAGCTGGATCCTTCGGTGACCCTGGCCGTCATCGCCCGCGGCACGCCCGGCTATTCCGGCGCGGATTTGGCCAACCTTTTAAACGAGGCCGCCCTGCTGGCCGCCCGCCTGAGCAAGAAATCCATTGGCATGGTCGAACTGGAAGAGGCCCGCATCAAAGTGCGCATGGGCCGCGAGCGCCGCAGCATGGCCATGACCGAGGCGGACAAGAGATGCACCGCCTGGCACGAGGCCGGCCACGCCCTGGTCAATGTGTTGCTCGAACACACCCATCCCCTCCATAAAGTCACCATCATCCCGCGCGGCCAGACTCTCGGCTCCACTATGTCGCTGCCCGAAGACGACGTGCTGAACCATCGCCGCAAAGAGATGCTCGACCTGATCGCCGTCATGATGGCCGGGCGCATCGCTGAGGAGGTTGTTTCCGGCGATATTTCCAGCGGCGCGGCGGGCGATATTCAACAGGCCACCGCCGTCGCCCGCTCCATGGTCTGCCAGTGGGGCATGAGCGAGAAAATGGGGATGGTCCAGTATGGCAACGACAACGAACAGCTTTTCCTCGGCCGCGACATGGTGCAACGCAAGGATTACAGCGAATTCACCGCCCAGGAAATCGACGCCGAGGTCAAGCGCATCATCAACGAGGCCTTTGACCGGGCCAAAAAGCTGATCGACACGTATCGCGACAAATTGGAAATCATCGCCAACGCACTGCTCGAATACGAATCGCTCGACGGCACGCAAGTGTCCGATATTATTAAAACGGGCCTCTTCACCCCGCCGCCGCCCGACCCGAAAGTCGAGCCGCCCTCCGGCGCGGTCGCGGCCACTCCGCTGCCCGAGGTGCCCAAACCGCTGCCTCCGAAACTGCCCGGCTTCGGCTCGCCCGCACCGGCGACAGTTTAATGACGATCGCCCCGTCCCTGCTGGCCTCGAATTTCGCGCGCCTCGGCGCCGAAGTCGCCCGTGTCAATCATAGCGGCGCCGACTGGCTGCACCTGGACATCATGGACGGCCACTTTGTGCCCAACATTTCCTTCGGCCCGGCCGTGGTGAAGGCTCTCCGCCCCTTGAGCCGGCTGACCTTTGACGTGCATCTGATGTGTTCCCGCCCGGAGATTCTGCTCCAGCCGTTCGCCCAAGCCGGGGCGGACCGCATGACCATTCACGTTGAGCTGGACAGCCAGGTGGTGCCGCTGATTTGGAAAATCCGTTCCCTTGGAAAGCAAGTGGGCCTGGCCATCGATCCCCCCACCTCCATGAGCCGCGTCCAGCCGCATTTGCCCCGGATCGATTCCCTGTTGGTCATGACTGTCAATCCGGGTTTTGGCGGCCAGGAATTCATCACCGAATGTCTGTCCAAAGTCGCCCAGGCGGCCGCCTGGCGTCAGAAGTTGGGATTGAACTACCACATCGCCGTCGATGGCGGCATTGACCATGAGACGGCCGCCAGTTGCGCCGAGGCCGGCGCCGACACCTTCATCAGCGGCACCGCCTTATTCGGCCGCAAAAACCTCAAAGCCGCCGTGGCCAAAATGCGGAAAGACGCCACCGCCGCCGCGCAGCGTCCCAGGTAAAGCTCCTCCAACCAATCCGCCGGGGCGCCTTCGTAACCGTCGCCAACTCTTTGAGTTGCAACAGAAATTGAGTTGGGACTGAACTCCCGCACGGAGACTTTTTACTCTGGCGGCATGTCGAAAATGCAAATCAGTCCCCGTTCACTTGAACCTATGGCCGTCAACTGCTTTCAGTCCTCGTTAGGGAGGGGTGCTCTGTAGTGCTTCAACGACATGGCCCCTCCCCGTCCGCTTCCAGGCTTTCAGCCCCGCTAGGGACGAAATCTTTGTAGTACTCCAGCCAAAGGCTCACTCAAGCCGTCAGGAGCGACATAGTTTGGGAAAAAATCACAAGGGTCAATCTCAGAGTGACATTCTGGAATTTGATAAAAATGGGATGCATGGATTGGCCTGAGAGAAATGAAAACTCTCACAATTATATGACTGCCCATTCGGCCCTTCTCAGGTCTTGTATTTCAAGGACTTGCGAATATGGAGACTTCCGTTGGATAGTGGTTGGAGACTGGTGATTTACTGTGAATTGAGTGGCTTTTGGGGGTGTTCCGTTGGCCTTTCTCATGCAACAATTAACCACAACAGACGCGGGCGAACGCTTCGACCTGATGTTGGTAGAGCCGAAACACCTCGCCTCGTTCGTTGCGGAAAATCCGTGCTGTCTCTTCAAGTAGCGCCCTGTCCTTGGCGCGATCGTCCACTGAAGCAGCACGTGGACACGATGGACTGACTTGGAGCAGCGCCTCCTGCCAGAGTCGGGCCTGTTCCGCCAACTCGCGGTCAATGAACTCCCGCGCATGATCCTCGCCTGCTATGAAGAACGGCCGCACGAAGTCGCTGTAATCAGCGAGGACTGTTGAATGGAGGTTGAAGATGCTCACATCGCTATTTCCCGTAAAGTTCCGTCAACGGGATGGCATCACCGAAGGTCGCCACGGACCATTCGCCCGCATCTTGTGTGATTTTCCTGCGTGCCCGAATGTGGCCGAATCCATCGTTCGCTCGCCGTATGTAGCGCACAGTCTCACGAATCGTTCGATTTACGCTCCCAGTTTTCCCGCGACTCGAGCTATCTCGGAATCGAGATGTAATGAAAGCAGCCGATGTCCTGCCGCAAATTCGATCAGAGTCCTGCTTTTTGGGGAGTTTTGTACGGCCAGAATGGAACGGCGTTAGCAACGCGACGGGATTCCCGGCCAGCATCGTTCTCCATACGGCTTCGCATTCGCCTGTAACCGACCCGTGATGAGGAATTTTGAAAAGCGAACTCCGCCCCTGTGGCCGCTCAACTGAACCCACGATTACCGTCCAACCGCCAGAAGGATTGTGTTGCTCCTCCATGTCCGCTCCCAACAAGACGCGAATACTCCCAACCCTCAACCACAAAACCACTGAAAATTGATTCGGGCGCGACGGCAACGGATGTCTTAGCACTTCTTTCGGTGGAAACAGTTTTGCGATTGTTTGCAATGACTGCTGTACGGCAGCATCGGATGGCGACAGCGAATGCAGTTCTGCAGATGTATCCATCTTGAAATTGCCGACGATTCCTCGCCGCCAGAGACAGCGATTGGCGATGGCAAATCCAAGCGGACTTTCCCCTGCACTACCTTTCACAATCGTCTGCGACTTTGAAATGATGTCGAGAACTGCCGTCAGTTCAGTGACAGGTGAGGTTCCCAATCGTTGCCGTCTCCAGAGATCGGTCAGCGCGATAAATTCTTTAGACCAGAGCGCCTGCGAGCAGATAAACTTTGCCGATTGGCACTCTGCCACCGTTTGCGAAATCCCTCTTACATGGTCATTGTGCCAGTGCGTTGCAATGATGCGTTTAACAGACGTTACCACATCGACTCCCAATTCTCGGAGGTACTTCAGACTCGCCGGTAATCGATCGTCGGGGCTAAGGCAGGAGTCAATGATTATCCAATCACCCAACCCAGCGTGCGCGACGACGCACTCGCCGAATCCCGGTCCAAATAGGGAGATTTCTACTTCGTCCGGCTCAGGCGGGGTTGTTGGCTTTGTCGAGGTCAAGGAATGAGAGGAATGTTTCGGCTTCCTTTTGGGCGCGCTCGATGTCCGCGTCTGACCACGGGGGTACTCGCTGGAACCGAATAACGGACGAACGAGAAATTTGGCCATAAGCTTCGCGGCGATACCCAATGACCCAGTAGAACATGGCGCCAGGTTTGACCAGCTCACGGTCTCCGCGCGTGACCTCAGCCAGCGGAATCTCCGCCTCCTCGTCGGAGCCACTGTGCGTTTTGTCCGTCAACCGGGCAACAAATGAGTCGTTGGTGATTGACAAAACAATCCCGTCAAATCTTTGAAGAACTTCGAAGCTGTCGCGGGTTAAGGGAATTACTGGAACCCACACGACGGGTGGTTTGACCGTTGGCTGCCCTGTTTGGCCATTCAGATTCGAAGCCGTCGAACCGAAACCGGGATTGCCCTGTCGCCGCACAACCAAATGAGCAGCAGAGTCGCGGGGCAAAAGGCCCCTTACTCGCAGGACAGCGTGTGTCAAATCGCGAGAAGTCTGACTTGGTGGCTCGACGCCGACTTCCAGAAAACCCCGCGCAGACGACAAATCCTGCGGCATAAGGTGCAGCCTCTCCAAAACTGCTGTGTCATATAGTTTCATTGTTCTTTCATCAATTGTTGCATGATGCGCGCGGACCGATCCAGCGATGCTTCCCAGCAACTCTTTAAAATCCCAAGAACTCGTTCGCATTCACTCCCCTTCTCTTCACCACCAATATCATAATGGTCGTTCACCTCAAAGTAAACGCCGAACCCAGGTTTTAAAACGACGGATGGTTCAACCGTCGCGGTTATATTTCCCCGGTATCCGTCCGGTCTCTGTCCAAGCATCGAAACGCGTCTCATGCCGGGTTTTTCAAGTAAGCCACCCCAAGGCTCCTTCGGAGCGAGTCGATGACCAATCTTGTGCCACGCCTCTTCGCTTTCACTCCGAAAATGGGCCATCCGGTTGATTCCCAAATCCTTGATCGGTGTGTGCCGCAGCAGGGTGAATGTAGCAACGATCAAGTCTCGCAACGGTTCCAAATACTGCATTTGGGATGTGTTCCCGGCAAAACGATCCTGCGTGATCTCAAGGTTAAGCCAGCCGGTGGAAAACACGCTTACCTGGGGTGAGATGATTTTGATGTCCGCTTTGTCGGCTTCTTCCTGCGGGATCAGTTTCTCACGGGCGAACCAAGCAGGCTGAAAAATCGCCGGGTTTAACGCGCCAACCAGGACGATGTTCACGCCTTCGATTTCAGGTTTCAGTTCAGGCACTGGTTTAATCCTCGCACCTTTATCGGCATTTCCGCAAGCCAAATTCAGCCTCGGTATCCTGCAATCCTGCAACCAGATGCGTCCCTGGCGTAACCGGCTACAGCGAGCCGATTGCCACTTCTTTCCGGCGGCCGGGCAGAAAGGAACCGGACGCCAAACAAGGAAAAGATAACATGGGTCCCGCATAATCGCATATCCTTATGCTTTATTTCTGTTAAGGGTTCGCGCGGCGTTGGACATCGAGACGACGCGCCTATCTTCAACTGTGGCGCTATCCATTTCAAGTTTGTCGTAGTCTCCCGGTGCTGGGGCGCCGCCGCTTGTTCTTTCTTCGGGTCGCCCCTGCGCCGCCGCGACACTTTCTCGTCGCTCCGAGCCATCTTCTTCCTTCCCCCATTCCGTATCCCGCGGTTAATCTCCTCTCTCTCAACGACTTGCCTCTTGATCTGCCTCAATCTTTCTGCCATCAGAACTCTGCCAAACGTTCCCCTGACATTCTGCAAAGCACCTCTTCCCTTTCCGTGTTCCGCGTGCTCAACGGCTAACCCCCTCTCCCTAAACACCTTCCATTTCGCGCAACCGGCTGTTCCCGCGCCTTTCCGGCCCCCCCCCAAAAAAAAACCTCAAAAAGCCCTTGACAGTCCCATAATTATATGGGACTTTGGATGCGGGCGGGCTGGTCTTGCCTGCCCCGCTCGAGCTTTAGCGAAGGCGGGTTCTTTGAAATATCGAAAATAGCCAGACCGATCGGGATGTTCCCGCCATTCATTGATTCGGGCTCCGCCGGTTAAATGGCACGTTATCGTTAACGTGGACTCCTGCCCGGCGGCGCCCGGTCAAGGTCGGTCAAGGTATCGCTCAAGACGCTGCATCCTCTTCATAATCATAGTCTTAGCCCTTATGCCAACCCCAAGAGTCAAGAAGAAGTCAAGGTGAGTCAAGCCAAGTCAAGGTTGTCGGTCAAGGAGAGACCCGCCCCGCCCCTGCCCCCCCTTCTCCGCGTGGGCCTTGGGCGGAAGCGGAAGCCGTCCAAGCTCCGCCGCACCGCCTTTCCTTTTGGTCCCTTATGTCCTTTTCGTCCCAGTCCTGCCCCGTCTCTTTCAAGGCCCCCCAACCCCAAAAAAACCTCAAAAACCCCAGCAATTGCTGCTATTTGCTGCCACTTGCCGCCACTTGCGCAAAGAGGTTTATCCGTGAGAATTGCCTGGTCTCGGTTATCATCAACACATGCCGGCGGAGAGCGAACGAAACATCCTGGTCATCCGCGGCGGCGCTTTGGGGGACTTCATCCTCACGCTGCCGGCGCTGGCGGCGTTGCGGCGTCACTTCCCGCGGCATCAATTGGAAATCCTCGGCTATCCCTCTATCGGTTCGCTGGCCGTGGCCGCGGGCCTGGCCTCCCGCGTTTCCGCGCTCGAATCCCCAGCCTTGGCCGGGTTCTTTGCGCCCGACGGCGCCTGGGAGAAAGACGCCTCCGCGTATTTCCGGGGATTTGAGATCATTGTCTCCTACCTCCATGATCCGGAGGCGGTTTTCCAAGCAAACGTCGCGCGCTGCACCCCGGCCCGATTCGTCGCCGGTCCTCACCGCCCCGACGAATCGCTGAACTTGCCGGCCTCGGAAATCCTGCTGCGCCCGCTGGAAGCCCTCGGCATCCGGGGGGCCGACCCGCGTCCACGACTGCCCCTGCCTGAACCGGCCCCCGTCCGGCAAGGCGCCTGGCTGGCGATGCATCCCGGCAGCGGCAGTCAAACAAAAAATTGGCCCGAAGCGAAATGGAGGGACCTGATCGGGCGCCTGGCCGCCGGCACCCGCTGGAACTTCCTCCTCATCGCGGGCGAAGCCGAAGGCGGCCGCGGCCGGCGTCTGGCACGCCGCGCCCCGGCGGGCCGGCTTCAGTTGGCGGAAAATCTGCCCCTGCCCGAACTGGCGCGGGAAATCAGATCGTGCGCCGCCTTCATCGGGCACGATTCGGGCATCACGCACCTGGCGGCGGCGCTGGGCTTGCCCGGCTTGGCGCTGTGGGGCCGGACCAGCGCTCAAACCTGGCGCCCGATGAGCGAAAAGATGCGCCTGCTCAAAGATCGGCGGGGCCTGGACGCGCTGGCGGTCGAAAAAGTCACGGAGGCGGTCCTTCGCCTGATGTCTTGAAGAGTTCGTCCGCTTCCTGCATCAGCTTGGCCGTGCATTCCGGGCAGGCGCTATGGGTGCTGTGTTCATTCAAGTAGGCCTGGACTTCCATCCAATAGCCCTGGTCGTCGCGGACGCGTTTGCACCACGCGCATATAGGCAAAAGCGTGCTGAGCTTTCGCACCTCCGCCAGCGCCTCCCGCAATTGCGCGATCAGGCTCTCGCGCTCCTGTTCAAGCCGATGCTTGTAAAGGGCGATTTCGATCGCGATCTGCAGCTCCCGGTCTTCAAACGGCTTGAGCACATACCCAAAGGGGGCGCTGTCCAGCGCCGCGAAGAATGTCTGGTCGTCCGCGTTCGCGGTCAAATAGACGATCGGTATCTTCAACTCCCCCGCGATCCGCGCCGCCGCTTCCGTCCCCCGCATCGCCCCTTTGAGAATGATGTCCATCAGCACAAGGTCGGGCTTGAGTTGCCCGGCCATCGCGATGGCCTGCTCGCCACCGTCGGCAATGCCCGCAACGCCGTAGCCCAGCCGGCCCACTCGATCCTCGATGTCCGCGGCCACGATGGCCTCGTCCTCGACGATGAGCAGCCGCAACGGGATGGGGGACGGTCTGTTCATTTCACATTCGCGCCGGTGGTGCTGAAGACGATCGCAAACTCGGCGCCGTTCTCGCTTTTATATTCCATACGCCCGTTGATTTGGCCAGTCAATATTCTGACCAGCCGCACCCCAAGGGAGGTGGACTGCAAAAAGTTCTCCGGCAGTCCCTGTCCGTCATCGCTGACGGCCAGCCGCAGCTCGTCTTGATTCGGCCGCGTCAGCGCCACGCGCACAACCCCTTTCTGCCGTCCGTTGAAAGCGTGCTTGAGGCTGTTGGAAATCAGTTCGTTGGCAATCAGGCCGACCGGAATGGCCAGGTCGATGCTCAGCGCCACCGGCTCGAGGTTGAGCTGGCGGCGGATGAACGGGCCTTTGCTGTGCGCGCGCAGAAGCATGTCGGTCAGGCTCTCCAGGTACTCCTTGAAGTCGATCTGGGCCAGTCCCTCGGTGCGATAGAGCTTCTCATGGATCAACGCCATCGTGCGTATCCGGTCCTGGCAATCCTTGAACGGCTCCAGCAGCTTCGGGTCATGCAGATGCGCCGACTGCAACTGGAGGAGGCTCGATACCACCTGCATGTTGTTCTTGACTCTATGGTGGATTTCCCGCAGGAGGGCGTCCTTCTCCCGCAACGAAGCCGATATCCGCTCCGCTGCCTTTTTCCGGTCGGTGATGTCGCGCGCGATCATGGACGCCCCGGCCACACGCCCCGATGCGTCCACGATGGGAGAGATGGTGATCGCCATGTCGATCAACCTCCCATCCTTGCAATGGCGGCCCGCCTCGAAGTTGGCCACGCGCTGGCCGCGCTGTATGCGCCCCAGCACTTGCGCTTCCTCCTCGACCCGGTCCGCCGGGATCAGCAGCGCGATCGGGCGCCCGATGATCTCATCGGAGCGGTACCCCAGCAGACGCGTCGCCGCCGGATTCCAACTGGTGATGATCCCTTCCAACGTGATTCCGATGATCGCGTCATCGGACGACTCGACAATGGCGGCCAGGCAGCGCAAGGCCTCCTCGGCACGCTGGCGCTCGGTCACGTCGATGATCGAGGCCAGCACGAACGGCTCCTTTTGGATGGTCACCGGGTTCAGGGCGATTTCCAACAGCACTTCCGAGCCGTCTTTGCGCCGCCCCACCAAACCCCGCGCCGCTCCCATCGGGCGCGTGACGGGCTGGGCCATGAACCCGGCCCGGAGTTGGGTGTGGGAGTCGCGCGAGCGCTCCGGCAACAGTAGTTCGATGCTCTGCCCCAGCAACTCGTTGTGTTCAAAGCCGAAGAGCGTGCTCATCCGCCTGTTGGCAAAGGTAATCCGGCCGGCGCTATCCACCATCACCATGCCCTCGCCCATCGCGTCAAAAACCGTCTCCAGCAATTGCGTCTGGCTGCGCGCTGCCGCCTCCGCCGCCGCCAGCGACGCCGTGCGCTCGGCCACCCCTTGCTCCAATTCCGCCCGCATCCGCTCCAGCGTCCCCAGCACCTGCTTCTGTTCGCTGATGTCCCGCGCAATGCTCGACGCCCCAATGATCTTGCCAAATGCGTCCCGGACGGGAGAAATGGAAACCGATACGTCAATCAGCCCTCCATCCTTGCGCTGCCGCACTGTTTCAAAATGCTCGACCGATTCCCCCGCGCGAATTTGATCCAGTATCCTCGCCTCTTCCTCAATTCGGTCCGGCGCAACCAGAAACGTCATCGGCTGGCCGACCGCTTCGGCGCTGGTGTATCCGAAGAGGCGCTCGGCGGCGGGATTCCAACTGGTGATAATGCCCTCCAGGGATTTGCCGATGATGGCATCCGGGGACGATTCGACGAACGCCGCCAGCCGGCCAAGTCGCTCCACCTTTTCCCGCAAGACCGCTTCGGCTTCGACGCGGCGCGAAATCTCCTCCAGCAAGGCGTCGGCCCGCTGGTTCCGTTTCGCGGCGCGTTCCTTGAGCTGCCGCTCCACAGACGTGTTGAGTTGCGCGGCCATTTTGTTTTGCCTCCCTTCGGCCAACTCCCGCCCGCGCATTTCCCGGCGCGCCAATCCATACGCCATCAGCAGCAGCCCGATGCACAAAGCGCCACCCAACCCGATGATCAGAGCCGTGCCGCCTAATCCGCCCTCCGCCTGCTCTTCAGCAAGACGCCCTTGGCTCATCCCGCTGATCACCGCCACCGCGGACAACACCCCGCCCGCGCCGGTCCACCGCGCCAGGCGCGGCGAACGGAGCATTCTGCTAATTACAAAATCCATCGGCTAAAACGACATTGAATTTACCGCCCGTGACATTAGCCAATGAAAGCCAATTGTCGAGCCGCCAGCAAGCGCGCGTCCCGGCCGAAGATTGTGCCGCCGCGCCGGAAGCCATTACGGCTGCCCCTCAATTGGTTCCCTCGCCCCTCAACTCCGCGTTGCCTCGCCACAGGCCTTCGTTTACACTTCCAACAACAGCACCGAGCGTCGATCCCCGCTGGCCTCCAGCGGACTCGATCCAATGCCGCCAATGAAAAAGCTGCTCTTTGTCGATGACGAACCGCGCGTTTTGCAAGGCCTGCAGCGCCAGTTCCACAACATGCGCCATGACTGGGACATGCACTTTGTGGAGAGCGGCGCCAAGGCCCTCGAATACATGGCGCGCGAGCCGGTCGAAGTCATCGTGTCCGACATGAAAATGCCCGGAATGGACGGCGCGCAATTGCTGGGGGAAGTGATCAAACGCTACCCTCACACCATCCGCCTGGTCCTCTCCGGTCATGCCGACCGCGAGGCGGTCTTGCGCCTCGTCGGCCCCGCCCACCAGTACCTCTCCAAGCCCTGCAACGCTGACGAACTGCGCTCGGCCATCGCCCGCGCCCTGGCCTTGCGCGACCTCCTCTCCAACGACCAGCTCAAAGACCTGGCCTCCCGCGTCCATTCCCTCCCCAGCCTGCCCGCGCTCCATCAACAACTGACGGTCGAATTGTCCAAGGAGGAGCCTTCTCTCGAACGCGTCGCTCAAATCATCTCGCGCGACATCGGCATGACCACCAAGATTCTCCAATTGGTCAACTCCGCTTTTTTCGGCCTGCCCGAACCGGTCGCCAGCCCGCTGGAGGCCGTCTTTTTTCTCGGCCTGGCCACCATCCGCTCCCTGGTCCTGTCCCTGCACGTTTTTTCGCACTTTGATGCCGCATCCATCCAGGGCTTCTCCGCCGAGCAATTGGCTCAACACTCCTGGCGGACCGGCATGGCCGCAAAAAAAATCGCCGAAATGGAACACTGCGATCCGAAAGTCGATGACCAGTGTTTCCTGGCTGGTTTACTCCATGATGTCGGGCAACTGATTCTGGCTTCCGGCTTGCCGGAACGCTACGAACCGGTTCTGCGCGCCGCGCGCCAATCCGGCCGCCCGGTGTGGGAAGTCGAGCGGGAGGTATTTGGCGCGACGCACGCCGAATTGGGCGCTTATCTGCTCGGCCTTTGGGGCCTGCCCAACCCGGTGGTCGAAGCCGTCGCGCTGCATCATCGGCCGGCCGACTGCGCGACCCGCGGCTTCTCGCCGGCCATTGCCGTCCATGTCGCCGACGTTCTTGTCCATGACACGACGGAGGCGGGATACGTAATTGACAGGACCACCTTGGCCGCGCTAGGATTGGAAGATAGATTAAGCCAATGGAGAGAGCGATGCTGCGACAAGACATGACCGCAAAAATCCTGCTGGTCGATGACGACCGTAATTTGCTGGCCGCCTGCGAGCGCAATCTCCGGCGGAAATTTGCCATAGAGACCGCCGAAGGCGCCGACGCCGCCCTGGCCAAACTGGACGCCGGCGCCTCTTACGCCGTCGTCGTGGCCGACCGACAGATGCCCGGAATGGACGGCGTCCAATTGCTGGCCAAGGTCAGGGAAAAATCCCCCAACACTGTCCGCATGATGCTCACGGGCAACGCCGACCTGGAATCGGTCATCCACCTGGTTAACGAGAGCAACATCTTCCGATTCCTGACCAAGCCGTGTCCGCCCGAGGTTTTGGCCAAGGCGCTTGAAGACGCGCAAGACCTTTACCAGTTGACCATCGCAGAGAAGGAATTGCTCAACAAAACCCTCAGCGGCAGCATCAAATTATTGACAGATATCCTCTCAATGGTCGAATCCCAGTCCTTCGGCCAGGCCCAACAGTTGCGCGACGCCATCAGCGCCGCCACCGAACGCCTGGGTTTGGACAACGCCTGGGAAATACACCTCGCCGTCATGCTGGCGCCCATCGGCTTGGTCACCATCCCGCCCGAAACCCTCATCCGGTCGCGCGCCGCCCGTCCGCTCTCGGAGGTTGAACAGCAAATGCTGGCCCACGTGCCCGAAACCGCCGCCCGCCTCCTGGCCAACATCCCCCGCCTCGAAGGCGTTGCGCGGATCGTTCGCTACCAGAACAAAAACTTCGACGGCTCCGGCTATCCCCTGGACGCGGTGGCGGGTGATGCAATTCCGGTGGGGGCGCGGCTGCTCAGACTTCTCGTTGATTTGATGGATTTGCAGCGCGGCGGCCGTTCGCAGGTCGAGGCCTTCGAGCACATGCGCGGTCGCGAGGGCTTATACGATCCGATACTGTTGACCGCCCTGCGGCGGTCCTTGGAAGGCAAATTCACCGGACCCGTGCCGGCCACCCGATGGAGCTTGCCCGTAGCCGTCGTGGACCTGGCCAAAGGCATGGTGCTCCGCTCCAATGTCGAAACTAAGGATGGCACTCTCATCCTGGCGGCGGGTCATCGGATCAATGACATGACCCTGGAAAAAATCCTCAATTTTCAAAGCATCGCTGGGATCAAGGAGCCGATTATGGTCGAATCCGCCGTCCCGCCGCCCTGAGCGCCCGCCCTGTCATACCAGCCGTTAACTAACAAATCCGAAAATACGCCAATTCTCGGACAATGCCGCTTCTCACAAGCCGTGCAACTGGCCGCGGTAAAACATCCCGGCGGCATTTGTCGTGGGCACGAATACCTCGACAGTATTGCTTGAAAAGGTGTTCGTGCTCACGGCCTGCCAGTGGATCAGGTCCGACGATGATTGCAGAATAAAACTCTGCCCGATTTCCCCGCCAACCGAAAATTGAAATTGGCCCTCGCCGCGCGGTGCTCCGGCAGCCAGGCGGAGCACGGAACTGGGCGGCAGGACAAAGAGCGTCACACTCTGCGCGGGAACGACCGTTCGCAGCACCCCGCCGCTGTAGGGCAAGCTGCTCAATTGCGTGATCACGTTGCTGGAGTTGAGCTGCCAGACTTGCCCCGTGCCGTTGCCGGTGAAGTTGGTCACGTTGATGACCAGCGGCGTCACGCCTGCCAGGTATTTGTTGACCACCATGAGCGTCAGTGCCGCGTCGGCGGAACGCTGCGCCGCGAAGACAGCGACGTTGTCTGGGTCCGGGCCGCCCGCCAGCGTGCCGGTGTCGCCGAAGGTGTGGCCCTGGCTGTCGTAATTGCGGTAGATTTTCATGGCCAGGTAGGTCGGCGTGCTTGGGTCGGGAGTCGTCCACCGCGTGGCCAGGTCCAATCCCTCGCGTCCGAAGATTCCAAGAATATCGGCCTGAGCCGTGGCGCCGTTCATGTAAGGCTCGGCGCCCCAGTTGTATTCTGTGATGCCGATTTTGGTTCCGGGATAATAGTTTGAAACCCAGTTCGACATCCGCGGGATGAGCATGATGACGCTGTCGATCCAGCTTGGGTCCACATAGTTCGAATCCCAGAACTGGCGTGTGGTCTCGTTGCGCAGCAGCTCCGTCGCGGTATCGACTGCATTGCCCGACACGCTGCCTTCCTGCGGATAGCAATGGAGCGTGAAATAATCCAAAAGCCGCTGGCCGTTGGTGATGTTGTACTGGTGCAGTTGATTGAGCATCCAGGGCATGTAATCCCAGCCGCCGTTGCTGCCGCGGTCGGGATATTGCGCCGTATTGTAATTGTTGTTCTGCCCTGACCATTGCTGGTCGTAACCGCTGTAGAGATAACCGTTCCAGCCCCACTCTTCCGGCCCCAAAACCTGCGCGTGCGGGTCCAGGCTCTTGACCATCGAGGCGTAGGCCACGATCTTCCCAAAAACCTCCTGCATCGTCGGTCCCACCGGGTGGATGTCCTGGTGGGTTGAGAACCAGATGCTGTGTTCGTTATCCATGATGTAGTAGCCGACTCCGCCATTGGTGGACACGCCCCAGTTGTCGGTCAAATGTTGCACGTATCCCATTTGAAAACTGGTATTGACCGGGATGTTCGCGTCATTGGGATCGTTCCAGGTGATGAGCGTGTCGTTGGTGACGCTGACGCCGTTGCCCGCGTCGGTGAAATACGGATCGTAACCGGTTTGAGGGCCGTACTTGGCTATGGAATAACTGGGAAGAATGGCCCGGCCGGGGCCTAATTTCGGCCCCCAGCCGATGATCGGAATGGTAATTAACGGCTGCGCGCCTCCCGCTTTGCTGTTGGCCACGACTGAATCCGCCGACTCACCGGCAGTGGCGGAGCTATCCGGATAACTCTCAAAGTACCAGTCGGCACATTTGCCGTGGGCATTGATCTCCCAATTGTAGGTCGTTTCTTCGTTTCCACCCGACCGGTTCATGGTGAAACCCAAGTCCGCCAATTCATTGGAGGTCGCAAAGGCCGTTCCGTAGATCATCGGGCTGATCGACTGGCGATTGGCTCCGGCATCGACGCCGATGTAATTGGTCGGATTCGGCCCTGGCGGTGGAGGTGGCGGCCCGGCTACAAGCACGATGTCATCAATGTAATATGTGGGGATGGTGTTGCCGGTATTGTTCTGAAACCAAAAGCCGTCGAAGTCCGTCTCATCGGCCACGCCCAGAGACGCAAGGGAAACGGTGAATTGCTTCCACGCGTTGGAAGCCAGAGGTCCCACGACTACCGTCTCCCCTTGGCCGCTCGAATCCAGGGTGCCAACAACGGTCAAATACTGTCCCCCGGACGACCCGCCATTGGCCCAAAAAGTGAGGTTTGTGAACAGGCTCGAATCAATTTCGGTCACCGCACTGACATTGAGATAAATCGCGCCATATCCCTCCGAGCTGACACTGATGGAATCAGAGTCCCCCGTCCGCACCGGGCTGGTGTTGGCGAAATTGATGGTCGAACTCCAACTCCAATTCGCCCACCCATTTTGCAAGGCGTTGGAATAAATGATCATATTGGTTTGCGCCCAGGCGCTGGAAAACGGCGCCAGCGCCGCCATCAGAGCGGCTGCGGCGCAAAACTTAACGGCATTTGTTTTCATTTTATCTTCCCTCCTTCGTTCTCTACATTTCAGTGATCAGTTTCAATTTGACCGTTTCCCTTCCAATTGTCACTCCGATAATAGCATTATCTTTCGCTGCTCCTTGAGTTTGACGCGCGGTCCCTCTATCATGCGCCTCCTCAGCAGGTCTCATTCCAAATGAACGATGCCTCGTTGCGCAATGGTGATGGCGGCTTGAGTTCGGGAATGGACGCTTAATCTGGACAGAATACGAAGTCAATTCGTCTGGTGTCTGGACACTCCCTGCACCGGCAAACAGACTTTGCCCGGGGAGGAGCCCTCCCCGGGCGCATAGAGGCATCCCGATTCGTTATGCCAAAGGCGTATGGTTCGGCAGCCGTGATCGTTGTCCATTAAGGCGTAACGGTCGTGGCGCTGCCTGTGTTGGGGCTGACGCTCGCCTGAGTCGTGTCTGTTGCTGTGACGGTCTGCGAACCTGCAGTTCCGAATTCCATACTGACAGTCGCCGTGCCAGCGGTGAGATTGACGGTCCCCGAAATGACGAAGCTGATGTTAGTATCGCTCGAGGTAATTGTCACAGTATCGTTGTTATAGGGGACGACATTCCATTTGGCATCGACGGCGTTGACCGTCACGTCGAAGTAGTTCCCGACTTCTTGCGAAATGGGTGCGCCGGTCTTGCCTGTGACGGTTCCCGGAGCATTGGTTTCTCCAGGCATCAACACCTGCAGTTGGACGGCTTCCAGTTTCCGCAGTTCGAAGTACGTTTGGTCGGAATCCGGCAAGTCGGGGCCCAAGACCAATGCTTTTAGGTTCTGCCCCCAAGTGTAGGGAGTGACGGGATCGGCAAGATTGGCGTTCCCAGTTACGGGCAGCCATTGATTGGTTCCGCCCAGATCGGCAGTGGACCAGAGGCCGAAATTGGCCGCGGGCAAAGTCCACCACAGCCAGTATCCGGAAGGTTGCGGGATGATTGATGTTTCGCCGAACAATCCCCAGGTTGTGGTGTCATACGCCGCGGTGGAGAAACTATTGGTGTCGCCGTAATTGCCTTCTCCGCCGTAGATGGATACATTTCCCAGCGTCATGCCTTGGGCAGTGTTGTTGCTGGTGCCGGGATCGGCGCCAAAATAGGCGTAAACAGCCCCCGCGCTATTGACGCTGGCATTAAGGCTGGCCAGCCAGTCCGGCGGCAATACGAAGTTCGTGCTGACCCCTTTGGGGCCTGCGACGGTGATATTGGTATCACTGGTGAAGGTGATGGACCAGGTCCCAAGCATGGTGGGCGCCTGGAGAGACCCAAGCGTTCCAGCGGCAAAGGCGTTGTTCGTGCCGCCTAAACCGCCAAAATTAGTGTTGGAAAACATGGTGTTGTCGTAGGGATCGTTGGTTTTCCACATGAGGCGCGCGGTAGCGGTTCCGTCCGCATTGTCAAGTATCTGAAGGTACCCGCAGTCGGTGCTGTTCCAATCCGGAGCCTGGAGGCCGGCAATCGTGGCGAGAAAAATGTGCGCTTCATAGTTGCTGTAGATCCGCGGGTTCGGGACGGAGGTGACGTCCATCGAGTAAACAATGGGCGCTCCGGCGGTTAGCCCGGACCAATGCACGTCCACGATCGTGTCGATGCCTCCGCGCTCGCCGCTTTCACCGGGGCCCGCGTCGATGAACAGGCCGGACTGTGTGACCGGCGCAATCGACAGGGTTGGAGGTGGCGGGCCCGCCACTTTGGCAACAAGGGTGACGTTATCAATCCAGAACTGCGCGTAGGCCGGGGGCGTGGTGGCCGTCGTGTTATACCAGTCATAAAAACCCCAGGCCACGCAATTTGGAAGATCGATGGTTGGCGGTATCGGTATTGAAAGATGCTGCCAGCCCGGCGAGGTGATTGACACATTGGTGAGGAAGGCATTGTTATACCCGGCGCCCCAAAGATAGATCGGGACGGGGGTGTTGGAGGAGACGGTCGTGTCCACCATTATATCCATGTCGAGACTCGCATACTGTGAAGCATCCACCGTCAGGGCGCTCGGCGCTCCCAACCAGCCGCCGCTGGCGGCTTCGCTCAGCCAATTGCCGAAGGCGAGGTTGGCGCTATCGCCGTCGCCCGTGTTGCCGTAACATGAAAGATCGACCAGGATGGAGCCAGCTATATTGGTTTTGGAGGAGGTCGATGAATCAAATGATTCCGCCCCGACGCCCTGGTCTGAAAACCAGGTGCCCCAGTCCACGGTATTGTCGTTTGGGTCGCCACCGGGCTGGATCGCGCCAGGGGCCATGACGATGTTCTGGGCGGCGTTGGCCGCGCCCGGCCAGCAAGCCAGCGCCAAGCCGGCAAGGGCTAAAGGCATCCATTTTAGCGGATTGCACTGTTGCTTCATAATAAGTTCCTTGTTTAGTAGTTATGTCGGTTTTGCTCGGGGGACCTTGCGGCCAGAGGGAGACTTGGATGGTTCACGGCGCGGCGACGACGCAGCGCCCGGCTGGACACAAGTTGCATAGCGCCTGGAAGTCTGACAGTGAGTGGAAAGTCCGTCACGTCGGAGAATCATCCGACAGTTCGGAGCCTTAGCGGTTGGGCGGAAAGTTGGAGTACCGGGCGACGGCTTCACCGCGCGAATGGACGTGAAGCTTCTCGTAGATGCGCATGATATAGGTATTGACTGTGGAAATCGAGATGCCGAGGTTGTCGGCAATGGTTTTGTAGGCGGAGCCTCGAGCGAGCAAGCGCAGGACCTCGTATTCGCGCTGGGAGAGTGTGGTGTCGGCGGGCTGTTCGGAGCGCGGCCTTTGAAAGGCCTGCACCACTTTGCGGGCGATATAACTGGTCATGGGCGAGCCTCCCTCATGCACTTGCCGAATGGCGTCAAGCAATTCTCCGCGCGATCGCCGCTTCAGCAAGTAGCCGGTCGCGCCCGCTGTCAGAGCGTCGAAAATATGATCGGTGTCCTCATACACTGTGAGCATAAGAAACTGGGTTTTGGGCATGAGCGCCTTGAGCTTGGCGACGCACTGGATGCCGCTTCGGCCAGCAAGATTGATGTCCATCAAAACAACATCCGGTTTGTCTTTGGGCAGCGAGGCTACCGCCGTTTCGGCGTCGCCATAGGCGCTGACACAGCGGAAGCTGGAAGCCTGTGAAATCCACTCGCCCAGGATTTTGCGGACTGGGGCGTCATCATCAACAATCGACACGCCAATAGTGCTCACCAATGATGCTTTTATAGCGCCGGCGGTTGACTCGGTAAAGTCAGTAGTTTATCCGATACGCACCCGGAACAGGACCGTTGTGCCCCGGCCGGGAACACTGTCGATTTGACAGTCGCCGCCGATTCGCGAAAGGCGCTCGCGCAGATTGGGCAGCCCGTTGCCGCCGCCGCGGCCGGAGGGCGGGCCGTCACCCCCGACCGTTGACTTCAAAGCGAAGCCGCGGCCGTTGTCTTGCACCGTCAATTCAAACGAGTCCTTAAGCAGGCGCAGGGCGACGCAGACACTGGTGGCGCCCGAATGTTTGACAATGTTGTTGATCGCTTCCTTGTAGGCCAGGAAGAGGTTGTGGCGGGTTTCGGAGGTCAGGGGCCAACGGGGATACTCAAGAGGGAACTCTAGCTGACAGTCGATGCCGACGGCTCCCAAAAAATCGAGCGCGAAATTCTCCGCGTAGCTGGCAAAGCCTTCCAGCGTGTCGTGCTTGGGGTTGACAGCCCAAACCGTTTCGTCCATGGCGCGAGTCAAATGGCTGGCCGTGCCGTGGATTTGGGTCAGCCCCGCCACGGCTTCATCGGGTCCTTTCAACTGGCCGCGAACGGACTCGCTCAACATGGTGATCCGAGTCAAATGCGCGCCCAATTCGTCGTGAATATCCTGGGCGATGCGGGAGCGCTCGCGTTCGATGCCGCGCTGGCGTTCACTTTCCTCCAGCTTGCGCCGCATCCGGCGCCGGCTGCCGAACCAGACGCTGCCGCTGCCGGCGGCCAGCAAACCCATCACGCCCAAACCGTGCGCCCACCACGTTTGCCACCAGAACGGCAAGATGACGAAAGCGACCTTCGCGCCGATCAGGTTCCATACGCTATCTCCGTTGCATGCGATGACCTGAAAAGCGTAGGAGCCCGGGGGAAGGTAGTTGAAGTTCGCGGCGCGTTTGGCGCCGGCGTCCACCCATTGGCCCTCCAGACCTTCCAGACGATACTTGAAGCGCACCTGTTCGGGACTGAAAAAGCTCAAGGCCGTGTATTGAAACTCCAGGCGATGACGCCCCGGTTGGATTCTGAGGATGGAATTCAATTCAGGGCCTTGCGCGGCCACCGCGTCATCCACCAACGCTTTCTCAATCACGACCGGCGGGGGCAAGAGATGGATTTTCACGTTGCGAGGGTCCACAGTAACCAGGCCCCGGACAGTCGGAAACCACAGTGTTCCATCCGCCAGGCCGCAGCCCGCCGGTTGCGAATCTCCCGAACAGGTGAGCGTTGGCATGCCGTCTTCCAGCCCGTAAGCCAGGCACGAGATTTCGTTGGTCTGACCATTAGCGCAGGCGTCCAGTTCGGATTTGCGCGCGCGGAGAATGCCGCCATGGGAACTCATCCACAGGCAGCCTTCCGCGTCCTCTTCGATATCGCAAATGTACGAGTTGGGCAAACCATGGCGGGCGGAAATGACGGCAAAATGGTCTTTCTTGACACGGGTCAAGCCCTCGCCGGAAGACCCCACCCAAAGGGCGCCCTCGGCATCCAAGTGAAGGCACTCGACGAAGTCGCTCGCCAAACCGTCCTGCTTGCCAAATCGGCTGGCTTGGTCTCCCTTTAAATAAGCCAAACCACCGCCCGAAGAGCCGCACCAGACGCCGCCGGCGCCGTCTTCTACGATGGACCGTACGCGGCGGAAGGGTTGTCCAACCAATTGCTTATGCCAGGTGACCTGGCCCGCGTTGTAGCGCAGCAAGCCGTCCTCGGTCCCGATCCATAATCCCCCCTGCTTGGAGATTAGAATGGCGCGGATTGGAGGAGCCGGCTTTGCAAGCGTCGGCACAAGCTGCAGTTCACCGTGGCTGAGCGCATATAGTCCCCCGCCCCACGTGCCGATCCAAATTGTGCCTTGCGGATCTTCCAGCACAGACCAGACATAGGGATGAAGCTCTCGTTCGCCAAAAACATCCCAACTTCCCCGCTGGTAGTGGTAAAGACCCGCCCCTTCGCTTCCGATCCACAATGAACCATCGCGGCTGGAGCTGACGCACAACACCGCCCGCCCTTGCCATTG
The DNA here is from genome assembly GCA_049517295.1 of Verrucomicrobiota bacterium. Taxonomy (GTDB): domain Bacteria; phylum Verrucomicrobiota; class Verrucomicrobiia; order Limisphaerales; family Palsa-1400; genus JBEKSF01. The sequence goes on from JBEKSF010000029.1 coordinate 22,054, forward strand.
GTCCGGCGGAATAATCGTTTTGACTCTTTTCTGTCGCAATTCCAGCGCTCCACCGCCGCCGGTTCCAACCCACCAGTTGCCTTCGTGATCATCGCACAGAGAAATAATCCAATCGTTTGGAACCCCGTTCGTGCGAGAAAAATGCGCCGGTGGTTCCGCCGAGCCTGGACGGAATGCGAATACTCCGCCGTTGCCGACGCCGGCCAACAACCAACCGCTTCGCGCCTCCATCATCGAGGTAACCCCCTCAAAACCCCAAGCAACCTTCCCCATGTCCGCCTGCCACGCGTTGTTCTTCCATTTCATAAGGCGCCCATCGACCACCACCCAGACTCCACCGTCGGTGCTGGTGCAGATGCTCGTCGTGTAGTTTTCCGCCGCAAGGTCCGGAAACGGCACCGCTCTCAACTCGCCGCGCTCCAACTGCGAGAGTCTGCCATAGCGACAAATCCAGATCGTCCCATTCTCGGAATGAGCGAGGGAGCACATGCCCACGTCGGCCCTGGACAGAGGCGCCACCACCTTGCCATCCGAGGCGCGGATCAGCAGCCCTCGGTCGCTCATCACCCAAATGTTCCCGGCTTCATCCTCAGCCATGCCGCGAATGGTTCCGGCCTCGACCGCGGCAGGGCACCGGACGGACTCAAATCGGCCGGCTTTGTATCGCGTTATCTCCCCGGTTTCGTGGCCAATCCAAAGGGCGCCGTCCGTTGCTTCATACAGGCTTGTGATGTCGCTGCCGCGCAATTCGGGGCTGGTGTCACTGTTGAAAACGGTGAAGGCGACTCCGTCAAAACGCGCCAAGCCCGCAAATGTACCCACCCACAGGTAGCCGTCGCGTGTCTGAAGAACAGCATTGACTTTGCTGTCCGGCAACCCGTCCTCGGCCTTCCACACCCGCATCGAGTAATCACCCACTCCAACCAGGGCGGAGACCGCCTGCGCTTGGGCGCAAAGCAGGGCAAGCGCAGGAAGGACTGACAGGAGTAGCGCGCCTCGGCCAATGCCGAAGATATTGCCAGCCAGGTGCATGGTATCACTATTTCAACGCCGCCTCACAAAAGCAAACGTATTCATGTTACGGAAATCTCCCGCGGCGATCCCCTCTGGCTTCGAGTGATTTGCTCCAACGCTTACCATCCGCGATGGCGGTGATACACGTTGGTCGTGACCGTAATGCTCACTGGAGCGGAAGTTGCCAGGGTCCCATTGTTGTCGATGGCCACGGCGGTGAGAATGTTGCTGCCCACGGGCGCATTGGCCCATTGGAAGTGATAGGGCAGCCATTGGAGACGTAAATGGAACAGGCTGACCGGCTCGGCCGCCAGGTAATTCGTCACCATGCCCAGGCTCCCGCCGTTGGCGAAAAACTCCACCGTATCGACCACCCCGCCAACTTCCCCCGCGGCGGCGTAGAGATTGATGGCGGCCAAATCCGGGAACTCGGCGCCGGCAACCGGGTTGACCAGCCGCACCCGCGGTTCGGGCAGGTTGGTGGTCACGGTGATGCTCACCACCGAGGAGGTGGTTTGCAGTCCGGCGTTATCTGTCGCCACCGCCGTCAGCGAATAGGCGCCGGGCGGAACGTTGGTCCACACAAATTGGAAGCGGCTGGCCCGGTCGCCTCGGAACACGGGCGCCGTGGACCCATTGGACTGTCTTATCATCTGAGGCTGGCCGGGACCGGTTGGAAAAGCGGCGTTGGTCACTGTGCCCAGAGCGGTCCCGTCGGCCAGGAATTTCACAGCCGTGACCCAGCCGTTGGAGTCGGAGGCGCTGGCGGCAATTTCCACGTTGGGCCGTGACAGGAACGAGGTGTCGTTGGTGGGAGTGACGATGCTGACCGCCGGTGGAACATTGGTGTATTTATAGACGATATAAACCACGGCCTTGTTGAGTGAACCCACGACAAAGGCCGGGGTTTCCCGGCGCCCGCGCTCGGACAGCGCCAACTTCACGGTTTTGTAGCCGGTGGCCGACGGTTCGGTTACGGGCGTGACGGCAAGGTTGCTGGAGACCTGCCCGGCCGCCAGCGTGACGGATGTGGGCAGTGCCAGGTAGTCCACTCCGTTGGTGGCCGTGCCGCCGAGGGTGAAATCCACTGTCAACGCTGAATTGGTGCCGCCGATGCGGGCGATGGTGAAGCTGCCCGGATTGTTGCCCGGCTCCGTGGCCAGCGGGTCGGTCGATTGCACAGTGACAAAAGGCGGCGTTTGCCAATCTGCCGGAGCTTGGTTCACAATGACGAAACCCGCAAAGAGCGCCGCCACGTGGGGCCAGCGTTCCCAAAGAGACTTGCACATACGTTGGTTAAGCTACACCCAACATCACCTGGCATCCAGCAAAAAATCCCGCCTTTACAGACCACCCGAATCCTTAACGATATGCTTGCTGGTTCACCCAAAAGGTGCATTGAATGCGGAAGTTTAGGCAGTGGCATACCCATACCCCCCGGAAAAGCCGTCACACCGTCACAAGTGTTGATAATCAAGGACTTAGTCCGTCACATTTGCCGTCACAAACCGTTACCGATGCCGTAACAACCCAGGATTCGATAAGGATTGGGGATTGCCCGATCTTGACTGGGTATTACTTTAACGTTAACGCGGATCGGGTTGAATGGTTTCGGGTCGCCCGGGCGTTAGGCGAGCGGCTGGCGCTTGCCGTTATGTCAAAGAGCAATCCGACACTGTTTAATGTCCCATATTATTATGGGACTTGCAAGTTCTTTTTGAAGGTTTTTCAAGGACGTCAAGGGAATGGCTGGCAGGGGAAGCTGATGGCAGAAAAATGGAGGCAGAAAAATGGGTCAATTGGTGATTGAAAATGTGTAATTGGTCATTTGGGAAGTGGTTGAGGGGGAGGCGGATGCGGTAAAACTGGCCGCAAAGAACGGGCGCAGAGCGGCAAGCCGTCAGGAAAGAATTTGAACAGGAGCAAACCGAGAAGAACAAAGTGCAAAAAGTGAGGACCGACACCGGCACCGGCACCCGGCACGCGACCCGGCACGCGACCCGGCACGCGACCCGGCACGCGACCCGGCACGCGACCCGGCACGCGACCCGGCACGCGACCCGGCACGCGACACCGGCACGCGACACCGGCACGCGACACCGGCACGCGACACCGGCACGCGACCCGGCACGCGACACCGGCACGCGACACCGGCACGCGACACCGGCACGACGCGACACCGGCACGACGCGACACCGGCACGCGCGACACCGGCACGCGCGACACCGGCACGCGCGACACCGGCACGCGCGACACCGGCACGCGACACCGGCACGACGACACCGGCACGCGACACCGGCACGACGACACCGGCACGACACCGGCATGGAAAGACCGGTTCAATGAACCGCAAAAACAGCAAAATACAAGGACCCGAATGGCCCCTACGTGGAGGGGTGCGCAGGGCGCATTCGACCCCTCTTCAAATCCTTTCCTTGCCTGCCTTCGTCAATTCGCCCTGCCGCGGGTCTGGCCCTGGGTTTTCAGTCTTTCCAAGCGTCGGCAAGCCCGCTATTGGTTTGTTTTGGAGTCATGCTGAACCGAGCTTTGCCCGCCATCTTGTGCAGCATCGCTGCCGCCTTTCCCGTGCGCACGGCGGCGGCGGCCAAGGACCCCCCGCCGCCGCCGGTGGAGCGCGAGTTTCGGGGGCTGTGGGTAGCCACCGTCAATAATATCGATTGGCCCAGCCGGCGCGGACTGAGCGCGCGCCAACAGAAGGAGGAACTGATTGAGCTGCTGGACCAGGCGGCCGCGCTCCATTTCAACGCCATCATCTTTCAAGTCCGCCCCAGTTGCGACGCCCTTTACGATTCCAGGATCGAGCCGTGGTCGGAGTACCTGACCGGCCGGATGGGCCAGCCCCCCTCGCCGTATTACGACCCGCTGGAGTTCGCGGTGGCCGAGGCGCACAAGCGGGCTTTGGAGTTGCACGCCTGGTTCAACCCCTATCGCGTGCGGCTGCGCGACCAGGCCACGCCCGCCGCTCCGCAGCACGTCAACGTCCGCCATCCGGAGTGGGTCCGCGCTTATGGGAAATATCTCTGGCTTGACCCCACCGAAGCGGGGGCGCGCGATTATTCCTTGAGCGTCATCCTGGACGTGGTGCGCCGCTACGACATCGACGCGGTTCATTTCGACGATTATTTCTATCCCTACCCGGAGAAGGCGGACACAAACGGACACAGTCAAGAATTGGATTTTCCGGACGGCGCTTCCTGGGCGCGCTACCAGGCCGGCGGCGGGAAATTGTCGCGCGGAGACTGGCGGCGCGAGAATGTGGACCAGTTTGTGCGGGCGGTCGCCGAGGGCATCAAAAAGGAAAAGCCTTGGGTCAAGTTCGGCATCAGCCCCTTTGGCATCTGGCGTCCCGGCAACCCGCCCCAGATCACCGGGTTCGACGCTTATGACAGACTGTTTTGCGACTCCCGCAAATGGCTGGAGGAGGGCTGGCTCGATTACATCGCCCCGCAACTTTACTGGCCGGTGGAGCAGAAGGCCCAGAGTTTCCCGGTGCTCTTGCGGTGGTGGGCGGCGCAAAACCCGCGCCGCCGCCATCTCTGGCCAGGCATGAAGTCCAACGGCTGGCCGGGCATCCAGGACGACGCGCGGGAGGCCGTGCGCGAAATAGAATTGACGCGCGCCGAACCGGGGGCGTCGGGCGAGATTCTCTGGCATGCCCGGCCGCTGTTGCGCGGCCAGGGCGCGGTGGCCGCCACACTGCTCAAGACGGTATATTCGGCGCCCGCCCTGGTGCCGGCCTTCTCCTGGCTGAGCACCAACGCGCCGCCGCCCCCGCTTTTGCGCGTCATAGCCGGGCGCGAGGAAATGAATTTGAGCTGGCAATCCGGCGACGGCCAGGCCTGGCAGTGGGTTTTGCGCGCCAGGATCGACGGCCACTGGACTGCCGAAATCCTGCCCGGCGTCAAAACCGGGGAGACTATCAAGGCCAGCCCGGCTGCGCCTTTGCCGGAGGCGGTCGAACTTTCCGCTGTCAATCGCTATGGCAATGAAAGTCCGCCGGCCATTTTCCGGGTTGAAAAATGATTCGAGCGAGTTTTGAAAGGAGATTTGGCGCCACGCGTAGCGCCGATTATCGTCGTGGTGTGGATCGTGTTGTAAATCAACGACTTGGCATGCTTCCGTGCATTTGTGAAGGCGGAAAAGGCGCATAAAAAGGCTTGTCGGATGTCTTTACAGAAATTGAAGAAAATGCACAACGTGTTAGTCATGAGTGTGTTACGCGGTCATTAAGGTTCCAATTGGAGGGATCTGTCGAAAGACTTTACGACTCGGGCTGGTTTGGCGTCAGTTGATACGGTAGCCAGCCAATTGTATAAGATATTGAATATCAACGTTTAATGTATGAATTGGAGCGTTTAAAGAGATTGTTTTCCCGGTTGGCACGCCGCTTGCGGTTGAACCTCGCAGACAAATGTGCCGAAAGGCGCAGAAGGTGAGACAGCAAAGAAAATGTGAAACTTAGAAATGAAGGATAAAATGATGAAAACAAAAACTTTAATAACATCAATGGCCCTTACGGGTGCTCTCTTGGCCGCTGCCTCAGTGGCGAAGGCAAATGCCTATTTGGAAGTCATTTCCGGCAGTGCTAGTCAGTCAGGATTCATAAACATCCCACCTAATGGTCAGGCGTACGAGGGTACTGTCGGCAGTTGGGCGTTTGATTTTAGTAGTGGATCGCAATCTGGAACTTCCGATATCCTGAGTGTGATGTTAAACACCCAGGCTTCCGGAAACGTCGTTGCCAATGGATTGACAATCATTTATGCCAGCGGCACTCCTTACACTCTTCCTGGCGGTTTTAACTTGTCAGAGAGCGATACGGGGGACACCTTGGGCGCCACAGCAGCCGCATATACCAGCTCGGTTTGGAACCCGCCCACCCTTGGGACGCAATTGGGAACCACTCTGAGTTTGGGGGCTGCTACTGGTTCAGTGCAGGAAAGTGGATCGATTGGTAGCTCATCTTACTTCGTCACTGAAGTGCTTAATATTGGCGGCGGCGCGGCTGGCGTTATTAGTCCCGCCTCGTATGAAACCGTCAATGTGACTGAAACCCTCAAAGTGGTCCCTGATGGTGGGACGACATTGATGTTGCTCGGCTCGGCGTTCGTGGGCGTGTGCGGGCTTCGGAATAGATTCAGCAAGCGCGGTTAATCGCCCTGCCAAGAAGAGTTTCACGTTTGAAGAGAGGCAGAACCGGTGTTCTGCCTCTCTTTTTTAATCTCTTCCATCGTAAAAAGTCATGCTTACGAAATGCTCTGTCGGGCAGCGACTTGTGCGGGATGCGGTCATTGCGGTGCCAGCGATTCTGCTGCTGAGTTTCGCCGGGACAGGACAGGCCGTTGAGATGAAAACGCTGCCAGGTCACTTGCCTTCGGCGGTCACCGGTTTGCACGTCATTGGGTCTTTGCCAGATTCGGAACGCCTGGACCTGGCGATCAGCCTGCCGTTGCGCGACAAGCCGGGCCTTGCCAGCCTCCTGCATCAAATCTACGATCCGGCCAGTCGTCAATTCCATCGCTATCTCAACCCGGCGGAGTTCGCTCAACAATTCGGGCCGACACAGGGCGATTATCAGGCTGTCATCGATTTCGCCACCGCCCATCACTTCAAGGTCACGCGCCTCCACCCAAACCGCACTTTGCTCGATGTCAATGCGCCGGTCGGGGAAATCCGCAATGCTTTTCACCTGAGTATTAAAGTTTATCCGCATCCGAGGGAAGATCGCGCGTTTTACGCGCCGGATGCAAATCCGTCCGTGGAGGCGAACATTCCGATCCTGAGAATCCAAGGTTTGGACAATTTGATGCGGCCGCATCCCAATTCCGCCAAGAGTCGGCTGCCGCTGGGCGGTGCAGCCTCGCCTTCCGGCGGCTCCGGGCCGGGTGGTGGCTACATCAGTAAAGATTTTCGGGCAGCCTACGTGCCGGGCGTTGCTCTGACCGGCGCCGGGCAAACGGCCGCGCTCGTCGAGTTTGACGGCTATTACCCGAGTGACGTCCTCGCTTATGAGGCAACCAACAGATTATCAAACGTTTTGCTGACCAACGTCTTGATCGATGGGTACCTCGGAAATCCTTTCGCGGACAATGGCGAAGAAGATACGCTGGATATTGATATGCTGATTGCAATGGCGCCGGGACTTTCCAAAATCGTCGTTTACGAAGAGAATCTCTTCGGAGCCGCAGATGATCTCTTGAATCGGATCGCGACCGACGATTCGGCCAATCAAATAAGCTGTTCGTGGCACGATTTCGACGTTGACGCGGAAACGGACCAGATTTTCCAGCAGTTCGCCGCCCAAGGGCAGTCGTTTTTTTGCGCTTCCGATGATTTTGGCGCCGATCCGCCGGGCCAGGTCCATGTCCCAACGGGCGACCCGTATATCACGGTTGTTGGCGGCACCGTACTGTCAACGGCCGGCGCTGCCGGCGCCTGGCGCTCAGAAACCGTCTGGAACGGTCTCTGGGATGATGTTTGGATGGGAAGCGGCGGCGGATTCGCCACCAACTACGCGATCCCCGACTGGCAAGCCGGCGTGAGCATGGCCACCAACCAAGGTTCCACCGCATTCCGTAATCTGCCCGATGTGGCCATGTGCGCCGCGAATATTTTTGTAATTGCCGACGACGGTGAATCGGAGACGTTCGTTGGCACGAGCGCCGCCGCGCCGTTATGGGCAGGGTTTGCCGCGTTGGTCAACCAACAAGCGGCCTCCTACGGCAATGGTCCCATCGGTTTCCTCAATCCCGCCCTCTATGCCATTGGGGCCAGTGCGGGTTACGCGACCAACTTTCACGACATTACCGTCGGCAACAACACCAACTCCGAAAGCCCCAATGCCTATTTTGCCGTTGCCGGCTATGATCTTTGCACCGGTTGGGGCACGCCGGACGGCGGCAATTTGATCAATACGCTCGCGCCCCCAGATACTCTGGTGATGCTTCCGATAGCGGGCTTGACCGCCAGCGGACCCGGGGGCGGGCCGATTAATGTGACGGCGGAGACCTTCTTGTTGACGAATGAAGGGTCCGCTTCGCTCAGTTGGTCACTGGAGACCGACGCACCCTGGCTTTCGGCATCACCAACCAATGGGGATCTCAGCCCGTTGGGCAGCGCCAGTGTTTCGGTGAACTTCAACAACGCCGCTTACAGCCTTGACGCGGGGAGCTACGTGGCCCATCTGATCGTGACCAATCTTGCCAACGGCCTTATGCACCGCCGCTCATTCACCTTGCAGATTTCTGACCCGATGACAATTTCCCCGGCGGCTGGCCTGACTTTTGGCGGTCCGCCCAGCGGCCCGTTCAATGTCACGGCGCAGACCTGCGAGCTGACCAATGCCGGCGCGGGTGCCGTGGCTTGGTCCCTGCTCGCCAGTCCGCCCTGGCTCGACGTATCACCGGGCAGCGGGCTTTTGGCGCCGGATGCCAGCGCAACGATGAGTTGCAGCCTCAATGCCGCCGCCACCAATCTGCCGCCGGGAACGTATCCAGCGACCCTTGTGTTCAGCAACAGCAGCTTTGCCGCCGAGGAGAGCGTGCCGGTGCTCTTAATGGTGGGCCAGTTGGTTCAGAACGGCGGCTTTGAAACGGGCAATCTGGCTGATTGGATGTTGACGGGGGACGTTTCCCATGTTGTGGCTAGCACCTACAGTGGCGCCGTCCACTCGGGCGCCTATGGCGTGTTTATCGAGAACGGCGGCGGCCCGGGCTATTTATCGCAATCGCTTCCCACCGTTCCGGGACAGACGTATTCGGTTTCTTTGTGGCTGGACAGCCAGTACGACTTGACGCCCACTGGCTTTTCGGTTGCCTGGGCTGGGAATACCCTGTGTGCCTTCACCAATTTAACGGAGATTGGCTGGACAAACCTCCAATTCACTGTGGCGGCTGCCAACACGTTTAGCGTCCTGAAAATCGGGTTTGCCAACGGCGTCAGCTTCTTCGGCCTGGATGACATCAGCGTGACAGCCGCGTCTCCCGGCATCAGCGCCGTCACGCCCGCCAGCGGGTCGGCGACGGGCGGCACCATCGTGACGATTGCGGGCGTTGGATTCCAAAACCAGGCTACCGTGAGTTTCGGGTCGATCGCGGCCGCCTCGGTCACGGTCAATAGCACCAGCAATATCACGGCTGTCACACCGGTTTGGTCGGTGGGTCCTGTGACTGTCAGCGTGACCAACGCCGATGGCCAAAGTGCCGTTTTGACCAACGGGTTTGTTTTTGTCGGCACTCCGGTCATTACGTGGACCAATCCACCGGCGCTGACTTACGGAGCGGCTCTGGGCGCCGGCCAGTTGAACGCGATTGCCAGCGTGCCGGGCGCTTTTGTGTACGACCCGCCCGCCGGCGCCGTTTTGAATGCGGGCACCAACCTGTTGGCGGCCGTCTTCACTCCCAACGACACGACGGATTATTACAGCGCAACCGACTTTGTCAGCGTGGTGGTGTCGCCAGCGCCCCTGATCGTCACCGCCAGCAATGCGAGCCGAATCTACGGCGTCGCCAACCCGCCGTTCACCGGCGCGATAGCCGGGTTGGAGAACGGAGACAATATCACCGCCAGCTTCAACTGCAACGCCACGCCCGCCAGCCCGGCGGGAACGTATCCGATCGTGCCGAGCCTGACGGACACCAATAACCGGCTGCCGAATTACGAGGTTTCCATAATCGACGGAGTGTTGACCATTGCCGCGCCAGCGCCGCCGGTGTTTCAATCGGCCACACAAACGAGCAATATGATCACGATCAGTTGGAGCGCGACGGCGGGAGAGACCTACCAAGTGCAATACAACTCGTCGTTGACGGCGGCCAATTGGGCTGACTTGGGCGGCCCTGTCACCGCGACCAATGCGGTGCTGACCGCCAGCGACTCCCTGACGAACGGGCAAAGCTACTATCGGGTGTTGCTGACGCCGCAATAACCCTTTATTTCTTCTCCCCGTTTTCGAGGCGCTTGAGGTCGTCGGCCAGGAATTGCGCGACGTCTTTGAATTTGTGGACATTATCCTCTTTGATCTCCATCAAGGTCTGGTGGGCTTCCAGGCAGGCGCGGGTGACGTCTGCCCGCGTGGTGCCGGGGGCTTTGGACAGCGGCTCGAAACGGTCTGTCAGCGGCTGGGCACAGGCGGTGATTTTGAACAAATGAGCGACGCCGAGGTTATCGAGGACTTCGGCGATACGCGGATTGGGATTGAACAGTTCCAGTGGCGAAGTGTCGGCGAGCTTGCCGTCGAGGAATCTGAGGCCGATGTTGGCGAGCGTTCCCAAAAAGGTGCTGTCCATCATCACGCAGTCGCACAGTTCGAAGACAAAACGGCTGTAGCCACGCTGCCACAGCTCCTGAATGAGTTTCTTGAGGTCCAGGCTCGAGGTGAAATCCGCGCGGCCATTGATCTTGACGCAAACGACCTGATCAAACACCGCCACCATCAAATTCGCGGACGACTGGTTCATAAGACAACTGGAAAAGTATCCCGCCGGAAGGCCGCGCAGTCAAGCCGCCGGCGATGGAATGTCCTTCCTGGCAGCACCCGCGGGGCGACTGACAATGCGCACCAGGGCCTGCTGCAAAACCAACGACGGGTCCAGGGCGCGGGAGATGAGGCTCTGATTGCACTCCAGCAACAGGTCCATGGCGGCGATCAATTCGGCCTGAGTGTAATGGAGGGCCTGGGGCACGGCCCGAAATAAAACATAGGGGTTCATGGCCAGGGGGTTGAATTTTTTGTCCTCCGGCAGCGCGCCGGCAGGCAGGCGCGACAACTGGGCCTTGAAGCGGCTGAAATCGGGTTCCGGCTTCAACCATTTGCGGGCCAGCATCTCGCGGGCCAGGATGAGCAGGCGCACTTTGGAGATCAGGCCGTAGAGCAGCCCGATTTCGCTGCGCTGGGAGTCGCGCCGCACTTCCCATAACTCCTCGTCCAGGCAGCGCAGCAGCCGCGGCAGGTCGCGGTTGCCCAAGGCGTCACCCAGGGCGAAAGCGCGGGCCTGTTTGTTGAGCGTGACGATGGCATCGACGTCGCCGGTTTGGATGCGCGGGAGTTCTCCGACGTAGAGAGAGAGTTTTTCAATTTCGCCGCGCAACGCGCGGGCGTTGGAGCCGGCGTGCGCGACCAGGCGGGCCAGGGCCTCGCCGGAAATCTCCTTGCCCAACTGGCGCAGGGAGTCCAGGGCGAAGGACTCGGCCTGTTCGGACCAGTCATTGTCCTCGGCCGACCAGCCAGCGAGGATTTCGACCGAGCCGATTTTTTCAAGCGTTTTGTAGAAGGTCTTGCGCTTGTCCACCTTGGCGGCGCTGACCAGGAGGCGGACGTCGCGCCAGAGGAAGTTTTTCAATTCGCGGGAAAGGTCGGACAGGTCCTCCGTGACGGCCTGCGCGGCGGCGGCGCGCTCCTCGCCCAGGAAGTTGCAGTTTTGCAGCCAAATAACTTTGGCGCTGCCAAAGAAGGGAAGAGTCCGCAAGGCGGCGCGGAGTTTGGCGAGCGCGGCGAGGGCCTCTCCGCTATTATTGACGGAGGCGTCGATGATTTCGTGGTCCATGCCGCCGATTTCGGCCGACCATTTTTGGAAGACCTCGCGGGCGCGCTGTTTGACGGCGAATTCGTCATCGCCGCAGACCAGCAGGACGGGCGCTTTAGGGCTGGCGGCGGGCATGGAAAGGAGGGCCTATTCGGGTTCCTCGGATTCGCCGGTGTTCTCGTTGATCTGCTCGAGGTAATTGCTCATGTCCTCGACTTGCTCGAAGAGGGAGGAGGCGACGTAGATGGGGCGTTTTTGGGCGGTGGCCAGCGCCAGGCAATCGCTGGGGCGGGCGTCGATTTCGACGATCTTGCGGCCGAGTTCATTTTCCTGCTGAAGGATGAGGCGCGCGAAATAGGTGGAATTTCTCAACTCGGTGATGACGACCCGCTCGATGGTGACATTGAGGCCTTTGAAGATGTTGTTCATCAAGTCGTGGGTCAGGGGGCGCTCCTTGGGAGTCTGGCGCAGGAACATGCCGATGACGGCGCCCATGTTGTGTTCGACCTGGATAACGAACACCTTTTTGTTATTGCCGACGAAGATCGCGCAGCCGCTATCGGCGGGGAGAATCCCGCGAATTTCGACTGGCAAGACATCGCTTTTCATCAGATCAGATTAAACCTTTGCGGCAAAAACACAAGCCAGTCTTGCCATGACTTGGGGGCGGGTTACTTGAGGTTTTCCGGGTTCAAGGGGCGCAGGTCCGGGGGCAGGAACAGGCCGTTTTTGCGGATGAGCGTGCCGTCGAACCAGACCTCCCCCCCGCCCCAATCGGCCCGCTGGATCAACACCATGTCCCAATGCACGGCCGAGCGGTTGCCGTTGTCGGCGTCCACGTAGGCCTGGCCCGGCGTGAAGTGGAGCGAACCGGCGATTTTTTCATCAAATAGAATATCGCACATCGGGTTGAGGATGTAAGGGTTGAAGCCGAGTGAAAACTCGCCGACGTAGCGCGCCCCGGCGTCGGTGTCGAGGATTTCGTTCAGGCGCCGGGAGTTGTTGGCTGTGGCATTGATGATCCTGCCGTCCTTGAACTCCAGCCGGACATTTTCAAATTTGGCGCCGGCATAGAGGGTGGGGGTGTTGTACTGGATGACACCCTGCACGGAGTTTTTGACGGGGCAGGTGAAAACCTCGCCGTCGGGGATGTTGCGCTTGCCTTGGGCCAGAACGGCGCCGATGCCCTTGACGCTGAAACGGAGGTCGGTGCCGGGGCTTTTGATATGCACGCGGTCGGCCCGAATCATGCGGCGCCGCAAGGGGAGCATGGCACGAGCCATTTTGGGATAATTCATGGTGCAGACGGTGAAGTAAAAGTCCTCGAAAGCTTCGGTGCTCATGCCGGCGGCTTGGGCCATGCTGGGGCTGGGCCAGCGCAGGGCGCACCAGCGGGTTTTGTTGATGCGCTGATCGAGCACGGGCCGGATGGCCTTTGAGTAGAGGGCCATGAGCTTGGGCGGCACGTCCGAGGCTTCGCTCACGTTGTCGGCGCCGCGGACGGCGATGTAGGCCTGGACGCGTTTCATGCGGAACAACTCGACCTGGCGCACCAGGGCGGCGTGGGACAGGGTGGTGGCACGCATGACTTCACGGGTGACGCGGGAGTGGCGTGTTTCCACCAGCGGGATGCCGCCGGCTTTGCGCACGGCGCGCATCAGTTCAATGGAGAACTCATCCGGCGCATCCGTTAATTCGAGGAGAATGCGTTCGTTCTTTTTGAGGGCAATCGAATACTTGACCAATAAATCGGCCAATTTGCCGTAGCGAGGGTCCGTCATAATGTGGAGGATAACTACGCCCTGGGCGGCCCGCCAACAAGGATTTTCTCAGGGCCGCGATGTAAAACAACATTGACAGCGGTATGCGCATGATGGAGTGATGTTGAAATGAATCGGCCCGTCCATATTCTGCTATTGGCAGGCCTTGTTCTTTGCCGTCCCGCGGGCGCTTTGGATCGCACCAATGAGGTCTTCAAGATTTTCCAATTTCCGCCCGATAAAATACCGACGATTGATGGTCGAACCAACGACTGGGACATTGTTCCGGCGGATTATGTCATCGGAACGGACCAATTGGTCGATGATACCGGCAAGCATGCCAAAGCGGACCCGAAGAACCTGGATGTTCGCGTGCGCGTGGGCTGGGTCAAGGGCCTGAACCGGCTTTATTTTCTTTACGAAGCGGATGACGATTACTGGGATTTTTCGCTGCCGGGGCTGCACAATGACACGTTCGAATTGGTGGTTGATGGCGATTTGTCCGGCGGGCCGTTCATTGAGCGGTTTGAGCCGGCGAGGGAGATGCTAGGCACTTTGGAGACCTACTTCACATTGCAGGGCACACAGGCGCAGAATTATCACATCTTCACCCCGGCGGAAGGGAAGGATTGGTGCATGGTTTGGGGGCCGCAGCAATGGATCAAGGAATTGCCGTACGCCAACGCCGCCTGTTCCTATCACTTCCGCCCCGGCGAGTCGGGCCACCTGGTCCTGGAGTTTTGGATCACCCCCTTTGATTACGCCGGCGCCGAAGGGCCGCGGCGCGCCGTCGAGTCCGTCCTGAAGGAAAACAAGATCATCGGCTTGTCATGGGCGGTAATCGACTACGATGATGTCCACTCCGGCGATACGAACAACGGGTTTTGGAATCTCTCCCGGCATCATACAATGTACGGCAACGCCGACCAATTGGTTCCCTTCAAGCTCATGCCGCTGGAGCCGCAGTTTCGCAAGCCCATCGAAGCGCAATGGACATTTCAAGTCGTGGACATGGACCGCCGGCTCGTGGCATTCAAGGACCTTTCGGAGGGCAAAGTCACGTCCTGGCAATGGGACTTTGGCGATGGCCAGACATCGAGCGAACAAAACCCGTTGCACGCCTATAAGGAGGCCGGACATTACGTCGTTGTGCTTTGGGTGGAAGGGCCCGCGGGCAAATCGCGCCGCGCCAAAGTGTGGGATGTTGCCGTCAAATGAACGATTCCAAAACACTGGCCATTTTCGGGGCGTGCCTGCTCTGCCTTCCGGCGGCCGGAGAGAAACCCGGTGTTTTCAACGTCCTGGCCTTTGGCGCGGCGGGTGACGGCGTTACGCTGGACACCGCGCCTATGCAACGAGCCATTGACGCCGCCGGCGAACACGGCGGCCAAGTCCTGGCGCCGCGCCGGCATCGGTTTCTCATCGGCACGCTGGAATTGCGCGGCGGCATCGATTTTCATCTCGAGGGCGAATTGATCATCAGCACCAACCAGGCGGATTACAAGGGCGACGGTGTCATCACCGCTTTCAACGCGCGCGATTTGCGCATCACCGGCCCGGGGCGCATCAGCGGCCGGTCACTGGCTTTTATGAAAAGCTACGATGCGGCCGGCGAATGGTGGCTGGCCAGGGGATGGCGGCCAAAGATGTTCGTATTGACTGGCTGCACGAATCTTATTGTGCGCGATCTCACGTTCGGCGACGCGCCGTTTTGGGGGCTGCACATGCTGGGGTGCAACCATGTTCTGGTGGACCATGTCACCGTCCGCAACCGGCTCGATGTGCCCAATTGCGACGGCATCGATCCGGACCATTGCCAGGACGTTGAAATCCGCCATTGCCGCCTTACCTGCGGCGACGACGCCGTCGTCATCAAGACCACCCGGCAAACCAACGATTTCGGTCCTTGCGCCCATATTCGCGTCCATGATTGCGAGATGCGAACGCAGGATGCCGGCCTAAAAATCGGGACCGAAACGACCTGCGACATTCACGACGTCGTATTTGAGCATTGCCGGATTCTATCCTCCAGCCGCGGCATGGCCATCCAAGTGCGCGATGAAGGGACGGTGTCGAACATTGTTTTTCGCGATAACCGGTTTGTCTCGCGCTATCATGCTGATCCGTGGTGGGGGCGAGGGGAGGGCATTTCCTTCACCGTTATACCGCGCAACAACGGCACACGGGTGGGAAACCTTCGGGATGTGCTGGTGCGGAACGTCCGCGGCCGGGCGGAAAACAGCGTGCGCGTCGATGGCTCGCCTTCCAGCCGCATCCGGGGCGTGCGGTTGGAGAACGTCTCAATCACATTGGAGCGCTGGACAAAGTATGCCGGCGGCGTTTTCGATAATCGCCCGACGACGGTGATTGCGGCCGTCGAAAAGCACGACAGTCCGGGTTTCAGCATCCGCTGGGCGGCGGACGTCACACTGGATAACTGCGCTGTTGATTGGGGCGCGCACCGGCCGGATTATTTCACCTCCGCCCTGGAGGCCGGGAATGTGGAGGACCTGCGCTTGACCGGATTCCGAGGTGTTGCCGCACCCCGGAAAGGCCCAAACTGAAGCCCGTGTTTTGAATGACCTTGAGGCCTGTCAATAAAGATGATGTTTCCCGCGGGGCTTCTCTTCTTCACCTTGCGCTTTTGTTCTTGATGATGAGTTTGCCCGCGGCCGCGGCCGGAGACGATCCTCTGGCGTGGCCGCCCATCACGCGGACGCAAAAGCCCTGGACATATTGGTGGTGGATGGGCAGCGCCGTGGACACCAATAATATCGCCCGCTCGCTGGCCCGTTTCCAGCAAGCCGGCCTGGGCGGTGTCCATATCATCCCCATCTATGGCGCCAAAGGCTGGGAATCCAACTACATCTCCTACCTCTCCCCGCGCTGGTTGGACATGCTCGCCTTCACCGTCTCCGAAGCCGGCCGGCTTGACATGGGAGTCGATATGACGACGGGCACAGGATGGTGCCTGGGCGGACCCGAGGTGACGGACGAAGAGGCCAATGCCAGTCCGGTTATCAAAGAGTTGGAAATCCCGGCGGGCGAAACCATCACCGACAAGTTCGACCCAAAAAAATTGGAGGCGCTCATGGCCTTCAGCGAAATGGCCGACGGGAACAAAATCGACCTGCTGCCAAAAGTCCACTCGGACGGCTCGGTTGATTGGACGGCCGACGGCGGGACCTGGAGGGTATTCGCAGTCTGGCAAAAGCCCTCCGGCCAAGGAGTCAAACGCGCCGCCCCGGGCGGGGAAGGTTGGATGCTCAACCCGTTTTACGCCCCGGCGGTGCGCCATTACATGCAGTGGTTCCAGGAGGCCTTCCAATCCTACACCGGCCCCAGGCCGCGCGCCCTTTACCAGGACTCTTACGAGTACCGCTCCAGTTGGGCGCCGGATTTATTCGCGCAGTTCGAGCGCCGCCGCGGATACCGTTTGCAAGATCAATTGCCGGCGCTTTTCGGCGAAGCCGCCAACCCCACACGGGCGCGTGTCAAGAGTGATTACCGCGAAACGCTTTCCGACATGATGATCGAGGAGGCCATGCCCGTTTGGGTGCGATGGGCCCACGACCACGGTTTCCTTGTCCGTTACCAGGCGCACGGCGCGCCGGGCAATTTGCTTGACCTTTACGCCCTGGCCGACGTGCCCGAAACGGAAATGTTCCATCTGGACCGCGACAAACTGGTTTCCAAATTCGCCTCCTCCGCCGGCCACGTCGCCGGGCGCGCGCTGGTTTCCAGCGAGACGGGCACGTGGCTGGCGGAGCACTTCACCGAGACGCTGGCGGAGATGAAGTTCCTGCAGGACGACTTATTTCTCAGCGGCATCAATCATATTTTCTACCACGGCTGCTGCTACTCGCCGGAGGAGGCCGCCTGGCCCGGCTGGCATTTCTACGCCTCATACGAGATGAACCCCGCCAACTCCATCTGGCGCGACACCCCCGCCTTGAACGCCTACGCCGCCCGCTGCCAGTCGCTCCTGCAGTCCGGCCGGCCGGACAATGACATTCTTCTTTACTGGCCGATTCATGACTTTTGGAGCGACCCGGCGGGCGAGGTTAAGCAATTCACCGTGCATGCCCGCGCCTGGCTTGAAGACCAGCCCGTTGGCCGCGCCGCCAATTGGCTGTGGGAACACGGCTGGCAATTTGATTACGTCTCCGACCGCCAGTTGGCCGGCGCGGAAGTGGCCGGCGGGCTGGTCAAAGTTCCCGGCGGCGGCTACCGGGCCGTGGTCGTTCCCGGATGCGAACTTATGCCGGTGGCGACCCTGAGCAACCTCCTCCGACTGGCCGCGTCGGGAGGCACGGTCATCTTCGACCAGCACTTGCCCTCGGACGCGCCGGGCCTGGGAAAGCTCGAACAGCGCCGGGCCGAGCTGCAGGCCTTGCTGGCGCGCGCCAAAGCCGTGCCCGGCTTGCGAGTCGGCAACCTCGAAACGGAGTTGGCCGCCGCCAAGATCGCGCGCGAACCGTTGCTGGATCACCCCGGCTTGATGTGCGTCCGCCGGGCCGATGACGAGGGCCGGGTTTATTTTGTGGCCAACCGCGGAAGCAACGGCTTCGACGGCTGGCTGGACGTGGCCGCGCCGGCGCGGGCAATTATTATACTTGACTCAATGACGGGCGCCACCGGAGTGGCGGAAAGCCATGCCAGTCCGGCCGGCGGTTCGAGCGTCTTTGTCCAACTGGCCCCCGGCCAATCGGTCTTCCTGCGCGCGCTGGCCGACCGCAAGATTGAAGCGCCCGTTTGGAAGTATTGGAAAGCTGCCGGCGACCCTGTCACACTGGCGGGGACATGGCAGATCAAGTTTCTGGAAGGCGGCCCGGAATTGCCGGCCTCCTTTGCCACCGACCGTCTTGCCTCCTGGACGAAGGCCAGTGACACCAACGCGCAACGCTTCGCCGGCGCCGCCCTCTACACGCTGCGTTTCGACGCGCCGCCGGGCGGGAGCGGAGATTGGCGGCTGGACTTGGGCCAGGTTTGCCAAAGCGCCCGCGTCCGCCTGAACGGAAAGGACGCTGGCACTCTCTTCACTCCGCCGTTCCGCGCCGTCCTCAGCGGATTGAAAGCCAGGGACAACAAGCTGGAAGTGGAAGTCCGCAATGTCTGCGCCAACCGCATCCGCGACCTCGACCAACGTGGTGTCAAGTGGAAAACTTTTCACGACATCAATTTTGTCAACCTGGACTACCGGCCCTTCGACGCCTCCGGCTGGCCCTTGGCGGATTCCGGTCTGCTTGGACCCGTCACCTTGACGCCCGTCGCGCCTGTCTTTCACCTTACTGACAGCGAGCACGGGGCACGGTAACTTGCGCTCAGATGCTTGTCGTTCATAAAAACCGGGAAAAATCCAAAATAGTGTTAATAGTTGAGAAGTTTTGCTAATGGCGGCGCCGTCCGATTTTGTTGCAAGTAGGTTTGGCGCAATGGGTTGGGTGTTTTGGTCCAGTCGGTAGAGGGCGGGAAATAGAGTTGAAAGAGATGAAAATAGAGGGAATTGTTGAAAGGTTGTGGTCATGGCGGTGGAAGGGACGAGAAAGGAGGAAAGGGGCGAAAAAAAAGCGGAGGGGGACGGGGAATCTGAACAGGAGCAAACGGAGCAAACGAAGAAAGAACTTTGTCGAGAATGCCCAAGTTGTGTGGACGGCACGCGGCCGCAGCCACGGCTGCGGCTTGGTAAACGCTTCCGAGCGATGAACCCGCCTGTCGCCAGGGGGCGGGCAGGACCAGGGTCCGGCGTCGCCGAGTCTTTGGCACGACAAGGGTGTTGATGATTTTTTGCGCGCTGACAGTCACTGGCGGCAAAGGGCGGCAATCGGTCGCAAATAGCAGCAATCATTGGCATTTTTGAGAATTTTTGGCCAGGTGAAAAGGGAGGCTCGTGCAGAGAACACGGAGGGCGCAGAGAAGGCTTGAGGATTACATGGACAAGGGAAGCCGCTACGGCGCGGCAAGCGCGGCGGCGGCTACGGCCCGGCGACCGGCGTCGGGCGATGGACCCACCTACGCTAAAGCTACGGTGGGCAGGCATATTCGTGCTCACGCGCAGGAGTTGAGCACATTTCCACGAGGGGAAAAAACCGACTGGGGGAAAAAACGCAGATTTCTGAAGATTTATTTCGGCCACAGAATAGGTAGTAATGGGTGACCCTTTTCCCTTCCCTATACGAAAGGATTACCCGGAGGGCTTGCGCCAGCGTCAGCGATGAGGAGCTGACAGCGTGACACTGTGGCCGATGGCCGGGATTTTGAACGGTTGGTAAGACTGGGAGGAAGCCAAAGCCATCCGCAAGTCGAATCGGAGCCAGTGGAAATCAGGCGAATCCAGCGAAGTGTTGAACCGGAAAGCAACGCGGGAAGGCAGATTAGATGCATCCACTTCCAGGACTTCCACCGTGAGGCCGTCCAGGTCATACCGGTCGCCTTTTTTGAATTTGGGGCCGAACAGGAGCTGGTTGCAAACCTGCAAGGCGTAGCGGCCAACGATCGGCCCAACATTGTCGCAGGAGAATATGTCCGGCGCCTGGGATTGAATGACCAGCGTTTTGTCATCGGTCCGTTCGACGTTAAAGCTCGTCAAACCCGGTACCAACACCCGCAGCGTCTTGGGCAGTGGCTGGTGGTGATACGCTTTGTTAAAAGGCGCAAAACCCACCGCGAGCGGCAAGGGTGGATTGACGATGATCACATTTTGGTTCTCGATGTTTGGCCAATCAGCGACATCGCCGAGGCGGTTCGCACAATCAATAACGTAAGCGTTTACTTTGACCGCTACGATTCTTGCGGCGATTGCTCCCGGAACATGCGCCAGAATCAGCAGCACGCAGGCGATCCATGACAGGGTTCGGTAGGCGAACCATTCCGGCAACCGGTTCACCGCGCCGGAGTCGCCCATGCGGGACGAAGGCGGACTTGGCCGGGTGATCAGGCCGGCAACAAAACTGGCGGTCAATCCACAAGCTCCGACCACCACAAACCCAAGGTTCTTGGACATTGGCACTACCGTGGCTGCGGGGATGGTCGCCAGCATCATGACCGCGAACCAGAACCCGGCCGTTTTATCCCTCCTTACCCACGGGAGGAAAACCAATAAAGCCGCGACCACGGGCACGCAATAAAACGCAATGGCCATTGGCTGCAATACGGGATTAACAGCGCCCAATACCTCCGGAGCCACGCCGTTAAACTGACCTCCGAGCAGAACCATGGCTCTGGGGATCACTTCCCGCGCAAACTCAAACGGCTCGTTGGCGGGGTCGATGTAGCCGCCCATGTGGGCCACGCCAAAGCCAGAGACTGTATAGATGGCCCGCCACAGAACGATGACCAGGATCGAAGGCAAAACCGTCAGCGCCCGTTTTCGAAAAGAACCCGGATCGAGCACCAAGGCATACGCGAGAATGAAGGCAAAAGCAGACGCTCCGCCTTCATCCGCGAAGAGGGACAGCGCCAAGAACAGGGCGGATAACACGCACCCGGAAGGGGACTTTGCGGAACGCCATTGATGATGTTCATAAAGACACAACAGACCGAAGAAAAGCGACAGAAAGAAGCCGCGGTTGGCAACGTACGCCACCGGGGCGTAGGTGTTGACATCGAGCAGGAACAACAGCGCCGCGAATCCCGCGACCCATCCCACACCCATCAATCTCCGATAAATGATGGTGACGAGAAACACGATGGCCGCGAACCAGGCGATGTTGTGGGCGTGCATCAGCATGGGCGAGTCGGGAAAGAGCCGGTAATCGAGCCAGTGGGTGAAGGCGGTGACCGGCCGCCAAAGGGCAAATCTGAAAGTGTTCGGCGTCCACCACGGCAGAATGCCGTAGTTTTTCATCAACGTCATGTTTTGCTGATCACGGCTGAAGCCGAAAAGGTCGCGGAGGACGGTAGAGAAACTCCCGGAATCCACAGGGTTGCCCGTCTCGTGCATTCGCGGCGGTAATTGGCTGGGCTTGAGTTCGACGGCCCGCTGCATCACATCATCCCAAAACAGGCCGGTCTTCAAGGCGGGCAACATTACCAGGATCGCCCCAATTGCCAGAATCGCTGGAAGATAACGGTGAGCAAGAAATCTCTTCGAGAGATCCAGCATCCGCATTCCTGCTCCTTTCATCCTCATCGTTTCATCAGGCTTGGCCAATAATAGCTGCCGACCGCCATGAACAGACAAGGGAAATATGGCACCGGAAACCAGACGTGCTCTGTCAGACGCATACGATCTATCATCTGATAGGCCTGGTGATCGCCGGCAACCGGTTTTTCTGGAGGACGCCGACCGGCGAGTGTTTCTCTACACGGTGGCGGAGGCCTGCGCCATGACCGATTGGCAGATTCACGCCTATTGCGTGATGAGGAACGATTTTCATCTGGTAGTGGAGACCCCCTTTTACGATGCTTGAGGAAAAGCAATGAAAACGACCCTGTCTTGCGGTCCGTGGTCAGCCCTGTGCGTGGCGATTTTTTTTGTAGTCGTTCCTGCGGCTGTGAAGGCCGAGAACGAGGTTGCGAAACCGCCCACACTGCCGGGGCACCTGCCATTTGCCGTCACCCCGCGGCCTTGGGGAGACACCTTTTTGCCCAAATCCAAACCTCCGTCGCGCAAGCTCCTGGTGGTGGATTCGGCGAGGCTGGAACCTGACGAGCGCATCGCCCTGACCTGCTTGCAGGGCCTGAGCAGTCGCGAGCAGCCGCGGCTGTGGATTCAACGCACGCCGGAAGACCAGATTTGGCTCGACTGGCACAAAGAGAAAGGGTGCATCGACGGCTACGAGGTTGTGACGAACTGGCCGGGGCTTTTCCAACAGTTCTCCAATGCGTGGAAGGGCGCCGTTGTGCCCGATACGAACTTGTACCGGGGCGATCTTCTGGCGCTGAACGTCGCGGCCTGTGAAGATATGATTGTGGCATCGCCGGAAGTGTCGGCGAAACTTGGCCTGCCGGTGAAGGTTGACCTGCGCGGCAAGTTTCGGAGCTATGCGGAAGGGATGCGCTGGGTTTGGACCAAATACAGGAACCAGTTGAGCCGGCATCTGTGCAAGTATGAGCACCCGTCGCTGTTAAGCGATTGCACCTTTGCCTACGACCTGCAGTGGCGGAGCGTGGTGTTCTGGATTGCCGGTTCCGTGGACGAGCACAAGCCCGGGGCGGACTCCCGCGCCGAAGTTGAGATGATGGCGGAAATCTTCGCCGGGATGGATCCGAACGTTGCGGTGATGGGATACCCTTACGCCGGCGAGGGAGTCGGCATAGGGGAGGGCGATGGCGTCGAACTGGCGAGCCGCTATGCGAAAGGGCTTGTCTGCACCGATTTTCTACGCAATGCCTGCGTGATGAGCGGCGTGCGCGTGGACCGGATGACCCAACCGCCGCAGCCGGCGGGACCGGCGCTGAACAAAAGCTCGATTTACATCGCGCTGGTCATGTCCGATGGCGACAACGAAAATACCTGGCTGGGGTTCTTTAAGAACTATTTCAACGATCCATCGTTTGGCAAGTTCCCGCTGGCGTTTGGGATGGGGCCGCCGATTCGGGAGCTGATGCCTGCCGTGGCGCAATGGTATTACGAACATGCCTCGCCGCAGACGGAATTCATCGCGGACGTTTCGGGCGTCGCCTACATCGGGCCCGAGAGCTACGGCCTGGCGTATGCGGATCGAGACCAAGTTTTTAATGGTTTTCTGGATTGGACTTCACGCGAAATGCAGGCGATGGGGATGCGCACCGTGCGAACCGTCGGAGGCGGAGACGCCGTGGTGGCGCGTTATGCGCGCGCGCTGCCATTTTGCCACTCGATTTTTGCGGATATGGGGCGTTATTCCGGCCGCAGCGGCATCGACAAGCTGACCTACTCGCTGCCCGGCGGCATGCCGGTCTTTCGCGCGGTGACGGGGTGGGATTACGGCAAGACCGGATTTCTGCGGGAGGTTCGCGAGCAGGTAGGATCGAATCGTCCCGCATTTGTGAACGGATTCGTCCACTGCTGGACGTTTGGGCCGGAGGATCTGGCGCGTATTTACAATGCGCGCGACCAAGATATGGTCTTCGTCACACCGGCGCAACTGGCGGCGCTTTACCGTGAAGCAAAGGCCCGCGGCTGGACGAGGCGAACATTATGACTGACATCGTAACAATCGTCAGGCGGGGGATCGCATTCGGCGCGGTCGTTTTATGTTGCGCCAGTCTCAACGCGCAAAGTGTGGCGCCGCGTTTTAAGGTGGTGGCCTTCTATACCGGCAGGAACGAATTGGCCCACATCAGTTTTGTGAATGAAGCCAACCGCTGGTTTCCGCGAATGGCGGTCAAATACAATTTCACTTATGAGGCAACCACGAATTGGAATCAATTGAACGCGGCGTTTCTTTCGCACTATCAGGTGGTGGTTTTCCTGGATAGCCGGCCGGATGGTTCAGATGAGCGCAAGGCCTTTGAAGAGTACATGGAGCACGGCGGGGCGTGGATGGGATTTCACTTTGCCGGGTTTGCCTTGACGCCCTCGGAGTATCCGCAGAATTGGGATTGGTATCACGAGAAGTTTCTGGGATCGGGCGAGTATCTGAGCAACACTTGGCGGCCGACCTCGGCGGAGTTGCGGGTGGAAGACACGAATCATCCGGCGACCCGGAATTTGCCGGCGGTTTTCAAGTCGGCTCCGAACGAGTGGTATCGGTGGAAGAACAATTTGCGCGCCAACCCGGACATCAAAGTGCTGCTGTCAATCGATCCGAGCAGCTTTCCGCTGGGGACCGGCCCCAAGACCAATGAAATCTGGCACAGCGGCGATTACCCGGTGGTGTGGACCAATCAGAGATACAAAATGATCTACTTCAACATGGGCCATAACGACCTGGATTACGAGCACAAGACAAACAAGGAGTTGTCGTCCACATTTGAAAGCGAAACGCAGAACCGCTTGATTTTGGACAGTCTCTTGTGGCTGGGTGTGAAGTCCACGGGAAATGACCCAGGGTTCCAGCGCTAAATATGAAAAATTACTCTCAATCAGCGATTTGCTTGTGTGGCGCCGTAATAATCTTTGCGACTACTTGCCGCACATCCGGCCAGACGGGTCCGACAGATGCCCGTTGGTTGGAGGGCATTCCCGCGCCGTGGAGTTCCAGTCATCCGGGTGGATGGGATCACAGGGCGGCAGCAGCCAAGGGTTCCAGACCAATGCCTGATGCGGGCGCGCCGAGCATTCAAGTCACGGGCGTGGAGGTCGTGGACATCAACGACAACCCGATCACCGTGACGGCTGGGGTTCCGTTTTGGGTGGAAATCGACTGGGAATACGATAATCCGAATTGCAACAATTACACGCTGTCCCGGGCTGTCAATGGTTGGACGAACGTGGCTCCCGCGATGAACTGGGGATGCGGCGATACGGGCGCAACATATTGGTATCATTACTGGGGCCCGTGGTTGATGTATAAAGCGGGGAATTACCCGATCACGGTCACGGTGGATTCCGGCAATGCCATCACTGGGCCAAGCGCCGGGAAAACCATGACGATCAATCTGAGTGTCGGCGGCTCGATCCTGCCGCAATGGGCGCTGGTGGACGCGGAGTTTGGACGCACGAATCTGGGCATGGGCACCGATGTTATCGTGGGGACCATGGACGACGCTTTTGATTATTTGCATCCTTGGTTCACCGGGAATGATTCGCGCGGCCGGCCGCGGCTGGTGGCAGCGATCCAGAACACGCTGGGAATTGACGGCAGCCCGACCAACGACGCCCATGACACCGGAGTCATGGGCATAGTATTGGCGCGGGGCGCGAACAATGGGGACATCACTGGACTGGCGCCGGACGCACGTTACGTTTGCGCGGAATTCATCAATCGCGCAAACGTTCCGAACCTGCCGGAGTTGGATATAGTAGATGCTGCCAACGTTCTTCTGACGAACGGGGCGGAGGTGATCAACATGCCTTGGTCCTGGTGGATCGGGTCGGTGACCGACAGCGAAACTGGCGAAGCGCCCATCTCGGCCTTGATGGCGGATTATCTTGCTTACGCCAGCAATATAATCTGCGTCGCTTACGTCAACGAGCTTACCGATCCGACCATACCCACCGCGCCAGGCTCCGCGCGTAACGTCATAACCGTCGGGGGGTTGGATTCGAATCTTGAAGAGGCCTGGACGTACGACAATTACGGTCCGACTCTTGACGGGCGGTGCAAACCAGATCTTCTTGGTGACAGCGCGACGAATTGTGTCGCCCCGTACTGGGATTGGCGCGACGGCTTTCCAGCCACCTACGGATATTGGGGCAACAGCTTTGCGGGGCCCTTTGTCACGGGCGCCGTCGTGGAGATGCTTGATTACGCGAAACAACACGGGCTGAACCGGGATCATCGTCTTATCAAGGCGATTGTCATGAATTCGGGCGTCACGGCTCTCGATGATGACGGCGCGCCGTGGTCGAACTCGGAATTTGTGCCTCTGGATGAGCAGCAAGGGACTGGCATCTTGAACCTGCGGCGCGTGTACGCCATGTATTCGGCCGGCCAACAACCGACCGGCGCTGTCGCGGTGCCGGGCTTTGATTTCGCCGCGATCTACGGCACGAATGCACCCGGCCTCAACATCCTGGGCTCGACGAACGGAGTTGTGAGCTACCGGCTGGGCAGCCCGGCGACAGCGTCGGCCGACCTGGATGTCACGCTGGCGTGGGATCGGCACACGTTTTGGCTGGATGTAAACGGCAATGGCACGATTGACGCGGCGGACACGTTTTATGTTGACACGAACAACGACGCGCAGAACAACCTCAATTTGGTCCTCTTCCGCAATGGAACCGTCATCGCCGAATCGCGCAGCGCGGTGGACACCGTTCAGCATCTGCACCTAACCGGCCTGGCTCCGGGCGCGTATGAATTGCACGTGGAACGGTTGTTCGTCACCAATTCGGGGAACAGCGAGCCTTACGGGCTGGCTTGGAGTTCATCCGTGTCGTGGACGAATCTGCCGCCGGAAGTAGCTTTCAAGGGCGCGTATATTGGCGCGGGCAACACGGCGACGTTTCAATTCCAATTGGTGGGCGGACAAGCCGGGAATTTTCAGCTTCAAAGCACCCCCAGCCTCGCCGCTCCGGTGACCTGGGCGCCGTTGCCCGACGTGCCTTTCATTCAGACCGGATCCAATACCTTTCAGATGCAAATGAATCTAGATCAGAAGCCCTCCAGTTTTTTCCGCATCAGCGCGAATCCGTAGCCATTCGTTTGGCCGGTGAAACATTTTTGGCCGCCGAATTTCAGTTTCAGGCAGGATTTTGGCTGGGTCAACTATACGTCCTTGATTCTCAATGGAGCGGGTGAAGGGAATCGAACCCTCATCTGATGAATTCACGGTTACTCTCCTTGTGCCGTCCACCCGGTTGCACGGGTTGCTTCTGGTTTGGTTACTCTCACTGGAAGCGCGGACGGCACTTCGTTTTGGTCAGCGAGAGGGAATGGATTGGAAAGAACTGCTTTCCGCGGGCCATGATAACACAGAAAAACCTGTCCCAAAACTTGAGAGGTGTAGAATCGATTTAGTAGTCTTCCCTTCTAGGCGGCCAAAGGGGCGTCCAAACTTATATCCGGGGAATCCGCATAGTTCAAGCGGAAGGCGCACGAAGCTGCCCATCGGCACCCGGAAAGGCAATTTATTTCCTTTTCCCGGAGCGACCGTTAGTACATAGTTTTTTCATGTCAATCGTTTATCGGAAATTGGTGGCAGTGGGGATCGCTTCACTCCTGCTGGCCATGCGCGCACTGGCCACGGGCTTCCTCATCCACGATGGCGACCGAGTTGTCTTTCTGGGCGACAGCATAACCGAACAGCGGCTCTACACCACCTACATCGAGGCTTACACCCTGGCTCGATATCCGGCTTGGAAGCTCACCTTCCGCAACGTCGGCTGGGGCGGCGACACCTCCTGGCTGCGCCAACGCGCGCATCCGGATGAAGGTAACCTGTTCGCCGCCGCCGAGGCGCCACAACAAGCGATGGTGGAGGACGCAGTCAAACGCGGTCTCGAAAGGGATGTGTTGCCACTGCGCCCGACGGTAGTGATGATCAATTTCGGCATGAACGATCATTCCTACCAGCCGTTCCGCGAAGACATTTTCCGCGCCTACGTGCGCAGCCAGGCGCAGTTGGCGAAGGTCCTCGAAGGCGCCGGGGCACGGGTTGCGTTTTTGACACCACAACCGATCGAGGAGAAACGGTCCGA
Organism: Verrucomicrobiota bacterium; assembly: GCA_049517295.1. Taxonomy (GTDB): domain Bacteria; phylum Verrucomicrobiota; class Verrucomicrobiia; order Limisphaerales; family Palsa-1400; genus JBEKSF01. The sequence goes on from JBEKSF010000029.1 coordinate 49,602, forward strand.
CCCGGACCAAGACGTGCGCAACCAGTCGTTGCGGCGGTTTTCCGACGGACTCAAGGGCGTGGCCGTCCGGGAAGGCGCGGTGTTCGTGGACGAATTCGCCCCCTACATGTCGCTGATGCTGCGTGAGCGGGCCGCGAACCCTTCCGCGATCATTGGCGGAGGAGACGCCGTTCATCCCGGCCCCCCCGGCCACACGCTGATGGCATGGGCGATTTTGAAAGGCCTGGGAGCGCCGGCGGCCGTGTCACGGGCGGAGATTGCCGCTCCCGCCGGAACTGTCGTTGCGGCCGAGAATTGCGCGATCAGCAACGTGAAAGTCGCGGACAGCGGGTTGACCTTCGACCGCCTGGATGAGGCGCTGCCCATGCCTGTCGACGCCCGTGCCGAGGCGGCGTTGAAGCTCGCGCCAGTGCTCGATGATCTCAGCCGCTACGAATTGCGGGTGACGGGCCTGGTGCCTGGCAACTACGAGGTGAAGATCGACGGCGAATCGGTGGCACGGGTGAGC
>JBEKSF010000030.1:0-50091 GCA_049517295.1 Verrucomicrobiota bacterium
CGCGCACGTCGCAGGCATACCAGGATGCGCCGCTGGCCGGTCACAGTTTCTATCATTGCGATGGCAACGGGAACGTCACGATGCTGATTGATTCATCCCAAGGCATCGTCGCCAAGTACCTCTATGACGCCTTTGGGAACATTCTTTCCAAATCCGGTCTGCTTGCTGATGCCAACGTGTATCGGTTTTCAAGCAAGGAATGGCATTCAAACTCCGGATTGGTTTATTACCTTTATCGCTACTGTGACCCGAATTTGCAACGGTGGCCAAATAGAGACCCCATTGGAGAACTCGGCGGGCTGAACCTCTACGGTTACGTCGGGAACGATCCAATCAACTTTGTTGATCTGTGGGGTCTGACGGACTGCGCTGCACTGGCGGCGGCGATTGCCCATCAGGAAAACAACATCCGAGGTGCGCTTCATTCCATGAGCGATATAAATCAGCAATTCAATAATGCCTTATGGAGTTCTGACGCCTCATTGTTCGAATCCTTGGCTGCTGCTGGATACTCGTTGGCCGGTTTGACCGAAGGTTTATCTGCAAGCGCTGCAAAGAATGCTACTTATGCTGTTCAAGTATCGAGAGGCACGATTCCCGTTGGCGTGATTGGCCCAAACACCACTGGGGGTGCCGTTATTCTATCAGGCAGCGGAATTGCTGGGCCTGTCTCTGCCGCCAATATAGGAGCAGGCTTGATCGGTGCGAAGGAAGCCGGATCAGATATTGGCCAGGAAGCTGCCAGCAGAGTCTCCACAGGAGTGCAACGAGTTCTCGATCCCTATGGGAGGCTAGCTGACGTGCAAAATGAAACTGGCGCGCAAATGTCCGCCTCAACGTATCAAACGATACAGGGATTGCAGTCTCAGTTGAGGAACATGATAAGCGATTACAACAAGAACTGCCGTTGCACGAAATGAACGAGAACCAGTCATTCAGTGTAGGACCGGGTGGACGTTTCATCGTATTTTCTGGTGTCGGCATGGTTTTGATCGCAACGTCCATGTATCTGTTGAAGCCGTTGGAACGTGTTGCCGGTGAAAAAGCCTTACCCTACGTGATTGTGGGAATGGTGATAGTGAACGTGGTGCTAGTCATGTTCTTTTACGGGCGCTGTCCCAAGCGACTGGTCATGCCGATCGGAATCATTGGCTGGTTAACAGCATTCTTACTTTTCTTCCTATGGAACTGGTTCGGGCCGGAACGTTGAGCCGCCATTCGGCCACGCAGCCGGGAATTGCGCGCGAAATGTGCGCAAACTTTGCGTGCTGAGTCAGCGGCAAAACCGGGCTTCGTAAGCCGCTGATTTTCGCCTCATTTCGGGCTACTTCGGCTTAATTCGGTTCACTCCTTGCTGATGGGCGTGGTGGGGCGTTGAGGGTCGGTCCTAGAATTATGACACTTTTGAATTTGACAAAGATGAGATGCATAGATTGGGCTGAGAGAAATAAAAACTGTCACAATTATAGGACTGACCCGCATGGCGCTTACGTTTACGATTCGGCGGGGAACTTGAATTATCGCACGAACAATGCGCTGATCGAGAATTTCAAGGTCAATTCGCTGAACGAGTTGACGACCAACACCAATGGTGGCACTTTGACGGTCGTGGGCACGACGACTTCGCCAGCCACGAGTGTGACGGTGAACGGCAGCAGCGCGACCCTGTATGGCGACGCGACGTTCGCCGCCGCAGGGCTGCCGCTGACGACGACTTATACGGCCACCGCCCAGGACAGCTACGGGCGGCACAGCACCAACACCGTGACGGTGAGCATCGCCACCAACACGACCTTCCAGTACGACGGCAACGGGAACCTGACCAACGACGGGCTGCGCAATTTCGTTTATGACGATGAGAATGAGTTGATTCAGGTGTCGGTTTCCAACGCGTGGATGTCGCAGTTTGCGTACGACGGGAAGATGCGGCGGCGGGTACGGCAGGAGTTCGCGTGGGAGGGCGGGGCGTGGGTGCAGACCAACGCGGTTTATTACGTATATGACGGGAACCTGGTCATCCAGGAGCGGGACATGAACAATCTGCCGACGGTCACCTACACGCGGGGGAAAGACCTGAGCGGCAGTTTGCAGGGGGCGGGCGGCATTGGCGGACTTTTGGCGCGCACGTCGCAGGCGTACCAGGATGCGCCGCTGGCCGGTCACAGCTTCTATCATTGCGATGGCAACGGGAACGTAACAATGCTGATTGATTCATCCCAAGGCATCGTCGCCAAGTATCTCTATGACGCCTTTGGGAATATGCTTTCCAAATCCGGTCTGCTGGCCGATGCCAACGTGTACCGTTTTTCGAGCAAGGAATGGCATGCCAATTCCGGATTGGCCTATTACCTCTATCGCTACTACGACCCGAATTTGCAGAGATGGCTGAATAGAGACCCGATTGGCGAATTAGGTGGAATCAACCTCTATGTCTTTGTGGGCAGCAGTCCTGTTTACCGGGTTGATCTGTTTGGCTTAAGCTGGGTGGTTTCCGCGACGCCATTCGCCCCCGGCCAAGAGGGAACGTACGGCCCCTATGCCGAGTACATCAACGACGGTCGCAATGACATAATTCCGGCGGATCAATATCCTACCCAAGACCAGTTCTACGGTGGACTCAATTCCACTGACTTGGATTTTCTTCCGGCGCTCCTTCCAGAGATCCCAGTAGTTAGCGAAGCGTTCAGTGCGTTGGGGGATATTTTTGGAAGTGCTCTTGAAAAACTTGGCCTCAAAACGCCAAATCCGACAGTCAGGTGTCCGACAACTACGGGCCAAATCCATCATCCCATTTCACGGCCGGTATTTAAGGCCCTAGAAAGAAATCCAAGCCTCAAAGGACAGTTTTCCGCTCGGGATCCGCGGTTTGAAACGCAGGCGATGGATGAAGCCGCTCACCAAGGTTATCAGCAATGGCACCGCGATGTGGATAATCAATTAATAAACTGGATTAGTAGTAATCCCAATGCCACGCCGCAGGATTTCATTGACTACTTGCTGTGGCGCTACAGTCAACCAGATTTAATGGCTCGATTTCCCAATGGCTTATGAGGTTCCTAGTGTTGAAACGTCCCGCCAGTACTGAAAGCTCTGCCCTAACTGATTATGTTGATACCGATGGTTCGAAGACAGGGCCTGCACCTCAATGTACCCTGTGTGGGAGCATTATTGGTAGTCTGCCACTGTTGCCACCAATTATAGTTGAGTTGGAATGTTGGGGGGCCTCGTTTGGTGACATAGTCTTTGGATCGGGAAATGAGTTGCTATTGAACGAAGGGTTATTAAACTCATTCCACGCGTCCCGATTGAATGGCTTGATTGAGATTGCGCCAGTTGACGTAGTTCATGTGACGGTACATAGGAAGCTTCTAGGAGAACTGCCTCGTTATCGTTGCTGTCGCATTTCGCAGAGCCGGGCCATCATCGATGATGCCGCCTCTGGATTAGACCGACAACTGCCTTGGACATGCCCTGAATGTCATAGTGGCGGTGTTATCAAGAGCCTAAAGAGGATTGTGTTAGAACCGAATTCGTGGTCGGGCGAAGACGTGTTTTACGCACGAGGGTTGCCTGGTACAGTCCTTGTATCGGAGAGGTTTGAGGCTCTTTTCAATCGGGAACAATTTTCAAACTGTGTCCTCATTCCTACTGAGCAATTCAATTTTGACTACTATCCTTCGAGGGAATAACCGATGGCAATCGGGAGCATGATTCGGGCCACCCATTTCATCGGCACCAGACAAGCTTCTTGGAATTCGCTGCCTCGCAACAAAGAGGCACCATCGGAGTGTGGAGGTAGGGACACCGGTTGCCCGGTGCCCCCCTCACAGATCCCGGCGGGCAGGGAACAGCCAAAGGGTCGGTCCGATAATTGTGACACTATTTCTTTTACAATGAACACGAGGAAGGCCGAAAGATAACATAGGGTCAGTCACATCCTGACCAAAATGACGGCGGACCATCTTCACTCGCTCACGATCTGTTTTTTCGACCTCCACCCGGGCCGCGGCCAAACTGCAATTGGCTTTGTCGGCAACCCGCCGGATGCGCGTCTCAAGCGGCGCAACCATCCGCACACCCAAACCGAACTGGCTGGGCAAAATGAACCGTGCTCCGCGCCCGACAATAATTACGTCCCCTTGATGACCCAGTGTGAGCACGACTTGCTTCAGGTAACCAAGGTAACCCGCCGTGTCAATCTTCTCGGGATCCAACCATTGGCCAACGATGGCTTGGATCGTCGCCTGATCACGCTCATCCAAACTTTCAATGAGCTGGCGGCGAACGTGGGCTTGTTTCGCGATTTCATCCACCATTTCGTTGTCGAACACCTGCCAGCCCAGTCGTTGTCCGACCAACCGGGCAACGGCATTCCCGCCGGCGCCCTTCTGGCGGGAAATCATCAAGTATGGGCCATAAAACAGGTCGCCCTCCTTGCCGCGCCCGGGCCGATTTTCCAGGCGTTTTTCCAAGGCTTCGTTGGCTCGAAAAACGGCGATTTGGTTTTTGATACACTTTTCAACGTCAATCATAGCAGTTTTTAGAATTCTTCATGCCCGCCTGAATTTGTATCTCCGACCGGCGCTCCATCCAACATTTCTTTCCTTCTCCCGCTCATCGTAGCAAGTTCGTTTTTGCCAGATCAAGAATTTCCGTGCCACGCCCGTCGAGCACGGCCTTGATCATGTAGGGGGGAATAAGTGTCAGGGAAAGTTCCCCGGTCTTGAATCCTGGCGCGAATCACGGATACTGAGAGCCATGCAATTGATTCGCGACATTCATGCGAGAAAAGCCGCCCTGGGCCAGCCGGTCATTTCGTTTGAGTTTTTTCCCCCGAAAACAGAGGAGGGTAATTGCACGCTTCTGGAAAAAACCCTTCCCGCCCTGCGCCAACTGGGACCCGACTATTGCTCCGTCACCTACGGGGCGGGAGGCGGCACGCGCGATAAGACCCTCGCCATTGTCGATCGCATCCAGCGCGAGCACGGCCTCACCGCGATGTCGCACCTGACGTGCGTCAACGCCACCGCCGCGCAATTGCGCGAGGTGCTGCTCGAGGCCAAAGCCCGCGGCATCCACAATATCCTGGCGTTGCGGGGCGATCCGCCCGGGAGCAACGGCGTCTTCGAAAAGACCGAGGGCGGCTTCGAGTTCTCCTGGCAACTGGTGCGCTTGATCAAGGAGATGGGCGGGTTTTGCATCGGCACCGCCGGTTTTCCGGAAGGCCACGTGGCGTGCAAAGAGGGGCCGGAGGCCGATTGGGAGCACCTGAAGGCCAAGATTGAGTGCGGCGCGGATTTTGTCTTGACGCAACTGTTCTTCGACAACCCGGATTTCTTCCGCTTTCGCGATTATCTTGGCGCCCGGGGCGTGCGGGTGCCTATATGTCCGGGCATCATCCCCATTATGAGCGCCTCCCAGATCAAGCGCTTCACCGCCACGTGCGGCGCGCGGCTGCCCGCCGCCTTGCTGGCCCGGCTGGAGAAATATGTCGATGACGACGAGGGCTGCGCGGAGTTCGGCATCGAATACGCCACCCGCCAGTGCGAGGAATTGTTGCGCGGCGGAGTTCCCGGTCTGCATTTTTACACCCTCAACAAGGTGCGCTCGACCGCGAGTGTCCTGCGCAACCTGCGCCTGGCGCCGTCGGCCGCCTGACCCTTGCCCATGCTCTCCGCCCGGCAACGCGCCCTGCTCGAAAAAGCCGGCTGCGAAATCGCCTTCGACAATTTGACCCGCCAGCTTTACGCCACCGACGCCTCAATCTACGAGGTCGAACCGGTGGCGGTGGCCTTCCCCCGCGGCCCGCAACAAACGTCGGCCGCGATTCGTGCGGCGGCGGAGGCCGGAATCGCGCTTATCCCGCGAGGGGCGGGCAGCGGTTTGGTTGGCGGCGCGCTGGGCGACGGGCTGGTCTTGGAATTCGCGCGGTTCAACCGCGAGATTAGCGGATTGGATTTGGAACGGCGGCGCGTGCGGGCCGGGGCGGGCGTCGTGCTCGATCAACTCAACGCCTTTTTGCAGCCCCACGGTTTCTGCTTCGGCCCGGATGTGGCCACCAGTTCGCGGGCGACGGTTGGGGGGATGATCGCCAACAATAGTTCCGGCGCGCACGTCCCCGTCTATGGCTGCACCGCCGATCACGTCTGCTCCCTGGAAGTGGCGCTGGCCGACGGGCGGATCGAAACGGTCGGGCCGCAGCCGGCCCCGGAGTTGGTGCGGCTGGTGCGGGCCTCGGCCGATGAGATTGAAAAACGGATGCCCGCCAGCCTGCCCAAACGCTGGCCCGGCTACGGCGTTGACCGGTTTTTGCGCCAGCCCAACGGCAGCCATCTGCTTGCCGGCAGCGAGGGCACGCTGGCGGCCATTCTCTCGGCCGAGTTGAAGATCGTGCCGCTGCCCCGGCGCAAATCTTTGGGCCTGCTCTTCTTCGCCTCCGTGGCCGAGGCGATGCAGGCCACCGTCGAGTTGCTTGACCTCCATCCCGCCGCCATCGAGCACATCGACAGAATTCTCTTCGACCAGACGCGCGGCCAGTTGCAATTCAGGGCCGCGCGCGATTTGCTGGAACTGGACACCCGCCCGTGCGAAGCCGTTCTGCTGGCGGAGTTTTTTGACGACGACGGCAGCCGGCTGGAAGCATTGTCAAGTAAGAAACTGGGACAACGCGCGCTCCTCCTGGACGACCCGGCCGCGATGGCGCTGGTCTGGAACATGCGCAAGGCCGGGCTGTCCTTGCTGACCGGTTGCAAAGGCGGCGCCAAGCCGGTCACCGGCATCGAAGACACCGCCGTTGAGCCGCGCCGCCTTGCGGACTATGTCCAATCCTTGGAGGCCGTATTGCGCGGGCACGGGCTGCGCGCCTGCTTCTACGGGCACGCCGCCTCCGGCCTGTTGCACGTCCGCCCGGTGCTCGACCTGCATGAGGCCGCGGACTTGAAAAAACTGCGCCAAGTGGCCGATGAAGTGGCGGCGCTGGTGCGGCAGTTCAACGGGTCGTTGGCCGCGGAGCACGGCGTCGGCATCGCCCGCACCGAATTCATGGCGGCGCAAGCCGGGCCGCGCCTGATGGATTTGATGCGGGGCATAAAAACTTTCTTTGATCCCGCCGGGCGCTTCAACCCCGGCAAAATCATTGCCGATGGCCGCTGGAAGATTGACACCCATCTGCGCGGCTGGGCGGACCTGCCGTTTGCGCCCACGCTCGCCTTCGCGGCCCGGGACGGCTCCTTTGCCGCCAACCTGGAACAATGCAACGGGTGCGGCGGCTGCCGCAAAGAAACGCCCACCATGTGCCCCACTTTCCTGGTCACCGGCCAGGAAATCATGTCCACGCGCGGCCGCGCCAACGCCATCCGGGCCGCCTTGCGATTGCGCGGCACGTCCGACCCCCTGCGGTGCGCCGAAATGGAAGCCGCCTTGAGCAACTGTCTTTCCTGCAAGGCCTGCACCGCCGAATGCCCCTCCAACGTCAACCTGGCCCTGCTCAAAGCCGAACTGCTGCACGGACGCCACCGCCAATTCGGCATTCCCGCCCGCGAACGCCTGTTCGCGTCGGTGGACTTTTTGGGGCGGATGGGTTGCCGGGCGCCGCGCATGGCGAACTGCCTGTTGCAAGCCCCTCCCGCCCGGCGGCTGCTGCAAAGCGCCTTTGGAATTTCCGCCCGCCGCCCGCTGCCTCTCTACGCGGCGGAGCGATTTGACCGCTGGTTTGCGCGGAGGCAGGCGGGCCGCAATGCCACGCGGGGGCAAGTGATACTTTGGGACGATACCTTTGTACGCTACCACGAGCCGCACATCGGCCGGGCGGCCGTAGCCGTGCTCGAGGCGGCCGGTTTCTCTGTGGTTCTGGCGGCGGGACGGAAATGCTGCGGCCGGCCCGCGTTCAGCCAGGGCTGCCTGGACGAGGCAAGGGCGGCGGGGCGCCACAATTTGCGATTATTGACACAACAATCCGCCGGGGAGCCGATCCTCTTCCTGGAACCGTCGTGCTACTCGATGTTCGCCGAGGATTACCTGGAGCTGAAGCTGGCCGGGGCGGCGGAGGTCAGGAAGCGGTGCCATTTGTTCGAAGAGTTTTTGGAAAGCCTCCTAGCGCGCGAACCGGGAGCGCTGGCCTTTGAAAGCGCGGCGCAAAAAGTGGCCATTCACGCCCATTGCCACGCCAAGGCGCTTTTGGACACCGCCTTCATGGGGCGGCTGGCGCGGCGGATGCCAGGCCGCTCGGCCGAAGTGCTGGAAACCGGATGTTGCGGCATGGCCGGCGCGTTCGGCGCGTTGGAGAGTAAATACGAATTATCCGTCAAGGTGGCCGCGCCGCTCCTGGCGTGTCTGGCCGCGCAGCCCGACGACGCAATCATCGTCGCCTCCGGCGCCAGTTGCCGCCACCAAATCGAACATCTTTCCCGCCGCCACCCGCGTCATCTTGCCGAAGTCCTGGCTGCGGCCTTGTCCCCCCGCGCCGCGGGATGAATTTCAAGATCGACAGAACGTGTTCCGCTGATGTAAGACAGAAGCGAACCAGTATGAATGACATAACCCAGGTACTGCTTTCGCGGGAGGAGAGCGGCTGTGATTCAGAGGAGTTGCTGCCGCTGGTCTATAACGACCTGCGCCGCATGGCGGCATCGCGCATGGCCCGCGAGTCCGAAGGCCAGACATTGCAGCCCACGGCCCTGGTGCATGAGGCCTGGCTGCGGATTTTTGGCAATGGCGCGCGCCGGTGGCAAAATCGCGGACATTTTTTTGGCGAAGCCTCCGAGGCTATGCGCCGGATTCTTATTGAACGCGCCCGCCGCAAATCGCGCCTCAAGCACGGCGGCGGCTGGGTCCGGCAGGACATCGAAACATTGACGCTGGCCGCGGCGACGCCGGATGACAAAGTACTGATGATCAACGAGGCCCTGGAGCGGCTGGAGCTCGAGGACCCGGACCGGGCGAAAGTGGTGGTGATGAAGTTTTTCGGCGGCCTGACCAACCACGAGGTTGCCGAGAGCCTGGGCGTGACCGAGCGGACTATCGAGCGGCAGTGGGCGTTTGCCAAGGCCTGGTTGTTCCAATCCATGCGCGAGCAACTCTAAGGAGCGCGCCGGCCCGCGGTTGCCGGCGCGCGGCCAACCAATGAACGAGACGATCTCACGGGAAGAGGAAGTTTTTGATGCCGCCCGGAAATTGACCGATCCGGCCCAAGTCAAAGCGTACCTGGACCGCGCCTGCGACGGCGATCCCCGGCTGCGTAAGAGGGTGGAGACATTGCTTTCCGTCCACAACCACGCTGAAGAGCTGTTCACCGAGTGCCTGACCGCAATGAGGGATCCGGCCGACAATCCGCCGGCGGAGGCAGCGACCGAAGAGCAGCCGGGGTCTCAAATCGGGCCCTACAAAATCGTGGAGAAACTCGGTGAAGGAGGATGCGGAAGCGTCTATATGGCCGAGCAGGTCACACCGATGCGCCGGCTCGTTGCTCTCAAAATCATCAAGCTCGGAATGGACACGCGGGCCGTAATAGCGCGATTCGATGCCGAACGGCAGGCCCTGGCGCTGATGGACCACCCCAACATCGCCAAAGTCCTGGACGCCGGGGCCACCAACACCGGCCGCCCCTACTTCGTGATGGAACTGGTCCGGGGCACACGCATCACCGATTACTGCGACCGCAATCGAGTCGATCTCCCTCGCCGGCTGAGGTTGTTCATCCAGGTCTGCCACGCCATTCAGCACGCCCACCAAAAGGGGATCATCCACCGCGACATCAAACCATCCAACATTATTGTGACGCAGCACGATCCCGGCTCGCCGGGCGTGCCAAAGGTCATTGATTTTGGGATCGCCAAAGCGACGGCGGCGCCGCTGACGGATAAAACGCAACTGACCCTGGGGCATCAGTTCATCGGAACCCCCGCCTATATGAGCCCGGAGCAGGGCGAGAAAAACGGCCTGGATATAGACACTCGCAGCGACATCTACAGCCTTGGGGTGCTGCTCTACGAGATGCTGGCCGGCAAAACGCCCTTCGACGCCCAAGAGTTGACGCAAGGGGGATGGGACGAAATGCGCAGGATTTTGCGGCAAGTCGAGCCGCCGCGCCCATCGGCCGCTCTGGCCGCGCTGTCCCCCGCTCAATTGGCCGCCACGGGCCTGGCGCGCGGCGCCGAGCCGTCAAGACTCATCTCACTGTTGCGGGGCGATCTGGACTGGATCGTCATGAAGGCTCTGGAGAAAGACCGCGGGCGGCGCTACGAAACCGCCAACGGCCTTGCGGTGGACATCGAGCGATACTTGCATAATGAGCCTGTCAGCGCCCGCCCGCCAAGCCGCCTGTATCGGTTGGGCAAGCTGGCGCGCCGCAACCGTGTCGTCTTTGTGGCCGGGGGCGCCGTTTGCGCCGCGTTGCTGGCAGGGCTGGGAACAGCGACCTGGCTGTTCGTGCAAGAACGCCAGGCCCGCCAACGGGCGGTCGCCGCCGAGCAGCAACAAGAACAGTTGCGCGCCGAAGCCGAGCAAGCCCGCGCCAACGAAGCTCAGTTGCGGCTGCAGGCCGAGGCGCGGGAAAAAATCTCCGAAGCCGCCATGCTCGTAACTCAGGAACGATTCGATGAGGCCGACAAGCTGGCGGCGGATATCTCGCCGCGGGAACCGACGGTCGAAGGGGCGCGGGTTCTGCGCTCGCTGGGGGAATGGCATGCCTTCGCGGGCCGGTGGGAGGCGGCCGGTAGCCGGTTTGACCTGCTGCTGCGCATCGACCAATTGGACGGGTGGGACTTGTCCACTTTGGATTTTCTGGCTCATGGGGTGATCCTGATGAAATTGGGGGACGCCGCCGGCTACGAACGCTTCCGCGCGCTGTCGCTGGCCCGGTTTGGAAACACCGCCCACAGCGCTGCCGCCGAGCGGATTATCAAGATCGATTTGCTGCGGCCGGCCGATGCGCATACGATGCAAGAACTCCAAGACTTGGCCAAAGTGGCCAGACAACCGCCGGACAATCCAGATCCCGGAGGCGCGGACGCGGAGTTTCGCGTCGCGTGGCGGTCAGTTTCGCTGGCGTTGTTGGAATATCGGTCCGGAAATTTCACGCCGGCGGCCGACCATTGCCGCAGGTGCCTGGCGTCCACGGAGTTTAACGGGCCGAGAGTGGCCGCGGCCCGGCTTATCCTGGCCATGACCCAGCAGAAAATGGGGCAGACACAGGACGCCAAACTGAATCTGGAAGAGGCCCGCAGTCTGATTGAGAACCGATTCGCCGCCGAGCTTGACGCCGGCAGCGCGTCGCAAGGCTTCTGGTTCGATTGGGTTTTCGCGCACATCCTCCTCGAAGAGGCCTCGAAATAGAATGCCTTCGCCTGACACGGAAGAATGTCGGGTTTTGTTCATTAATGGCGCATTTGTGATGGCAAGTGTCGCGTTATTGCCGCCATCTTATGAAAATGTTAAAAACTCTAATTATCGCCGGGGCCAGTGGCTTCATATTCGCAACGGTTGGAAACAGCCAGACCAACTCGCAGGCCGTGGTCACGGTTTCGGCCGACCAGGCCGGAGTTGTGGTCAGTTCGAATCTGTTCGGGATTTTCTTCGAGGAAATCAATTCCGCCGGCGACGGTGGCCTTTACGGAGAGTTGATCCGCAACCGTTCGTTTGAAGACTCCGGGAGCCCCCCGGCTTACTGGACGTTGCTGACCACCGGCAGCGCCACGGGGCAAATGAGTCTTGACACCTCCCTGCCGCTGAGTTCGACGAATCTGCATTCCCTGGCTTTGACCAAACTCGGCGGCACCGGGAGCGTCAGCGCCGCCAATGGCGGTTACTGGGGCATTCCGCTGACCCAGGGGGCGAGCTACAACCTGGGCTTTTACGCGCGCGCCGCCAGCGGATTCACGGGCTCCATCGCCGCATCGCTGGAAAACGCCGCCGCCACGACGGTGTACGCGACCAGCACCGTCAGCGGCCTGACTCCAGGATGGCAACACTTCACCCTGACGCTGGCGCCGAACGCGACAGACTCGAACGCGCAGTTGGTGTTGGGCATATCACAAACGGGGACGGTGTATGTGGATTTTGTGAGCCTGTTTCCGGCGCAAACATTCAACAACCGCAGCAATGGGCTGCGTCCGGATTTGGCGGAGATGCTCGCGAATCTGCACCCGTCGTTTGTTCGTTTACCCGGAGGCAGTTGGGTGGATGGCACCGTGTTAACCAATGCGTATCACTGGGAACCGACGGTGGGCGACCCCGCCAACCGCACGCCGCGTTGGGACCTGTGGGGATACGCCGTGGACAACGGTCTTGGATACCACGAGTATTTGCAATTTTGCGAGGATATCGGGGCGCAGGCTCTGTTTGCCGTCAATTGCGGAATGGATGTCAGCCAGGACGCCGTGCCAACCAACCAACTGGGACCCTGGGTGCAGGAGGCTGTCGCTGCAGTATCCTACGCCAACGATGACACCAACACCCCTTGGGGCGCGGAGCGGGCGGCCAACGGCCATCCAGCGCCGTTCAACCTGCGCTACATGGAAATCGGCAACGAAAACAACGGCTCGGCCTACAACGCCAATTATTCGATGTACTACAACGCCATCAAGGCGCAGTATCCTTACATGCATCTCATCGCCAATTCCCAGGGCACCATCCCGACCTCCAGCCCGGTGGAAATTGTGGACGAACACTACTACACAAGCCAGGGGGCGTTTATATCCTACGCCACCAAGTACGACACCTACAGCAGGTCGGGGCCGAAAGTCTTTGTGGGCGAATACGCCGTCACTTCCGGCAGCGGCAACGGCAACCTGAACGGGGCCTTGGGCGAAGCGGCTTTCATGACGGGCATGGAGCGCAACTCCGACATCGTGGTAATGGCCTCCTACGCCCCGCTCTTCGCCAACTTGAGCAACAAGGACTGGAACCCGGACTTGATTTACTTCACCGGGACGCAGGTTTATGGGACGCCCTCGTATTATGTGCAGCAAATGTTTTCGCTCAATCGTGGGGACTACGTGTTGCCCTTGACGGTCGCCTACACAAACTACGCCTCCAACACCGTCGCTCATGGCGCGATTGGCCTCGGCTCCTGGAACACCTCGGTCGAATATACCAATATCGTTGTCACCAGCAACGGCGTCACTCTCTACCAGAGCGACTTTGTCGATGACGGAACCAGCGGTTGGAACGTCTTTAACGGCACCTGGAGCGTCAGCGGCGGGTCGTATCAGCAAACCGCCATCACCACCGATTGCTATTCCACCACCGGCAATACCAATTGGGCCAATTACACCCTCTCCCTCCAGGCGCTCAAAACCGGCGGCGCTGAAGGCTTTCTCATCCTGTTCAATGTTCTCGACGACAACAACTGGACGTGGTGGAACATCGGCGGCTGGACCGACACGCTGGACGGCATCGAACAAATGGTGGACGGCAGCAAAACCACTTATGCGCAGGTTCCGCAATATATTTCCACGGGCGTCTGGTATTACATCCGTATCGTGGTGACCGGGGCGCGCGCCCAGTGTTATCTGGGCACCAATGCGCCCCAGGCGGCCACCAATCTGGTCCAGGACGTCACATTGCCGGCAGCACAGGGCGGCCTCCTGGCTTCATCGACTTATTTTAAAGCCGCCGGCCAGGTCATCGTCAAGGCCGTCAATCCTTACAGCATGCCTGTGGCCACGACGTTCAATGTTGCCGGCGTCAGTTCCATCTCCTCAAACGCCACGCTCATCCAGTTGACTTCGGCCAGTGCGACGGACGAAAACTCCCTGTCATCGCCCACTTATGTTTTTCCGGTCACAAATTCAATCTCCAACGCCGCAACCAGTTTTACCCTCACCCTGCCCGCCAACTCGCTGTCCATCCTCCGGCTCAACGCCAGCGGCATCAATTCATACACGAACTTGATGTTGCAATGCGCCTCGCCCATCACCAGCGGCCAGTTGGTCCCCTCCACGGTCTGGGGCGAGAAGTCCGGCGTCTGGATCAATCTCACGACCAATGCCAATCACGCCATCTCCTGGTCCTCGGCAAATACAAACGTCGCCGTCGTTGACAGCAACGGCAATGTCGTCGGCGTGGGGACCGGAACAGCGAACATCATCGCCACTTACGCGAGTCTGGGTTTGTCCGCCACGCAAGCCGTGCGGGTTATCTATGTCCCGGCAATGCTCATGCATCGTTACCATTTCGCCAATGGCAATGCCAACGACACCGTTGGCACTGCCAATGGCACTCTTGTCGGCGGCGCCGCCATCAGCGGCGGGCAACTGGTGCTACCCAATACAACATCCGCCTCGCCGGCAACCGACTACTTGCAGTTGCCGGCAGGCATTCTCACCAATGCTTTGAATGGAACTGGCGCCAATAACATCGATCCGGCGGTAACGGTGGAGGCATGGGCAACCATCTATCCAGGCCAATTCACCTGGGCCAATCTCTTCGACTTCGGCAACCAGGACTCCAGCGGGGACTCCGAATATGACATCCACGTGTGTGTTCACTCCAGTGACGACTCGACGATCACCGGAATTTCGGATTCCGACAACGCGAATGCTGACTACCAATATATTGACTTGGGATCCGGAAGCAGCCTCGATGGCAGCACCAATATCCATATCACCGCCGTTTTTGATCCGCCGGCGGGTTACGTGGCCATTTACCTTAATGGCGTCCTGGCCGGCGCGGATGATTACGTGACCATCCCAATGTCAGGAGTGGAAGATGTTCGTAACCTCGTCGGCGCGGACAACTGGCCCGACCCCGGTATGAAAGGGACCATCAGCGAATTTCGCATCTATAACGGCGCGTTGCAGGCGGACCAAATCGCCGCCACGCAGGCCCTTGGGCCGAACCAGCTCTTGAGCGCCGCCAGTCCAACTCTGGGAGGGGCGATTCTGGGGACCAATCTGATGTTATCATGGCCGCTGGCGTCGGCGGGGTTCACCCTCCAGTGGACAACCAATCTTTCCCAGCCGGTGTGGACAACCCCTTTGCCCGCTCCGCAAATTTACGACGGACAATGGCAGGTCACGTTGCCTGTATCCGGGACGATGGGATATTACCGGTTGATGCAATGAAGACGGCCGATCCAATGTCGGGTTTGGCGAACAAAAAGCGCATTTAGGGAAAACAGCGCATGGCCAGAATTCCGAAAGTCCTGCTTTTAGTTGAGTCCTCCCGGGGATCGGGCCGGTCTTTACTGCGGGGCATCGCTCATTACGCGCACCATCACGGCCCCTGGTCTTGCTATTGGGAGCCGGCCGGCTTGGAGAAGGCCTGGCCCAAGCTTAAGACCATGGACCTTGACGGCATCATCCTGCGCGACGTTGATAAACTGGAGGAAGTGCTGGCCTTCGGCATCCCTGCCGTAGTCATTGGACACGGGCGAACGGAAGTTTCGGGATTATTGAACGTGGTGACCGACTCCGAGAGCATTGGCCGGATGGCGGCGGAACATCTTCTGGCATGCGGGTTTAAACGGTTTGCCTACTGCGGATGCCAGGCCTGGTTTGAAGAGGACATTCCCTGGTCGGAACTTCGCTGCCAGGCCTTCGCCCAGCGCCTCCGCCAATCGGGCTGGTCGTGTGACAGCTTCTCGGTTGCGCAGGGCGCCTGCGGTTCGTCCTGGCTGCGCGAACGTGGTCGGATGGCCCGCTGGTTGCACTCGCTGCCCAAGCCGGTGGGTCTGATGGCCGCCAATGATGACCGCGCCAGGCAGGTCGTCGAGGCCTGCAAAAGCGCCGGAATTTCCGTGCCGTCGGAGGTGGGGGTCATCGGCGTGGATAACGACGAGGTCGTGTGCGGATTGTCCGACCCTCCGCTTTCCAGTGTCGCCGTCAATTTTGACCGCGCCGGCTACGAAGCGGCGTCGGCCTTGGACAGCTTGATGAGCGGCCGGGGGACCGTTCCGGCGCGGATCGTGGTTCATCCGACGCATATCGTGCCCCGGCGCTCGACCGACGTTGTGGCGGTGGAGGACAAGAGCCTGGCCAAGGCCCTGCGGCACATTCGTGACGCCTCGGCTCACGAGGAGTTGACGGTGGCGGCTGTGGCGCGCAACGCCGGGATCTCGCGGCGGTTGCTGGAGAAGCGATTTCGGCGGGAACTAGGCTATTCGATCTTGGATGGCATTCGGCGCATGCGCACCGACAAGATGGCCCAACTGCTGGTGGAAACGCAGATGCCGGTGCGTGAAATTGCCGAAGCGCTTGGCTTTGGCGACGTGCAGCACTTTGCGCGCTACTTCCGCTCGGTCAAAGAGATGAGTCCGCTGGCTTATCGGAAAACCTATGCGGGACAAGGGTCCCAGGAGACGCGTTCGCAATTTGGCGATTTTTATACGCAAACTGGCGTTGCCGCTCGAACCGTCCGTCCGGTAGAGTCAGTCCCGTAACCTTTATTATAGTCGTGTCCGAAATGTCGGCTCAACATCAAAGCGAACAAACGCAACAACATAAAAGAAATATGAAAAAAAATCTATACTCCGGTCACCTGACCCTCTTTTGGATGTGTGTGGCTCTTCTGGCAATGTGCCTGAGCGCAGCGGCACAGACTCTGCAGCACCGCTATAGTTTCTTTGCCGCCACTAATGGTACGCCCGCCGCCATCGATCTGGTCGGCACCAACAATGGAACGCTCTTTGGCGACGCCCAGATCACCGGGGGCCAGTTGCAGTTGGATGGCAGTGCCTACGTGGGACTTCAGCCCGGCATCATCACCAACGACCTGGCGGTGACCGTCGAGGCCTGGGGCGACTTTCCCGTTCTGTCGAGCCAGGGCAATTGGGCGAATCTTTTTGACTTCGGCACGCAGGATACCAACGTCAATGATTCCTACAGCATCTCCTTCTGTGTAAATACCGTCAGCCCAGCCGCGAGCTTGGATGCCGCGATATCGGATTTCGACAACGCCAACACCGACCGCCAGAATTGCTATGCGGATGCGAACCTCCTCGCCGGCTCAACCGGCGGCTATGTCGCGGCGGTCTTTAATCCTCCCGCTGGATTCATTGGTGTTTACGTCAATGGCTCCCTTGTCGGGTCTTTAACGGGAGTCACGAACATGATCACCCCTGGCGTCCGGGACCTCAATAATTGGATCGGCAAGGACAATTGGCCTGACCCGGACATGGCGGGCAATCTCGACGAGTTCCGCGTATGGAATGGGGCTCTGGATTCCCTTAAAATCGCCGCCAGTTACCAAAATGGCTTCTCTGTTATCAACACCAATGCCGGCTCCATCACGTCCATCCAATTCACGGCGGGTCCCCAGGTGGTTCAAGGCGGCGAGGAACCTTCGACGGTGATGGCAACGGCATCATTAATCACCAATACCGTCGAGATTGCTGGCGGCGTCACCTATACATCGGGCAACACGAACATCCTCACGGTCGATTCCTCCGGCTTCATTCATGGCGTTGCGCTCGGTTCCAACGTGGTCACGGCCTTTTACGGCGGCCAGAGCAACTCGACGACCGTCACGGTGATCGAGCCGGTTTCGATCCTCGCCCACCGCTACAGCTTCAACGACGCCCCCGGCAGCACCACGGTGGCCGACTCGGTGGGCAAGCGCGCCGGACAACTGATGGGAACGGCGTATGTAACCAACGGGCAGGTTGTGTTGGATGGCACCAGCGGATGCTATGTGGACCTCAGCAGCAATGGGGTTAGCGATGACGGCCTCATTTCCGGCTATCAGTCCGCGACGGTGGACTACTGGGCCACCTTTGGCGCTCTGGGCAATTGGAATTACGCTTGGGTCTGCGGCAACACCGTCAACGGGTCCGGCCAGAACTATATTCATTCGGTGGCGCGCGACGGGAACACCCAACATGAGATTGACAATTACACCACGAAGGGCGGATCGGGATTTGCCGCGCTGGGCCCCTTTGCCAATGAGTCGGTCCATTGCACCACACTGATCGATGTGCCGACGGGCCACCTGGCCATTTACACCAACGGCGTTCTCAGCGGCTATGTCACTAATGATTTTGCGCCGCTCTCCTCCATCGCCACCAACGAGGCCTACATTGGCCATTCGTTGTGGACGGCGGATCCTTATTTGCCGGGCAGTTTCGATGAGTTCCGCGTTTACAACGGGACGCTCACGCCGCAGCAAATCGCCCTGGCGGACGCTCTCGGGCCTGACAACACCAACCTGGTTGTTGGCAATCTGAAATCCATTTCCGTTTCCATCCCGAAATTGAACTTGGGAGATGCGTTTCTTGGCGGTGTGCTCGTCAACTATTCGAACCTGACCAACTTCAACCTGCTGTGGAACACCATGTCTCCAGTGTTGATCTACACCTCCAGCAACTCGAATGTGGTCTATCAAGCCGCCGACGGCAAACTCCACGCGACTGGACCGGGCACGGCCATGGTCACGGCCAAATACAATGGCCTTGTGGCCAGCCAGGCGGTGACCGTGGTGTACGCGCCTGTTTTGGTCAACCGCTACAGCTTCCAGGACGCGGTCGGCACCAACATCGTGGCCGACTCGGTGGGTGGATGGAATGGCACCCTGCCTAACGGCGGCACGTTTACGGGCACCAATCTGCAATTGCTGGCCTCAGGCGAACAGTACGTCCAACTGCCTTCCGGCATCCTCAGCAATTACCCCGCGGTGACGATCGACGTCTGGGCCACCTTCCCGGATGCATTGCCGGGCGCCTGCTTCTTATACGGCTTCGGCAACACCGACACCAACGCAAACGTCGGAGAAAGCTATATCTTCTGCCAGCCCCAGAACGGACGCATCGCCATCTGCGGCGTTGACCCTGGCTACGACGGCGAAGAGGGTTGCACCGGCGCCGGGAACTTCAGCCTCCAGACCAACCTCCATGTCACCTCGGTGTACGATCCGCCGGCGGGCTTGGAGCAGCTCTATACAAACGGCGTGCTGGTTTCGCAGAACACCGGGATCACGGTTCCGATGTCTTACGTCCAAAGCGTGCTCAACTACCTCGGTCATTCGCTATACCCGGCGGACTCCTACATGGACGTTGACTTTAACGAGTTCCGCATTTACAACGGCGCGTTGTCAGCCGATGACATCGCAATCAGCCAGCTTCTGGGGCCGTCGGTGCTGCTGTCCACTGGCAGCGCACCCAAGATTGGCGCCTCGGTTTCGGCCGGCAGCGTGGTCATTTCGTGGCCGGCGGCCAACGCGGCTGGTTTCTCGCTCTATTCGAGTCCAACGCTGGGGCCTGGCGCCGTTTGGGCACTGGTGGCGGTGACGCCCTCGGTGGCCGGTCAAAACCTCCAGGTGAGCATCCCCACCACCGGCGCTGCGCAATTCTACCTATTGAAAAAGTGACGGTGATGAGATAAGTTAAAATAAGCACACGGCGTGGGCGGATGCAGGCCAGCCGCCCACGCTTGGAAGAGAAGAAAACAGGTTTTTATTTATGAAAAAATTGATGAACGGTTTTCCCGACAAAGCCAGGCGGGGATTCACTTTGATTGAATTGCTGGTTGTCATTGCGATCATTGCCATCCTGGCCGCCATCCTCCTCCCGGCATTAAGCAAAGCCAAACGCCAAGCCGTCATCACCGAGTGCGTGAACATTGAAAAACAGCAGATAGTGGCCTTGGAGATGTACGCGGGAGAAAACAAGGATCTTCTTCCCGATGGCGCGAACGGCAACTGGGCTTGGGATATGGAGGCCGTTCTCGCAAACCAGGTCATCGCTTGTGGAACAACGCCACTGACCTGGTATGACCCGGGCACTGAGCCTAAATTTGGTCCCGTTGACTGGTTCGGCAAAGTGCCCTATGGCCCCGTGCCCGGCGGCGGCCCATGCCTGTGGTGTTTTGGCAATGCTCCTTATCCGGATCCAAAGGCCTATTTTGGTGACGGCACTTTCCGGGTTCAAGGTTTCGCCCAGACCTTTTTTGGCACGGCGTCCTACTCGGGGGTGGACGTCACTAACACCAATCAGAAAATGTCCGCGACTCAGACTCCCGGCTACTTCGAAGCTCCAGGCGGCGTCCCCGTGGGAGCTCTCTCCAAACGCCCGCTCACTGCTTGCGCGACACTGAACAACACTGGCGACAGCGACGTCATAACCGCCATGCTCAAGTATAATTGGATAGATGTTGACGGCGGTTATACCTATAACGGAGGCGCGAAGGGCCACATCAGCGCGCACGTAACGGGGTCAATCCCCGACGGGGGTAACGTCGGAATGATAGACGGCCACGTGGAGTGGCGCCCATTCAAACAGATGATTTGCCGCACGTCATCTTCGCCGTATTTCTATTATTGAGCCGTCCGGAAAATCCCGTCCGTCTCGGTCCAAGCGTTCGGTTTTACCTGCACCGTCGGTGACGGCTGCCGCCTCCCGGCCACGCCGGTGGCTTTTCCGTCTTGCGGCAATGGTGCTGGGGCCATTGCTTTTCCTGGTGATTCTGGAGGGTGGATTGCGCCTGACGGGTTTTGGGCACCCGATGTCCTTCTTTTTGCCGATGCGAATCGATGGAAAGGAGTGTCTCATCGAAAACGACCGGTTCGGCTGGCGCTTTTTCGGGCCGGAAATGGCGCGTGCGCCCTTTCCATTCGTAATTCCCAAAGTCAAGCCGCCGGATACCATCCGCATCTTCGTTTTCGGCGAGTCAGCCGCCTATGGCGATCCGCAGCCCGAATTCGGCCTCTGCCGCGTATTGGAGGCCCTTCTGGAGGGCCGGTATCCGGACAAACACTTTGAAGTGGTCAACACCGCCATGACCGCCATCAATTCCCACGTCATCCTGCCCATCGCCAGGGAATGCGCCGGGAAACAGGGCGATTTCTGGGTGATCTACATGGGCAACAACGAGGTGGTTGGTCCCTATGGCTCCGGCACCGTATTCGGCGCGCAAGCGGCCAGTTTGTCAATGGTTCGGGTTTCGGTGGCATTGAAAGCCACGCGCCTCGGACAGGCCTTGGCAGAAATGGTTCGCGACGTTCAAAAGCGGCCGCTCAACCAGAGCGAGTGGGGCGGAATGATCATGTTCCTGCACAATCACGTCCGGGCGGACGATCCTCGAATGGCCACCGTTTATGCCAGCTTCGAGCGGAATCTAAACGATATCATTGACGTCGGTTTGCGCGGCGGCGCGAAAGTTCTCGTCAGCACTGTGGCCCGCAATCTCAAGGATTGCGGCCCATTCGCCTCCGATCATCGGCCGGGCTTGCCGGCTGACGAGTTGTCGCAGTGGGACGGTTTTTACCGATCGGGAATCCGCGCGCAAGAGGAAGGGCGGACAGCGGAGGCAACTGAGTCCTTCCGGCAGGCGGCAAAGGTGGACGACACCTACGCGGAAGCCGAATTTCGCCGGGGCCAATGTTCGCTCGCGCTGGGCCAGGACGCGGAGGCCTCGCGCCAGTTTGCGCTGGCCTGCGATCAGGATGCGCTCCGGTTTCGCGCCGACAGCCGCATCAACGAAATTATCCGGCGCGCCGCGTCCAATCGGGAGAAAGACGGCGCCGCGTTGGTCGATTCCGAAGCGGTCCTGGCACAGCAAAGCCCGCATGGGTTGACGGGCGAGGAGTTTCTTTACGAACACGTTCACCTCAACTTCGAAGGCAACTACCTTGTCGCCCGTGCCTTGGCGGAACGAGTCGCCCGTGATTTGCCGGCAGGAGGCGAACATCCCTGGCCCACGGCCGACGATTGCGCCCGCCGCCTGGGATGGAACGACTTTACCCGGCGCGCCGCGGAGAAGGAAATCCTGAGCCGGCTCAACGATCCGCCCTTCAAGGAGCAGGCCAACAACCGGCAACAGTACCAGCGTTTGCTCCGGCAAATCGAACAACTTCAGCCCGCCACCCTTCCCGACGCCTTGCGTGAGGACAAGGCGCGCACCCAGGCCGCGGCCGGCGCCGCGCCCAACGATTGGATACTTCAGGAGAACCTCGCGCAACTCCAGCAGCAGACAGGGGACACCGCGGGCGCGGCCCAATCTCTGGGGCGGGTGGCGCGCTTGCTGCCGCAAAGTCCGGATGCCTGGCAGACTTTGGGAATGGCCCTGGTGGCGGCAAAGCGCGATGATGATGCCATTGCGGCATTTCAACAGGCCAGCCGCCTGTCCCCTGAATCGGTGGTGAGCATGAACAGCCTGGGCGAGTTGTATGCGCGCGAAAACCACCCCGAAATGGCGGCGCGCGAGTTCCAAGACGTCTTGCGACGGAAGCCCTACTGGGGTCCGGCTCACCTGGGGCTGGGCAAAGCCCTTGAGGCTATGGGCAAAACTCAGGAAGCGACCGACCAATTCAAAGAAGCCCTCGTCAACCGCGTCAATACCCCGGAGTCCTTCAACACGCTGGCTAAATTCGCGTTTTCCAAAGGCTGGTACGGCGCCGCGCTCACCAATTTCAGCGATTCGCTGCGGCTGTTCCCCGGCGATCCCGAAACCCAGGTCAACCTCGGCCTGACTCTGGTAAAGCTGGGAAGGCGCACCGAGGCCAAGGCGCATTATTTGGAAGCCGTCCGTTTGCAGCCGAACTTTGCCGAGGCCCATTTCTGTCTCGGATTGGAACTGGGCGCCGATGGCGACGCCGCCGGGGCGGCGGCCCGGTTCGCCGAAGCCGTGCGCCTGAAACCGGAACTGATCGAGGCGCATCTCAATCTCGGCATCGCGCTGTGCAATGAGCATCTCAATCAGCAGGCCCTGGAGCAGTTCGAGGAGGTTTTGCGGCGCGATTCCCATAATCAAATCGCCCTCAAATACGCCCAAATCCTCCGCGCCCCACCCTCTGCCGCCCCGTAGAATCGTTGAACCAGTCGGGTTTTGGCGATCTTCGGCGCATTTAGTAATGGAACCGCTTGCGTCAAAACTGGGACGCATAACTAAAAGCGCTAAAACTCTCTCAAACGAAAAGGCAAACTATGACTCAAAAAACAACAATAAAACTACTGGGTTTCCTGGCATCCGCCGCCTTGGCGTTGTCTTTGGCTCACACTGCGTCAGCCCAAACAGACTGGCACTGGGCGGGTCTTGATGCCGGCGGGGTGTGGTCCGACCCGAACAACTGGTTGCCGGAAGCGGGCACAACGACCTTCCCGCCGTCGGTGCCGCCGCCGGCGGTATCAGGGCAAATCGTCAACGTGTGGCTTGATGCCGCAAACGGCAGTTCGGTGATAACGATAACCAATGGGGATGTCGAGACCCCCGGCATTCCGCCCCCTGGTTCGCCGGAAGTGTACAATACGATTTTCGGCCCGGAATGGGGCGTCACGCTCAATATCTATGGCTCGCTGACTTATGACTGGATGCTGTTTCCGGTGCAAAACAACCCCACGCCGGGACTCCGCAGCTATATCAACATGTACAGCAACGCCGTTGTTTCAACTAGCGGCGCTGCCTTGGGGATCGGTGATTCCTGGTGGTATCGCGCCGCGCCGTATGTGACGGTCAACTTGTACAACAACGCCCAATTCAGCAGCCTCGGCGGAGCGGGTCTGTGGATGGGCGGCCACTTGAATATTTATGACACAGCGACCTTCCTGGTTAATGGTTATGTCAATTTTGAATACAACATCGGCACTTTGTCCGACGGCACAAGGTCATTGGTTATGGGTGGCGGCACCCTGCTCCTGCCGGAAGGTTTTAATACCAGTGTTAACAACGGCACCTCGGGAACCGTCTATGACTGGATTCAGCGAGGAATTCTCCGCGCCTATGGCAAAGGGCAGGACACAAATGACCTGACCATTTCCGACAACGGCACCAACATAGTCGTAACGACCGTTCCGCTTGGCGGCGACCTGCAGCATGTCTATTTTGAGCCGTTGCTCAAGCCCAGCGTGGCTGTGGGTGTGTTTCAACAGGTGGCGCTGGCGGGTGATTACCCGGCCGTCACCGGAGTGCTCCTCAGTTCGTCCGAACCGGGATTGGACCCCGCGACATTTCCGCATCCTGTTTACACTTCAAGCAACCCCGATGTGGCCACCATTGACAGCAACGGCCTGCTGACGGCGATCAGCCCGGGCACCGCGACACTGACCGCCACGGTCGGCGTGCTCACCAGCACCAACAGCGTCTCGCTCACCGTGACACGCGCCACCCCAACCGCACTCGTACACCGCTATAGTTTCAACGAAACCGGCGGCACCAACACGGCGGATTCAATCGGCGGCGCGGCTTGGGCCGGCACGCTCAACGGCGGCGCCACGCTCGGTGGCGGACAACTCACGCTGGACGGCACCAACGGCTATGTGCGACTTCCCGCCGGATTGGTCAGCGGCCTGGACGAAGTAACGATCGAGGCCTGGGCCAGCTTTGGTTCTCCAATCAATACCTGGGCATGCCTTTACGCCTTTGGCAGTTGGGATTCGACCACGGGATACGGGGAGAATTACCTTACCTTCCAACCGCACACCGGCGGCGGAACGGCGTCGGCAAACTTCGGGCAGGGTGATCCGGGCAACAGCGGAGAGACGGATATCGCGACCAGCGGCACTCTGGACGGAATGACCAACGTGCAGGTTGTTGCCGTCATGCATCCATTCGCCGGTTACGAGGCCCTTTACACCAACGGCGTGCTTGTCGGGACTGCTCCGATCTTCAACGACCTGATTGATCCAGTGGCGTACGCGACCCCGGCATCAACCAATGCCGTTAATAGTTTCGTTGCCACGACATTTAATGGCGGGAGTGTCGTTGATTTAACGCTCGGGCCGGACCTGACCAATTATGTGGGGCACTCGCTCTATTATACTGACCCCTACCTCAACGGCTCCATTGACGAGCTGCGAATCTACAACGGTCCGCTGACCGCGGCGCAAATCGCGGCCGATAATGCCCTCGGACCAAACCAAGTCATTGGCACAGTCACCAACGTGTCGCTGGCGGTGACACTAACAGCCGGCAACGTGGCTATCACGTGGCCGGCCACCTCGGCGCTGGTCAACTTGGTTTCCTCGCCGGTGCTGGGGCCTGGCGCGGTTTGGACTCCCGCCGCCGGCGCGTTGGCCGTTGCCGGAGGCAGTTACCAGATGACCGTCCCCATGTCGGGTTCCGCCCGGTATTTCCGGCTGGAGAACTGATGGACAACCAGGTCAGGTGGGAAACACGAGGGTGTTTCCCATCTGACCCTGTGGGCGTGTATTAAATTTCCTTGGAGACGCCGCGTAAGGGCTCGCGGCGTGCAAGAAATGGGCGGAAATCCACAGTCCTGCAGGCCCGTTCCCCCGACCGGGCGATTTTTATCACACGCTCCGACGCCGGCGGGCGCGACGGAGGCCTTAACGTGGGCTTGTGAAGTTCGCAAATAAGGAGTTCTAATTGCGAGTGAAACAATGAAGACGCGCATATTTGTTCGCATCTTGTGGGCGACTGCGCTGGCCACGGCTGGCAGCGCCGCAGTTTGGGGGGTGGAAACAAACGCGCCGGCGGCGGACTCCGTTCTTTTCACACTCGGGCGGCGCGCGACTTCAGTCCACGACCCTTCCACCATCGTGCGATGTAAAGGCCAATACTGGGTCTTCGCCACCGGCCGCGGCATCGTATCCCGTCATTCCAGCAACTTGGTGGAATGGGCGCCCGGCCCGCCGGTGTTCGCGCGCGCGCCGGCGTGGACCACCAACACCATCCGCGGCAACGACGGACGATTCTGGGCGCCGGACGTGATTTTTCTTACAAATCGGTATCTTCTTTATTACGCCGTTTCAACCTGGGGCAAGAACACATCGGCCATCGGACTGGCCGCCAATCCCACCCTGGATCCGGCCGATCCGCTTTACGCCTGGACCGATTGCGGCAGCGTCATCCAAACGACCGCAACCAACGATTACAACGCGATTGACCCGGCGGTCCTTCTCGAGGCGGGCGGCCGACTCTGGCTGGCGCTCGGTTCCTATTGGACCGGAATCAAACTGATCGAGTTGGACCGCGCGACGGGCAAACGGATCGCGCCGGATTCACCGGTCTATTCGCTGGCGCACAACGACAGCATCGAGGCCTCCTATATCTATCCCCGCGGGGGTTATTATTACCTCTTTGTCGATTGGGGCCAATGCTGCCGGGGGGTGCGCAGCACCTACAACATCCGCATCGGCCGTTCGGCCAGCGTCACCGGACCGTACCTCGACAAGAACGGCACGGATATGCTTCTGGGCGGCGGCAGCCTGTTTCTCAAGACGCAAGGGGCTTTCATAGGTCCAGGCCACGCGGGCATTGTCTCTGATGGCTCCACCGACTGGTTTAGCTGCCACTTTTACGATGGAACACGCAACGGCGCGCCAACGCTGGGCATTCTGCCTCTGCGCTGGGATGCCGAGGGCTGGCCACAAATCGAAACTCAATGAATCCCGATATGAAATCAACCTACCGCATTCTCCTTCTTCTCTGTGCGCTCGCGGTTTTGTTCGCCGCCGCCTCTCCAGGGCGCGCAACCACCCTCACCATCGACGCGGGCCATCCCGGCGCAAAAATCAATCCCGCCATGTGGGGCATATTCTTTGAGGATATCAATTTCGGGGCCGACGGCGGGCTGTATGCCGAAATGGTGAAGAACCGCTCCTTCGAATTCCCCGACCCGCTGATGGGCTGGATTAAAATCAGTCCCAGCCTGGCCAAAGGCGAACTTTCCGTGCGCGATGAGGCGCCTTTGACGGCGGCCAACCCCCATTATCTGCGCGTTCAATCCGAAGGCACCGCCCTGTTTGGCGTTTCCAATCCCGGCTTCCGCGGCATGGCGGTGCGTCAAGACGAAACATACAATTTTTCCATCGATATCCGCCCCGTCGCCGGCGCGCCCGTCCTCCAGGTGCAATTGGTTGCCGAGGACGGCACGGTGCTGGACTCCGCCAAGCTGGAGGGGTTCGCGCAGGGTTGGAAACCATACACCCTGGCGCTGCATCCCCGCGATACGGATTGGAAGGCGCGGCTGAACGTGCTGATGGAAGGCAAGGGCACCGTGGATTTGGACATGATTTCGTTGTTCCCGCAGCACACGTGGAAAAACCGGACGGGAGGGTTGCGGGCCGATATGGTGCAAATGCTGGCCGGTCTGAAGCCCGGCTTCATGCGCTTCCCAGGCGGCTGCATCGTCGAAGGCAGTGTCCTGGAGCGGCGCTATCAATGGAAGAACACCATCGGGCCGGTCGGCGACCGCCACCTTTTGGTCAACCGCTGGAATTACGAGTTTGTCCACCGGCCGACCCCGGATTATTACCAGACTTTCGGCCTTGGCTTTTATGAGTTCTTCCAACTGTGCGAGGACATCGGCGCCGAGCCGCTGCCGATCCTCAACTGCGGCATGGCCTGCCAGTTCAACTCCGGCGAACTTTGTCCCCTTGACCAGCTTGAACCGTATATCCAGGACGCTCTGGACCTGCTGGAATTCGCCAATGGCCCGGCGACAAGCCCCTGGGGCGCCAAACGGGCCGCCCTGGGCCATCCGGAGCCGTTCAACATGAAAATGATCGGCATTGGCAACGAGCAGTGGGGCCCGCAATACATCGAACGCTACGCCCGGTTCGCCGGCGCGCTCAAGGAGAAGTATCCTCAAATCATGCTCGTTTCGGCGGCGGGTCCGTCGCCCGACGACGAGCGTTTTCAATTCGCGTGGCCCAAGCTGCGCGAGCTTCACGCCGATATTATTGACGAGCATTGCTACGCCGATCCGGCCTGGTTTTTCACCCACACGCACCGCTACGACAACTACGACCCAAACGGCCCCAAAGTGTTCATGGGCGAGTATGCGGCCCAAAGCGTCGCGGTTGTCAGCCCCAAAAACCGCAACACACTGGAGTGCGCGCTGGCGGAAGCGGCCTATATGACGGGCCTGGAACGCAATGCCGGCGTCGTGCGCATGGCCTCTTACGCACCCCTGTTCGCCAACACGGAGGCCTGGCAGTGGACGCCGGACTTGATCTGGGTGGACAACCATCGCATTTACGGCACGCCTGATTATTACGCTCAGCAACTTTTCTGCCGCAACCGGGGCGACGTCGTCCTGCCGGTTTCCACTGATAATCCGGCGGCCTCGGAAACCTCCGGCGCTGCTCCCCGTTTCTTTGCTTCGGCGGTTCGCGACGACAAGGCCGGTGACATTATTCTCAAAGTGGTCAATGCCGCGGCGGAAACCGCTCCAGCGGTTATTCGACTCAACGGATTAAAGGCCCTCTGGCAGAACGCCCAAGCTACGGTGCTCTCCAGCGAACGAACCGCTGACGAGAATTCTTTTGACCAACCCGCAAAAGTGGCGCCCGTCACTGCGTCACTTGGAAAAGTCCAATCCGGCTTCGAATACGCCTTCAAGCCCAATTCGCTGACGGTCCTCAGATTCGCCGATGCCGGGCAGTGAGGCGTCCCGGTGAGTTTTTGGTGGCTTTTGAGCGGCGCTTTCACGATCATGCCACTGATCAGGCGCAATCAGGCGCTCAGTGATCCTTATGAAAGCGACGAAACCCAAAGATACATCCACCAGCCGCTGGCTCTCCTTCCGGCCCGAAATCAAGGTCCTCGACTGCACTATCCGCGACGGCGGGCTGATGAACAACCACCACTTCGACGACAAAATCGTCAAGGTGGTTTATGACACCTGTGTGGCGGCGGGAATTGATTACATGGAACTGGGTTACAAAGCGTCGCGAAAAGGCATTAAAGCCGGCGAGCACGGTTGCTGGAAGTACTGCATTGAAGAAGACATGCGCCGCATCGTCGGCGAGAACAAAACCAATCTCAAACTCTCCGTCATGGCCGACGCCGAGCGGTGCGATTATCACGAGGACATCCCGCCGAAAAAGGATTCCATCGTGGACATGATCCGGGTGGCGACCTACATCAACCAGATCCCGACCGCCCTGGCGATGGTCAAGGACGCCCACGACAAGGGCTACGAAACAACGGTCAATTTGATGGCCGCCTCGATCATCCCCGACCGCGAGTTGAATGAGGGCCTGGAAATGCTCGCCAAATCCGAGGCCAAAGTGATTTATCTGGTGGACAGTTTCGGCGCGTTTTATAGCGAGCAGATCCGCTACCTGGTCAACTGCTACCTTTCGCACTGCAAGCCCGCCGGCAAGGAGGTCGGAATGCACATGCACAACAACCTCCAACTGGCCTACGGCAACACCATCGAAGGCATCATCGAAGGCGCCAACTTCCTCGACGCCACTATGGCCGGCTTGGGGCGCGGCGCCGGCAATTGCCCGATGGAATTGCTCATCGGTTTCCTGCACAACCCCAAATACGCCCTGCGGCCCATCCTGGAATGCGTTCAGAACCACATCGAGCCGATGCGCTCGAAGCTGTTGTGGGGTTACGACCTTCCCTACCTCCTGACCGGCCTGCGCAACCTCCATCCCCGCGCCGCCATCAAGTTCAAGGAAGGCGAACTCAAGGGCGAGAAGGGCGATATCCTTAAATTCCACGACGCCGTCACGGACCAGGATTAATTCCAATGAACGTTCAAATTGGGATTATTTCTTGCGCCGCGCGACTCCCGCCTTGACGGCGGCGCGTTGCACCGCCTCGGCCACGCGCTTGACAACTTCCCGGTTGAACACGCTGGGCACGATGTATTCGGGACTCAACTCGCGCCCGATGCAACCGGCGATGGCGTGCGCCGCCGCCATCTCCATCTCCCCGGTAATCGCCCGCGCCCGCACGTCCAAGGCCCCGCGAAAGATTCCGGGAAACGCCAGCACGTTGTTGATCTGGTTGGGATAATCGCTCCGCCCTGTGGCCACGATGAACGCCGCCCGCGCGGCTTCTTCGGGCATGATTTCCGGCGTGGGATTCGCCAGCGCGAAAACGATGGGTTTGGGCGCCATTCGTTTGAGATTCCGCGCGTGCAGCAGGCCGGGACCCGAGACGCCGATAAACACGTTGGCCCCCAGCAGCGCGTCCGCCAGCCGCCCGCGCAGCTTGCGCGGGTTGGTGTGCCGCGCCAGCCAGGCCTTGCTCTCGTTGAGTCCCGGCAACCGGGCTTCGCCCACGATGCCCTCCCGGTCGCACACGACGATGTCGCGCGCGCCGCTGCGCAGGAGGATGCGGGTCACCGCCGCGCCCGCCGCGCCCGCGCCACAGACAACAATCCGCAGCCGCTCCAGCTTCTGTTTGGCCAGGCGGGTGGCGTTGAGCAAGGCCGCCAGCACCACCACCGCGGTGCCGTGCTGGTCATCGTGAAACACCGGGATGTTCAGTTGTTCGCGCAACTGGCGCTCGATCTCAAAGCAGCGCGGGGCCGAAATGTCTTCCAGGTTGATGCCGCCAAAGCCGACGGACAGATGCTTGACAGTGGCGACAATCTCCGCCGGCTCCGTCGTTCGCAGGCAAATCGGGTAGGCGTCAATTCCGGCGAATTCCTTGAACAGCATCGCCTTGCCTTCCATCACCGGCATCGCCGCTTCCGGCCCGATGTCACCCAGCCCAAGGACCGCTGTGCCATCGCTGATGATGGCCACCGAATTGCCTTTGATGGTGAGTTGCCAGGCCTTGCGCGGATCGGCGGCGATGGCCTCGCACACGCGCGCCACGCCGGGCGTGTAAGCCATCGAAAGCATGTCCCGCGTGGTCAGGGGCACTTTGTTCTGAATGGAAATCTTGCCGCCCAAATGCAACAGGAAAACGCGGTCGGACACGTGGACGACCTTGACGCCGGCCAGGCGGCGAATCGCGGCGACCATTTCCTCCTGGTGGGCGGCGTCGCGCGCCCGCACCATGATGTCGCGCGTCATGATCTTGGCGTCCGGCGTGACAATATCCACCGCGCCCAGGTCGCCCCCATGTTTGCCAATCGTGCTGACGATCCGGGCGAACATGCCGATCTGATTCGGATAGGCCAGGCGAATGGTAAATGCGTAGCTGACTGACGGTGCTCGTTGCATGGGTTTCATAATGTCATCGGCGGAACAATCCTAACCGCTTCCTTTGTCTGAGACAAGCCGCCGGTCATCCTTCCCCGATGGGATGTATTTCACTTTTTACGCGCCTCTTTTATGGAGTGCGGGGGCAAGCGAAGCGCGACCCCGCTTTCGACTTTACAGATGTCCTTGGAGATTTAGGGGCAAAGCAGCAAGATCACGGACTGGATACGGACAGCCGAATATAACGCTGGCCCGCCGCACTCGCGGGCACATTGTCGCGCACAACCAATTGGGTGGGCACATTGGTCAGTGTTACGGTATTGGTCCCGCCGGATACCCAATTGATCAAGTCGCCGGAAACCTGCGCCAGATAAGTGACATCCGGCGCGATCGCGCCGCGATTGGCCGTCAATGTCAAATATATGTTTCCATCGCTCTCCCGCAAGCTGGCCAAGGGAAGCTGGCTGGCGGCGGCGACGGCGAGGGGATTGAGTCCCAGCGCGTATTTGATCAAATTGGGAATACCATCGCCAGCCGGGCTCGCGCCGTTGGCGCCGGCGCCGACGTTGGAGGGATTGCCGAAATTGGTGTTCCGCCATGCCTGCAAGGGCGTCAGCGTTGAGTTATCCAGCAACCCGAAGACCCCGACACCCGTGGTCGTGCCCACATAGACCCGCGCGCTGGCGATCATCGGCGTGATGAACTTGTTCCCGTCGCCAAAATGATCGCGTGATCCGGCCTGATCGCTGTTGTACAACTCCTCAGCCAGGTTGGTGGCGTTGTAAGCGTTCAGGACAGCCGGCGACGTGTTCTCCGTTGCCCACACAATGCCCGCCGCCGTCCCGTTGGCCGAAACGCCCGGCGTGGCTCCCGGATAGACAAAGGTCTCGGCGCTTTGCGAGATCCCAACCGTTTGCGCCAGCGCGTTCTCAAATGGATATGCCGTCAGCGCGTCGCCTTGCCCGCAGTAATAAAGAAAGCCGTTGAAATACGCCGGCATGCCATAAACGCCGCCCGGCGCCGCGCCGGTCAGTTGTTGCCAGATCGCGTTGGTCGTCGGATCGAACTGCCCCATGTCGTTCCTGTCAACTATATAGATGTTCGAGTCCTTCCCCGCTCCGGCCGCAAGCTGCCGCACGTTGTTGCTGGCGTCCACCATGTCCGGCAGCAACAGCGCCCCGCCGGAACCAAGGTCCTCGTCGCTGCCGTTTTCCGACGCTTGATTGGACATGCAGAAATAATCCGCCACGGCCAGCGAATTGCCGGCTGTCGAGAATTTGAGGAACGAATTGCCAAAATCGCCATTGGTCGGAAACCCGCTCGCGGTCAACGTCGCGTCGAACGTCCCGTTTCCATCAAGCGCGTAGATATTTCCTTGCGCGTCGGCGGCCAGGCCCGCGCCCGAATTCCAGAATGCCCCTTCGTTTCCGTTGGGGGTGACGTTCAGCACACTCGTCTGCGCCAGCGTCTGTTCGTCATATCCCATGATCCACCCGGTGTAGGGCCGGATATCGCAGTGCGACGCCCAGGCGGTGTAAATGATGCCGTTCAACAAAAGCAAACCGCACCGTTCCTTGTATTGTTTGGGATCAAATACAACGTTGGTTCCCACCGCGTTGTCGCCCGTTCCGGGAAACGCCGCGCTGACAACCTTTGGCGGAAGCAGGGCCGCCCCCGTCGTCAGGTCCAGGGCGTCAATGCGTTGATAGTAAGTCGATCCCTTCTTGCTCATGGCCACGACAAAAATGACGCCGTTGGACCCGGCTTTGCGGTCAATGACCGGCGTCGCCGTAATCCCGATTTCCGGCGTCACCTGCGAGCAACCCCGATCGTCGGAGGTCGTCTCTCCGGCTTCCAACATCGACACGTGCCAGAAGACATTGGTCCCGTCCGCGTTAAACGCATAGACCGAGTCGTGCTCGGTCGCCACGAAGAGCGCGTTGCGCAAGCCGGCGCCCGGAATCTTGACGCCCGCCGCGTAGAGCGGTTCGGCATCGACCTTCCCGTCCACCGTCAGCACCCGCAACAGGCCGAAATGGCTAGTGTTGACATTCGACGTCGAGAGAACCTCCTCGTGCAACTGCTGCCCCGTGCGGCTGTTGTCATTGTGGTATGTCAACACGTCCGTCATCTGCCCGTAAAGGGCCGTTCCCAGGGCAAAGCAAAGGCCGATAACCGGTCGTCCCAACGAGGCGACACTTCTCATATCGCCCAAGATAATTCACCCGCCCGCTTCCGCAAGTGACGCGTTTTACCGATTCAACAAACCCGGCGCCATCACGACGTCCCCGGCCCTCGATTCTGGCGTCACCTTCATATTTGTGATTTTGCCGCCCTCAACGCGGGCTTCGACCGTCGTCTGATAGGGAGCGTGAAGTTTGAAGTCAGCCGACCAATCTCCGGGCCAGGCCGGCAAGAGCAAAATCCGGCGGCCATCGCATTGCATCAACATTGATTGGAGCGTGATCATTCCGCTGCCGCCATCGTCCAAATCCGGTATCCAGTCATTGCCCGCATTCCAGAACCAACGATACCGCTGGCTGCCGTAGCCAGTAAACTCGGCAATGGCGGCTCTTTTGGCCTCAACCGTCAATCCCAGGATGGCCGCCTCCGTGCCATCCTGCCCCCAGCAGGTGTCTTGCGGGAATAATCTGGCGGCAAACGTATCCCGAGCCAGATCGAGGTTGGGCTTGCCGACCCCATACAAGCGATACGGAAATGCCACGTATAGCTCCGGATTCTCAACGTTGCGGGGCTTGCCATATTCTTGCGCTGGAAGAATGACGGGTAGGCCCTCTGCCTGGCCTTTCCCAAAAGCAGGCACTTTTCCACCAGATGTTCTCCCGACTGCGATGGGTGGAAGATCGCGCAGCACTTTGGCCCAAAGCCTTCGTTGCTTCCCGGTTGTCAATTTCAACGGAAGACCCAAAAGCCTGGGCAATATGTTATCCAGCGCCGCGATGTCCGGCGTGGGATTAACAGCATCCCTTTGATAAGTTTCCAGCGATTGGACGGGCGACATTCTGATTTTCCCGTCCGGGCCGCGCGGCCAATGCTGATCGTAGTAAGTGACCAAGGCCCCGGCGAAAGGAATGATTGACTCGCGGGCGAATCCAGCGTCTTGCGTGTTATCGTAATAATCGAGCATTTGCGCTACCACTTCCAATGCGCCCTGAATGTGGTAGCGCATCCATTCGCTTCTCAGTTCCGTGGTGGGATTATCCCAGCCAAAGTCATTGATGTTGGGCAGGCCCCAGAAGTACATCGTCTCGACAAACGCGGCGCCTTCGTGATGATAGTAAAGCCGCGTGCGGTCCTTGGCCAACGGTAGCGCGCGCACGTACATGTCGAACCACGGCTTGAGCAGGTCGTTGTCTCCGGTGGCAATCAGCGGCCAATATAGCAGCCGATTGTTCTGGTTCCAATAGCAACTGCCCCACTCCCGGAAGTCGGGATTGTGATCCGCCTTGTCGGAGTCCCTGTTCTCCGCCACATCGTGCCCGACAGTAAACAAGCCGCCGTTGAATTTAACCGGCTGCGCGCCGCGAGAGGAGCACGCCATCATGTAACGCTGCATGATATAACCCTGTGACACCTTTGCGGCGTCGGGCGATCCTTCAACGTGAATCCAACTTCGATTCCAAAAGTCGTTCCACCACTGCTGATGCGCCTCCCATTGTTGCGCCAGATTGGCGCGGCTCAATCTTTTGGTCAACCGGGCCATCCCGGTTTCCCAAATGCTGGTAGAAGGGACCTTTTGCAGAGTTAGAGCATACAAATCCAAACGGAACTCCCGAGCCGAAGCGGACGATTTGAGGGTGAAACTGTCAGTGCTGACCAGATTTGGGCCGGTCATGGTCGCGCCAAAGCAACGATGCAAATAGGGGTCGGGATATTTTCCCAAAATTGATTCCAAATGTTCCTGCTCAATCACCACGGGATATATGCTAGCCGGGTTGAAATGACACCAACTGATGCGGCCTGGCTGGGGAGAAAAAACCGTGTCGGGCGCGAAATCGATTGGCACGGGGTGGCCGCCAAACTCGAAGAGACCTGCCCGGTCAGGACAGGGAGTTGAAAAGGAGTGAGTGTTGGTTCGCCAAAGCTCCAAGCCAGCCTGAAAATCCGTCAGCCGATCCAGATGAGTCTCAACGTGGAGCGCCGGATGATTTGCGTCAATCCAGATTCTAACAAGACTGCCGCCGTTTTTGATCTCAACAGCGCCATTTTCGAGCTTCAGCGCCTGCGAGAACCCGGACGCGTTTGCAAAGGGGTTGGGCGTTAATTTGACTCTAACTCTTCCCAGTTTTGCCAGCTTTCCTGTTTCCGTCCACGCATCGGCTTTGGCGATGAGCAGCACCACATCGCCGTTCTGCTCCGTCCAGATATTCGCGGCAAGGTCTCCATTGCCAAGGGGCATGGAGTCGTTTTCGTTCTTTCCAAATGCCGTCCAGGCCACGTCGTTTTCCGCGACGAATTGGTTTTCAGCGGCCCGAACCTCCGCGGCCCAAAAAAGAATGGACAAAAATGCCGAAGGCCATACCAGTGAGAACGATACTCGGCCGGTTCTGGCGGGTCGCGTGAATGAAAAAAAAGAATTCGTCACAGCGTCATAACAATACCGTAACCGCTTTATTGCCATGCGTAAATCCCTGTTTTCGGGGATACGGCTGCCTTTCGGGACGGCCAACAAATTCGAGGTTGTCCTTAATCCAACGACGTGATAAACTTTAGTGGATGATCACTCGGGTTGTAATGAGGCATTTGGGTGTAATGGCTCTTTTGATAGCCTTGGGACTGCCGGCGGCGCGGATGTCCGCTGAACAAAACACCAATGCGCTGACAATTCGACGTGTGGAGGTGGGTAACAAAGTCTTATCCTGGCACCAAGGAAGGGAGTTGAGCCTTGGCGCCTTCCCAAGAAATGTGGTTTTTACTTTTGGGCCGGGGCCTGGTTCAAACCAGAAGTTCATGCGTCTTCGAACCAAGCTGGAGGGATTTGACAAAGACTGGCGGCAAGGGGGAGGCGAAATGTATGTCACGATTCGCTTTTACAATGCGTCGGGCGACCTGGTGGGGGAGAAACAGTTTGTTTCACGCGGGGAGAGCGCGGGGTGGAAGGGAACATTGGAGGACTCGACGTTCACCTACCGGCGCGAAACAGTCTCCGCCCCGTTGGATGCTTCGCACGTCTGGGTGGTTATCTCATCGGCCGGCGGGCCGACCGCGATTGGCATCTATGTCGTTGACAAGTTGATCGTTTCCAAGCTCTCCACCAACAACACCCAGCCTGAAGTGTTGCTTCGATCTCCTGTCTTGGACGAACCGGCTGGAATTCCTTCACTCAACCAGTCTCCAGAGGGATGGGCGCGCGATGGCACGCGCCCGAGCATGGCCAAGATCGTCGAGGTCGGCCGCGAACCCAGGACCAGGGCGCTTGCGGTATTGGACGACGATGCGCTAAGCCATGCCGAGTGGCACACCAGCCGGGACTTGGTGGCGCCGGTTGCCCCCAACGATAAGCTATTGGTGGAATGGAATGAGATGTATAGCATCGGAATAAGCGATTATCGATATGTCACTTATGAAACACTGCCGCCGGGCAATTACAGACTTCGCGTGGCGGAAGTTTCTGTGATAGGGAAGCCGACCGGCTTGGAAGCGACCCTCGCTATTCGCGTTCCGCTGCCTTATTGGCAAAGTCCCTGGTTCTGGGCGGCGCTGGCGGTTTTGACGGTGGCCGCGTCGGCCCTGAGCGTTCGATATTTCACTTGGCAAAAGATGCGCCGCGCCATGTCCCGCCTGGAACAGCAGCGCGCGCTGGAACGCGAGCGTTTGCGCATTGCACAGGACATTCACGACGATCTTGGCGCGCGGGTGACGGAAATCTCATTGCTGAGCGCGATGGCGCAAAACAATTCCACATTCTCCGAGCAAGCGCGGACAGAATTCTATCGTATATGTCTCAAATCCCGGGACCTTGTGGCGGCCCTTTACGAGACCGTTTGGGCGGTCAATCCCGAAAACGACAATCTCGAAGCGATCGGGAATTACCTGCGGCAGAGAATCAACACCCAATGCACCCAGGCCAATTTGCGCTGCCGGCTGCACATACTGTCGTTGCCGCCAGAGATTGAGATATCCAGCCGCGTGCGCCATAACATCAGCATGGCCGCAATGGAAGCCATCACCAACGTCATCAAACATGGGCGCGCCTCACAAGTGACGGTTCATGCCTCCTATGTCGAATCCACGCTGATTGTATCGATGCATGACGATGGTTGCGGTTTCGATCCTTTGGTGGCTCCGCCCGGCAATGGGCTGATTAATATGAAACGGCGGCTCGATGACGTTGGCGGTATTTGTCAAATCGAGAGCGCGCCAGGCAAGGGCACCACAGTCCACTTTCGCCTCGTCGTCTGTCCTTCCGATCAAAGCTCCCGCCAGCATCACGGCGGGAACGGCGTGGCGCCCAAAGAATCTTGGATAAATCGCTTATGACTAAATCGGTGGCAATTGTGGAGGACGACAAGGGCTTGCGCGAGCAACTTATCGCAATTCTACGCACGGCATCGGACATCAGATGTGTCGGCGCATTCGCCACCGCCGAGGAAGCGCTCGCGAAGATTCCCATTCTGAACCCGGACGTGGTCCTGATGGACATCGGCCTTCCGGGAATGTCGGGAATCCAGTGCGTGGCGCAGTTGAAGCGCCTGGATCCGTCGCCGCAGATTATCATGGTGACGGTTTATGAGGATACGGATCGAATATTTAAGGCCCTAAAGGCAGGGGCCAACGGGTACCTGGTGAAATCCAGCCCGCCGGACAAATTGCTCGAGGCCGTCCGCGATGTCGATACGGGCGGCGCTCCCATGTCGAGCCACATCGCATGCAAAGTTGTCGAGCATTTCCATGTG
Source organism: Verrucomicrobiota bacterium (assembly GCA_049517295.1). Taxonomy (GTDB): domain Bacteria; phylum Verrucomicrobiota; class Verrucomicrobiia; order Limisphaerales; family Palsa-1400; genus JBEKSF01. Next base: position 37,699 of record JBEKSF010000030.1, read on the forward strand.
CGGGCGCCGGCCTATCCGGAAAAAGACAACCTCACGCCGCGCGAAGAACAAGTATTGACACTTCTGGCCTCGGGGTTTCTTTACAAGGAAATTGGGGATCAATTGGGAATCAGCGTGGAAACGGTGCGATCACACGTCAAAAACATCTGTCAAAAAATGCACGTGCGCAATCGGGTGGAAGCCGTCGCCAGGCACCAGACGAAAACCAATTAGAAACCGTTTACGGATTGGCCGCCCACTTGTAGCTGCAATGTGCCGCCAGCCAAAAGCCATCGGTGTTATTACCTGTGTCCGTCCCGCCATTAAGTATTGAATCATGCCAGGGATGGAGCTCGGCATGGCCATCAGCGAATGTCAACGAGCTGCAATTGCCGTGATTCACCGCCGGCGTATCTCCCAGGCCGCCCGGCTCATCAATCAGAAGAAATCCGTCGTTGAGGCTCATCGGGTTTTCATCCGCAAAAGTAATGCAGTTTGCGCCCCCCATTCTGGCGCCGAAATCAGTCGTCTTATCAAACACGGCGTAACCAGGAACAATCTCCCCGCGTATCAAGGCCTCGGTGGAACTGGTCCCCACATAGCAATTAACCGAACAGGACCTGACACGAGTTGTTTTGTACAGCGGATCAATTGTCTGGTCCGCGGGGCAACGGTATGTCATCGCGTTCTTTGCGTAGTTTCCAATCGAGCCTACCAATATCGTCGATCCATCACCTGAAACAGACCCCTGCGTTCCCAACAGAAATACGTTGGTCGCCGCACCGGCAGGGTCGTCCCCCTGCCCGTTTGGGTCCTCTCTCAACGTGGCGAAGGAGCCAGCTACCCAGTCCGGGAGGGAGGGACTAATCCCGATTGGCGCCGTGCCGGAATGGCCTTCGTTTTCCGGAAAATACTCCCGATTATCACCGGCATAAAGTATGGCGGCGGTCTCCAACTGCCGCATGTTGCTCAAACAGGAAATGCCCTGCCCCTCTTTCTTGGCCCTGGCCAAGGCGGGCAACAGCAGCGCCGCCAGAATCGCTATGATGGCGATAACCACCAGCAACTCAATCAACGTAAAGCCGCGCCTGTTCAGGCACTTTTCGCAATCAGTCTCACCGCCGGACGCTCGGGCATCTTTCAACATATAATATATCACTCCTTATGCTTGTGCTCCGGCAGCCGGCCATAGCCAACTGCCGGAGCGTTTTGCGACAAATCCCGCATTATCCTATTGGCTCGCCTCCAATTTATAAAACCGGCTGCCGCTGCCAATTAAATCGCTAACCGATTGAACTGCATTGTTCCCCGAGAGGGGGCTGCCTAAATTGATCCAATTGGTGCTGCTCAGATTGGACGTATATTTGATCTGATACATCGTCCCCGTCGTGGTGGGGAATGATAACTTGATATTCCCGGCCGTAACAACTGACGCACTGAGCATGAGTCCTTGCGGAGGAGCCGGGAGCAACATGAAGAAGCCCGCATTGATGGTCGGGTCGTTGAGAGCCACCGGGTTGCCTTCAAGTTGCAACGTCGTCAGCGCGCCTGTAAAGGTGACGCTGACGGGATTGTTGCTGGCATCCTCCAGCGTGCAATATTCCCAGGTTGACCAACCCACCAAAGGAATGTTGAACGTGCCGAGCATGACAGTCTCTTGCGTGCTCGTCCCGGCGCCATTCGTCACGATTGACATCGTGGCCACCGTGGCAGCTCCGCCTTCAGTGAAGCGGCCGATTATATTGTAGGTGCCGGCCGGATAATGGCGGGTGTAGTTGGCCCAGTTTCCGTAGCCAAAGTAATCGACTTTGTAATCCGTGGTTCCGCCCACGAATTGAGGTCTTGCCGCATCGGAGGCCGGAATCGTTGTCGGACCAACTCCAACACTGTCGGCGGGACGATATTCGAATGTCACGGAGCCTGGGTTGTTATCCAACTCGTCCACTCCCGACGTGGAGGCCAGGCCGGCATACTTGTCAACTTGCGGATTGTCGAAGTATAACCCGCTGACACCGTTGCTGGTGTAATCCCAATCTTCCGCCTCCCATTGGTAATTGTTGGGCTGGTAGGTGTCGAAGGTGACGGCTTGCGAGTAGGTTGCGCCTTCGATGTTCCTCACTAAAATCGAAGCCGTATAAGTGGTGTTGGGTGTCAAACCCGTATAGCTGACATTCCAATTCGTTGATGAACCCGTAATGACTAGCGGCACGGCGGTTCCGTTCAATGTGACGAGTATGCCGTTGGTCGCAATGCCAACGGAGGACTGGGTCGAAAAGCTCAGCTTATTGGTGGCCTGGAACAGGGAAGTGCCGTTGGGATAAAGGCCGCTTACTGTCGGCAGAGTGGTGTCCGCCGGCATGAGCATAAAGAATCCCTCGTTCAGACTTCCACCTGTGACCTCATAATGCAAGGTTGTCTCGAGGCCCGTAAACGTCACCTTGACAAGATTCCCGCTGTTGTCCTTTAATGGCTCGAACACATAGGTCTGCCAGGAGCCCGTGGGAGGGATTGTGAACGATCCCAGATAGCGATATGTTTGATTTGAAGTTCCAAGGCCGGTGACCAGCAAGCTAAGGGTTCCGCTGGGGCCCGCCGGCGCTCCGCCGCCATTGGCGCCGCGCATATAAATGTTGAAAGTGCCCGCGGAGAAGTGCCGCGTGTAATTGGCCCAGTTGCCGCCATCGTTGAAGCCGACATCGTAATCAGTATAAGGCCCGCCCGTGACCGGGTTGGCGAGTGCGGCGTTTGTGTAGGGTTGCCGCGGAACATCACCGGCGGGTTCAGTCTCCAGTCCGCCGCTCAAATACACCTGATTGCGGTATTCCCACGAGCCTGAAAGCTGATTGTCCGTGTAACAATCAAAGTATGTAATGCCGTCCAGGTCCGCGTAGGCATTGGTCTGTGGATTGTCAATGAATTGTCCCATCTCATAGTCATAGTCCTCTGCCTCCCAGATATAGTACGGGCTAATGGTGTCAAATTTCACTGTCCAGCTCGCCGGTACGCCGCTTCCATCGATGACTTGAATGTAAGCCGAATAGGCCGTATTCGGGGACAGCGGCAGGCTCGCGTTTTGATTGGTGGAAACGCCGGAAACGGTCAACCCGTCCGCCGATGTGAATGTCGTGTCACTGGTCAAACCAACCAAATTAGTGCCGGTCAACACCACCGTGATGCCGGTGGGATCAATGCCATTTGTGGAAAGGGCGTTGAACGAAAACGTGCTGGACGGCTGGAACTGCGTCGCGCCATCCGGATAAATGTTCGTGATGCTGCTGGCGGACACGGCAATATTCGTGTTTTGCGGAAGCAACATGTAAAAGTTGGCGTTGTAATCGCCACCCTGCCCCAAGGTCCGCAAGGTCGTCGCGCTGCCGTCCGCGGTGAATGTGGCTAAATTGCCGGCCGAATCCTTTAAAGGAACCCAGTGATAGGTCTGCCACCCGCCGCCAGGGACTGAGAAGAAAAACAATGGGCCGGTGCCATTGATGGTGCCGCCGCCGGCAACGACCGAAATGCTCGCGCTATCAGCATCCTGCCCGTTTCCATCCGCGCCCCGCATGAAAACATTATAGGTGCCCGCCGGGTAATGACGGGTGTAATTGGCCCAAGTGCCGCCGTGCCCAAAGCCGATATCGTAGTCTATATTGGTGGTGTTGATATAGGCAAGACGCGGAATATCGCCGCAGTTTTCGGTCTCCAACCCTTGGGGACGATAGGGAGACCCTCCGGATCCTGCTGCCGCGTTGTAATCATCCACGCTCGTCGTCGAATTCAATCCAGCATATTGATTGGTCTGCGGATTGTCGATGAACAACCCGCTGACGCCCGCGCCGCTGGTATAGTCCCAATCTTCCGCCTCCCACGTGTAAGCAGGAGTAATCGTGTCAAAGTAACTCACAGTCACGCTGGTCGAAAGCCCGTTGGCATCGAAGGCTTGAATCGTCGCCGAATACAAATTGTTGGCCGCCAAGGGAGCGGTCACGGTTTCGCTCGTGCTGGGGCCGCTGATGGTGAGGCCATTGCCGGCGGTCAGAGTCTTCAAAAAGGACGACCCCGTCTGAATCGTGGTGGTGATTAAACTCACAGTGACATTCGTGATGCCCGCCGCGGACTTCACTGTGAAAGTCAAGTTAGCCGCCGGCTGAAACAGGTTGGTGCCGTTTGGATAAATACCGCTGATCGTCGGTTGGGCTTGAGTCAGAGTGCCGCAAAGAAATATGCAGGCCGCTGCCAAGCCCGCTGAAGTCATTGCTCGAGGTCTTCTGGGTGGGGTTTGCTGGCTGGTGTGTTTCATATCAATTCATGCTTGTTTTTAGTTACTGACTGACCAGACGATTCGCCGCCGCTTCCGAGGCTGGCTTGTGTCTTCAATCAAAAATCTATCAGTATCTGAAAAAGCGCACAATCCCCGAAAGCGGGGAGATGGGTTAACCATCCAAAATCCTTGTTTGCGCGCTCAGTTTTCCGGCGTCGGGAGTGCATTGGGGATCGACTTTAATAGCGGAATCTCATTGTGAATCATGCGCGTTGCGGCCCCTGTCAATCGCAAATACCAGTCGGAGGGAAGTCCCTCGTAAGTGACAAAATAGCGGCCGACCGGGACATCGTTGGCCACTTTGTAAATCGCCGTTCCTTCGTTTACTTCATCAAACATTCCGACAAAAACGGAGCGAACACCCATCTCCTTGAAGATGGTGAACTGTCGCCAATAGAATTCTCCCTTTTCCCTCGGGATCGACGTGGTTCCCGGCGCTCGGCCGAGCAGGTTATCCCAGGAGAATCCGGGAAATGCCGTCGGCATGTACCCCAGGCCCAGCCGCTTTAATTCGGCCAAATCCCCCTCCCATGACGCCGCCCGCACCCGATCCATGCTGGAGTTGTCCCGATACCGCCCCGCGTCCCACGGGCTGATGGCATCGAACATTCGATAGACCACCGACCATGCGGGGTCTGTTCTGGATTGCCCGCCCAATGTGCGCCAAGCCGGGTCAACGCCTCCAATAAGATAAACGCCGCCGTACTTCGGGTCGTTCTTGAAAAACTCAATCAATTGCCGCCCCTGCTCTGGCGTCCACGGGCGATCCTTGAACCCCAACCCCCACAGCAGCACCACAGGCTTGCCCTGGTGATGAAGATAGCGCGAATCCTCCCGGGCGCCGACCTTGTCACATAAAAACTTCCAGTCGTTCATGACGACCGACGCCGTTGCGTCGCGCCCCATGGTCAAATCCAGCATCAAGGCCCACACCCTGCCTTCGCGATGACACCCCTCCCGTACCGCCGCCAGCACGGTGTTAACATGCCGAAAACGGTCGGGCGAAGTCGTTTCTCCCACGAACCGGCTCACGAAGACGCCGTCAATCCCGTATTGACGCATCCACTTGCAATGCAGCAACACGGGCCCTTTTAGAAACGCGCTATAAAGCCGGGCCGGCGAACCGTCCGGCATCTTAAGGTGCGGAACTTCACATAAGTCGCCCGGATCGTACTCGGATACGTCCGGCCACATGTCCACGACAAAACTCCCGTTGGTTCCGTCCAGTCCCTCCCCCCAATGCCCAAAACCAAAGGCCTCCGAATCGCAAGGAGTATTGAACCATCCCTGATAGCCGCAAAGAACCTTCCCCTCCAATGTCGTGGCATCGACATCGCACCGCGTCGGCCCTCTGTAAGGACATAACCACGGTTCATCAGGCCTTGCGCTCGACCCCTCCGCCATTGAGGCGATGCCCCTGCCAAAACACCAAAGAACCAGGAGTAAAAGGCCGTCCTGATAGAATCTTGTCCGGATATTGGGCCTCCCTCCCATTTCACCAAAAGTCTGTAACATATTGATACTATCCTACTTGATCGGGGCCGCAGCCGTAATCCCCGATTCCGGGGATTGCGCCCGATTCTTTTGAACGTCATCATTCAGCGAGTTTGTATTGATGCAACATGCCCAACGGAGAAGATCAGCCCCGTTGATCCTGCAACACCAATTGATTCGAAAACTGGAATTATGAAACGAAGCCCAATGACGATGCCGGGCATGATCGCCGCTAGTCTGCTCTGCGGCGTCATCGCTTCCGCCCAGGACTTTCATTTTGACTCCCGCATTTCCAGGCCCGTCCTGGAGAACTATCTCGACCGGTCAATCTCTTTCACCGAACTTCTCCATGACGATTTGAACATGCCGAGGAACCGCAGGGGAGTCGATCCGCGCGATAACATCCGTCTGATAGTTGGCTCGAAAGCCAAGTTTGTCGGGCGCGCTCTCATGCTTTGGGGCCGGGAGGAGAATCTCTCCAACTTTCTGCAAGCGGCAAGACCTTACGCGGCCACACTGCATCAGGCCGATCCGGACATTGTGCTGCAAGCGGCCGCGTTTGAAATTGTCACCAAAGGCGTGGAGTCCATCCATGTGCCGGCGTATGTTTTCCTTGAGTTTGACCAGCCCGTTACAAACCGCTCCTTTCGCTATGACGACATGCTTTATCCTGACCGCCGCCAGGTCGATCATTGGGGGCCTGGCGCTTCGGTTCCCGATATGAGCAGGCTGGAAACCCGCCTGTGGTTTTATTTCCTGGCAACGACCTACATAGACACCGGAATTGAAGCTATTCACTTTGGCCAGGTGGGGCTTATGGATTGGAATGATCCCGGCCATGCCGGATGGCGGGATATGCTGCGGCGGGTTCGGAGTTATGCTCTTATGCATGCCCGCCGGCATTTCGTCCTCTGCGACGCCCACACTCCCACCGGAGGCTACGTCGAAGACGGCAACCTGCTGTTCGATTTTCATTCCTTTCCTTTGCGCATTGTTGGACTGGACGGCCAGCCTTACAAAGGAAAACTTCAGGTTAATTACGCCGACTCGATTTTTAAAAAAAGCAAAGGCGGGATGACGCCTAGCGGCTGGTCCTGCGACCATCTGCCTTATCTGGTTGAGTTCGATAACTTCGGATGCAGGAACCCGGGCCAACCAAGCAAGCCGCCCTACATTTGGGGGTGGGATGAGATTACCTGGTTCGCGCTTTTGCCCGAAACGGAGCGCAACCAATGGCTGTGCTACGCCTGGAAATGGGTCCGCGACACCGACCCCAATGGCCATTTGGAGATGCCTGGAAGCCGGGTTTTGCGGCCAGGAACAGCGGGCGGACCCGGCTGGTTTTGGGCCAATAACCGGAGCGATGCCTGTCCTCAAGGATTCCGCACCGAAAACACCATCAGGATGCTTTGGGGAACAGAATGAATCACTGGTTTGCAACTCGTCCGGCGTCAACTATTATGACTACAAAACCTGGCGCCATCGTTCTGACCGTGGCCGCAATCGCATTGGCGCCCGTGGCCCAAGACCCCCTCCGCGCCGATGAAGCGTTGCCGCGCTACAAAGACTCACACGCGCCCGTTGAGGCTCGCATTCAGGATCTCATTGGCCGCATGACACTGGAGGAAAAGGCGCGCCAGTTGGACATGTATTTTGGCAGCCAGGATTTCCTGGGTAAAGGACAGACCGCCGACAAGACACATGCGAAGCCAGACGCATTATTTGACCCCGCGTTGGCGGAGAAAACGCTCGGACAATTGGGCGCCGGCTCAATCCATGACCTCTATCCCCGCGCTCTTCTTTACAACACCATCCAGGCCTGGGTCATCAAGTCCAGCCGCCTTGGCATCCCGGCGCTCTTTCTCGAAGAAGGTTTGCACGGCTACCAAGGCTACAACGAAACGGCTTTTCCGCAGAGTGTCAATCTGGCTTCGACGTGGAACCCGGAACTGGCGCGCCAAACAGGCGCCGCGATCGCCGCGGAAGCGCGCGCGGTCGGCGTCGATATGATTCTGGCGCCGGTCCTGGACGTGGCGCGCGATCCCCGGTGGGGCCGCGTCGAAGAAGATTTTGGAGAGGATCCCTATCTCAGCGGCGTCCTGGGCCTGGCCTACGTCCAAGGGATGCAAGGCGACTGCCTTGCCTCCGACCACAATGTCATCGCGGAGCCAAAACATTTCGCGGCCCACGGTTCTCCGGAAAGCGGTCTGAACACTTCGCCCGTCCACGCAGGAGAGCGCGAAGTTCGTGCCGTGATGCTCAAGTCCTTCGAGCCGGCCATTCGTCAAGGCCGCGCAATGGCCGTGATGGCCGCGTATCATGACATCGATGGCGTTCCATGCACCGCCAATCCGTGGCTGCTCAATCAGGTGTTGCGCGAAGAATGGGGCTTTGAGGGTTTTGTCCTTTCGGATTTGGGAGCAATCCGCCGCTTGTATGATACCCATCACGTCGCCGCTTCGCCTCAACAGGCCGTGCGTCTGGCCATCAATTCCGGTGTCGATATGCAGTTTTACGACTTCGGCCACGATGTCTTCCAAGGGGCCATTGCAGACGGCGTCAAGAACGGCTTGATCTCCGCCTCAACGCTCGATCGGGCTGTGTCGCGCGTTTTGCGCGCGAAGTTTCTGCTGGGTTTGTTCGACCATCCGTTCGTGGACGAGAGCCTGGACAAAGTCGTGCGCCGTTCTGAAGCGCATCTCCGCCTCTCTTTGGACGTCGCGCGGCAATCCTTATGTTTATTGAAGAATCAGAATGGTCTTCTGCCATTAAGAAAAAACCTCCGCTGCATTGCCGTGATCGGCACTAACGCAAACATCACCCGGTTGGGCGATTACGCCGACGTCACGCCGGAAACTTCTGAGCAAGCAATGTTGGCCCAGATCAAAACCCTCGTCTCGCCCGCGACAAAAATTATTTATTCGGACGGAGAGGACATTCCGGCAGCGGTGGTCGCGGCCCGCCAGGCTGACGTGGCCATCCTGGGGTTGGGCGAATGGCACGGCATATCCGGAGAGGGCTTCGACAGATCCGACATTGGCCTCCCCGGCACACAGCAATCGCTCTTGGAGGCCGTCGCCGCCACCGGCACACCGGTGGTGCTGGTTCTCCAGAATGGCCGGGCTTTGGCGATACCGTGGGACCAGGAACATCTGCCGGCGATCTTGGAAGCCTGGTATCCGGGCGAATTCGGCGGCCGGGCCATTGCCGAGACTTTGTTCGGAGACAACAATCCCTCCGGCAAGCTGCCCGTTTCGTTTCCCCGCCGAATCGGGCAACTGCCCGTCTATTACAACCATTTCCCCTCCAAGAGCGATCGGCACGTGGACGGCGACGCTTCGCCCTTGTTCGTATTCGGACATGGGTTGTCCTACACCACCTTCGACTACGGTCCTCTCACAGTGACGCCCCCCGCGGGGTGCGAGAGCGAAATACTCGTTGCCTTCAATGTGACAAACACCGGCCAACGCGAAGGCGACGAAGTCGCGCAAGTCTATGTGCGGCGGACCACCGCCAGCATCGCGACGCCAGTCAAGGAATTGAAGGGTTTTGCTCGCGTCCATTTAAAGCCCCGCGAAACCAAACCCGTGACAATTCACTTGCCCCTGAAGGACTTGGAAGTATGGGCGGCAGACCGGCAATGGAAAGCCGAGCCTGGAGAATTGACGGTCATGGTCGGCGGCAGTTCCGCCACCGAGCGCTCGGCAACAGTCACGCTCAGATAACCTGTCTTACTGCCCTCAAGGTGTTACCTTTTGGCAGACGGCGTCGTTTACAACTGTGAATGAACGGAACTGATTTATTGGCCGAGTTCAGAAAAAGCCGGGCGGAAGCAGCCTTTGGCGAATTGGTCCGCCGTTACACCAACCTCGTGTTTTCGGCGGCCAAACGGCGTCTCAACAACGTATCCCTGGCCGAAGAAGCCACGCAAACCGCGTTTATCAACCTGGCCAAGGCAGCTCCTAACGTTCGCAGCGATGCCGAATTGGTCGCATGGCTGCACCGCACCACGATCAATGCTTCGATTGACCTCTGGCGCTCCGAATCACGCCGGCGCACCCGGCAGGAACACGCTGCCGTTATGCAACCCGATACAACCGAAAACCCCCGATGGGACGAAATTGCGCCAATCATTGACGAAGCACTTAACGATCTGAACGATGCCGATAGGCAAATCGTTCTGCTGCGGTTCTTTGAACGGAGATCCATGCGCGACCTTGGTCTGGCGCTGGGCGTAAGCGAAGACGCCGCCAAGATGCGAGTAAGCCGGGCGATGGAGCATTTGCGCGCCGCCTGCGGCAAGCGGGGCGCGGCCTGCGCCGCGGGCATGTTGGGAGCGCTGTTGACTGAGCGCGCGGTGGAAGCGGCGCCTGCCGCGCTGGCATTGACGCTGGCGGCACTTCAGGTTCCAGCCGCCGCCAGCGTGGGGACAACGGCGGGCATTGCGGCTTTGGTCATGCCTGCTTTAAAGGCGAAGCTGGTTGTCGGCGTGGCCGTCGTTGTTGGAGCCGCGGCGATTATCTGGATTGCGTCGAGAAACGGCGACGGTGAAATTCAACCGCGGGACCACGCGCAAGGGGCACCGAATCCCACTTCGCCAACAAATCCTGGAATGGTTTCCTCTGATGCGGCCCCCGGCGCCAACGCCGCGGCGGCGACACAGCCTGACCCAATCAAGCTTCTAAAAGATGTCGCCCGCGCCCGAAACCGGATTCATTCCGGCGAAATGGAGTTTGACGTGAGCGGATTGAAGGGGACGAACTATCTGAAGCTCAAGGCCTGCTTCGATGGATCCAGGCGCCGGTTCGATTCCCTTGATCGCGAATACTCGTACACAGAAGTGGCCAACGACGACACAAACTTGCAGGCGCAGGCGGACCGCATGACCCGTGACGAGGCCGTGCAAGCGGGACTGGTCAAACCCTTTGAATCGCACCATGTCATCGCCTATGACGGCGCGCTGCTGCTCGACTACTGGGAACTGGACGGCGCTCCGTTTCAGACGGACGTTAAGGACCCCGCCACGGGCAGCGGCCAATACGTTTTCGACCCTCGTTGCCTGGGAATCAGCATGTTTCCGTCTCTCTCGGACACGATTGAAAGCTGCCTGGCTTGCGATCAGGCGGAGTCTGTCGGTTTGGCAGGCGAAGAATCTGTGGAGGGCGCTTCCACTTGGCATCTGCGAGTCCGACGGAACTCGATGGACAGGGATTTCTGGCTGGAAAAAGCGCATCCGACTCGCGTGCTCAAGCTGGCCTTCAATGGAAGCGTCGTCGTTGCAAAATACGACGACGCACATCCGGACGATCCCATTCCAATCGAAATCACAGAGTCGCTTTTGCATGGCACGGCCGGCGGCGGGACCGCCGTCTCGGTGACAAGCATCACCCGCCGCGGCGCGCAATTCAATATTCCGGTTGACCCGGCGTCGTGGACTCTTGCGGGCCTGGACATGAAAATCGGAACTCCTGTCGTGGACGACCGTTTGATGCGAAGGATCGGATGTTGGAACGGAACCGGGCTTTCCGACTTCCTGCCGCGCAATTCCACAAACTCGCAGCCCGCGCCCGACCGGGCCAAAATGATGGCTGTCCTGGACAACGAGCCATTCTCGCCCGAAGCCTTGGACGCCGCGCAATGGATTATTTCCAACACACCGGACGGCCCGGAGGTGGAAGAAGCTGCCGCAGTCATCCAGGAAAATCATATTGACGATACGAATCTCGTTCATCTCTGCCAGGAACTGGAGCGCCTGCGCCCCCGGTGCTCCCCGAAACTGCTCCAAGCGTTGCTCGAGAAGAATCCGTCTATCGACGTTCGGGGCAATGCTTGCCTGGCTCTGGCCACCCTGCGGAAAGCCGATGCACAATACGGCGCAAACCAAACGGCAACCACTGAAGCCCAAAACCTGTTCAAACGCGTCATCGCCGATTTTGGCCGGGTGAAGAGCAACGGCTACGCCCTGGCGGATTTGGCAAAGCCTGAACTTGACGATCTGCGCCGCTTGACCATCGGCAAACCCGCCCCCGAAACGGACGGCCTGGACCTGGATGGACGACCTCTCAAGTTGAGCGATTATCGGGGCCAGGTTGTTTTGCTCATCTTCTGGGGCGAGTGCGGCGGATGCCGTCCCGAAATGCCCCCCTTGCTCAAGTTGCTCGAGCGCCTTAACGGCAAACCTTTCGCCCTTGTCGGTGTCTATTGCGACGACGATGCCGTCCACGGAAAAGCGATTTCCGATGAATTAGGAATGGTTTGGCCGTCCTTTCGAGATGGCCGCTCCGGCCCCATCTCAAGGACTTGGAACAACAACGAATGGCCCGTCTTCGATATCATCGACGCCAAGGGGATCATCCGATACCGCAACCTCTCGCGCGTTGAGGCGCCCGGAATGGTTGATGCCTTCATGAAGGAATGATCTGCGACTCATGGCGAAACCGCCGGGGTGTGAGACAAAATTCTTCGCCGACCGGTTTCTGCGAGACAGAAGTATATGCGACCCAATTTACTCCTTTGGGGTCACGTTTGCCCTCTCTCCCCGCGTGCGGGGAGAGAGCCGGAGAGAGGGGACCCTTTTTCGTCACGTGAAGAATTTTGTCTCA
>JBEKSF010000031.1:0-65789 GCA_049517295.1 Verrucomicrobiota bacterium
CGATGACCTTGCGATCTTCATGAATGTATGGGCTGAAGTCGGTCACTCGGCTCATGGCCGGTTTGACGCTATACTTGACTTGCACCGGCCCGACAAGGAATGCCAACGGGTTGATACCGTTCTGAACAGTGGAGGCCCGCGGCTGGCCGGGCGTGTCGCGGTTTGGGTCATAACCGGGGTCTTCGGCAATGCTCGGCGCGAGCCGGCGCCAAAGATCGTCCAGGGAGCGTTGTTCAGAAACCACCGGCTGGCCTTGGGCGACATAGCGCATCCGGTACATCAATGCGGCCGCGGGCCATTGGCCCATGAGCATCGGGGTGGCGCAGACCCATTTGCCTTCGGAGGGCAGGAAACCATTGGCCGAGCCGGGCTGGCGCCAGTCTTCTTCGGCGGTGGAAAACCAATAGAAGGCGTCGATCCCGGTCAGCGATTGGTACGCGGCGACCAGGAATGGGCCTTCGGATTGATAGCCCAGCGGCGGCACCCAGGAGCTTTCGGTGATGATCATGGGGAAGCCCTCCACTTGTTTAAGGGTGAGCGGGAACTCGCGTGGGCGCGGCAGAACGGAATCGTCGGTGAAACGGTCGCCGTTGCAAATAGCCCAACCGTTATTCGGCCCCTCATGGGCGCCGGTAAAGTAACGATTGACAGCCATGACGTCGTTGGGGGTGTAGGACCAGCGTTCGGCGTCGAGCATGGTGACGTTATCCGCGGTGCGCCAGTTGCCGGCGTTGACCAGTTGTCTGCATCCCAGTTCGTTCTTCAGATACTCGCCGATCATCTTATTGAACTGAAACATCGTCTGGGTGAAAAACTGCATTTGGTCCGCGCAGCGCCGCTGCTGGCCGTCGTTGCCGCGATGCTGCGTCAACTCCCACACAATGTAGAGAGCGGCCTCGCCTTGGGCGAAGTTGTCCGGCGCATCCTGGTCTGGCGAAGGCTGGGCGCCGTTCCAGCCCGCGGCGGCCTTGGCGAGCGAGCCGTATTTCTTGACGAGGAAGCTGCCGAATTGGCGGCGGAGTTCTTTTTTAGCCGGGCCTTTGATGCCCTGGCTGGTCCAGAACAGGAGCGAGTCTTCGTTTTGAATTTCAATAATCGCCAAAGCCGGGTCCTGCGAGAGCGGCAAACCCGTGTAGGGGTTTTTCTCGGTGAACACGCGCTTGAGCCAATGTTTGTAAGCGGCCTGGAGGTTGGGATCGAAAAACAACAAGCCCCAGTTGCCGCCGCCGCCGGTGTCGAGGACGCCCATGGAAGGCTTGATCCGCGCCGGCCCGGCCCAATAGGGCGAGTAGGTGACGTAAATGCCCTCGGACCTCATCGCGGCGATTCCCTTCCAGAGACAGTCGCGGTCGCCTAGATCGATGCTCAAGAGGTCATCGTTGGTGGGCGTTATATTGCAGTGAAACCGCACCATGTTGACGCCCCGTTTGGCGAGAAAGCGCGCATGACGGGCGAGGTCTTTGTCGAACGCGGCGTCGCTGACGGCCCAGAAACGAGCGGGCGAGCCGTCGCCGAGGAGAAAATCATTCCCGTCGGCGGAGCGGGTCACAAAGCCGTGTTCTCCGGCGACTTTTTCATTCAGGCTGCGCAAGTCCAGGAGCGCGTCGGCGCGAAACTCATCCCGCGACGGCTCAAAGGCCCAGCGGGCGGCGTTTTCGTCGTCGGCGCGGGCAAAAGCCACCGCGGCGAGAACGGCGAGCCAACCGGCAAGTTGACAGCGGCGCGACATCAGCTCTTGCGCTTGTGGATCATGATTTTGTTGCCGTCGGGATCGCAGATCATCGCGCAGCGGCAGACGGGCGTGTCCATGGTGTCAAGAACAACGGGAACTCCTTGCGCTTTGAGCCGCGCCATTTCCGCCTCCAGGTCGGCGACTTCAAACGCAACAATCGTCCCCTGATCGGAGGGTTTCCAATCCGGGTAGGAGCCGATGCCAATGGTGCCGGCGCCGATGTCGTATTCAACCCAGTTGACCCCGGGCGCCTCGTGAGTGCATTTCAAGCCCAGGACACCTTCGTAGAAGGCGCGGGAGCGTTTCATGTCAGTGGCAGGAATGCCAATGAATGCGATTTCAGTAATCATAGTGCCGCTATCATTTCCCTTCCAGAAGCGGACGCAAGACTTTCCAGACGTTGTCGGCGACGATTTTGTGGCCGTCGGGTGTCGGGTGGATGCCGTCGGGTTGGTTGAGGTGGGGATCGCCGCCGACGCCTTCAAGCAGGAAGGGGATGAGGGCGGCGTGGCATTTTTTGGCAATGTCGGGGAAGATCTTGGCGAAGGCCCGGTCGTAATCCTGGCCCATGTTAGGGGGCATTTTCATGCCGGCGATGACGAATTGAATCCGGGGGTATTTTTCCCTGGCTTGATCGATGATGGCTTGGAGGTTGGATTCTGTGGTGGCGGGGGGCAGGCCGCGCAGACCGTCGTTGCCGCCTAATTCGACGATCAACACGTCGATTTTGCGGCGCAGCAGCCAGTTCAGGCGCGCCAGACCGTCGGCCGTCGTGTCGCCGCTGATGCCGGCGTTGACGACGGTGAAGGCCAGGCCGGCGGCTTGGATTTTGTTCTCCAACAAGGCCGGGAATGCTTGGGCGGGATCGACGCCCAGTCCGGCGGCCAGACTGTCGCCCAGGACGAGCACCGTTTTGGGCTGGGCGGCGCGCAGGTGAACAACCGGCGCGACGAGCGCCAAAATCATCGCTTTGAGGAGGTGCCTTCTGGCAGAGTTCATCGCGGCATGGTTGACCAATTATCAGAGGGGCGCAAGGAAGAGCGGACGATGCTGGAGGTCCGCAGCCTGTCCAAAACGTATCCGAATGGAAGCGGCTGGCTGACGGTGGTGAGGGACATTACGTTTGCGGTCGCGGCGGGGTCCAGTTGCGCGATTGCCGGGCCGTCGGGCAGCGGGAAAACGACGCTGCTCGGATTGTGCGCAGGGCTGGACCAGCCGAGCGCCGGGACAGTGCTGCTGGATGGAATCGACCTCGGGGGGCTGGATGAGAATGGGCGCGCGCGTGTGCGCAACGAAATCGTGGGGTTTGTTTTCCAGAATTTTCAGTTGATCCCGACGCTGACGGCACTGGAGAACGTGATGGTGCCGATGGAACTGCGGGGCTGGCGCGGGGCCGAGGCGGCCGCCCGTGAATTGCTCGAACGCGTGGGTCTGGGCGGGCGTTTGCGCCATTATCCGGCGCAGTTGTCCGGCGGCGAGCAACAAAGGGCCGCGCTGGCGCGGGCGTTTATCAACAGGCCAAAAATCCTCTTTGCCGATGAACCGACGGGAAACCTGGACGCGGAGACGGGCCGGCTTGTCATCGAGAATTTGTTCGCCCTCAACGCCTCCTTTGGCACGACCCTGGTCATTGTCACGCACGACCCGGAATTAGCCGGGCGGGCAGGGCGGGTGATCCGGCTCAAGGGCGGCGCGATGATTGTGTCCGAATGAGTGGCGCAGTCAAATATATGTTCGACCCGTGGACGTGGCGGATGTGCTGGCGCGACAGCCGCACCAGCCGGGGCCGGTTGGTGTTGTTTTCGCTCTCCATCGTGATGGGCGTGGCCGCGCTGGCCGCCATAGGGTCGCTGGGCGGCAACCTGGAGCGCGCCGTCGAGGAGCAGGCCAAGACATTGCTTGGGGCCGACCTTTCATTGAGTTCGCACCAGCCGTTTTCGGTTGCCGAAGAGCGGCTGTTCGCCAGACTGGGCGGAGCGCAAGCGCGCCAAACCGCGTTCAACTCGATGGTGTATTTTGCGTCCGGCGATGGGACTCGACTGGCGCAGGTGCGGGCGTTGAGCGGGGGATTTCCCTTCTATGGGCGCTTTGAAACGGAGCCGGCCGCGGCGGCGGGGGAATTCGAGCGCGGGGAGGGCGCGCTGGTGGAGGAAAACCTCCTCATTCAATTCGGCGCCAAGGTTGGCGGGACTGTCCGCGTGGGCCGGTTGACGCTGCCGATCTTGGGCGCGCTCGAGAAGGTGCCGGGCGAAAGCCCCGCGCTGGCGTTGATCTCGCCCCGGGTTTACGTGCCGATGAAAGACCTGCCCGCCACCGGCCTGATGGGCGCGGGAAGTCTGGTTCGCTACACCGCTTTCTTCAAATTCCCCGCCGCGACCAATGTGGAAACGATGGTCAAATCAATCCAGCCGCAACTGGATCAATTCCGGCTCTCGAACGAAACGGTGGCCAAACGCAAGCGGGAGTTGGGACGGGCGATGGAGAACGTTTATCATTTCTTGAGCCTGGCCGGGGTGGTCGCGCTGCTGTTGGGCGGGATGGGCGTGGCGGGGGCGATCCACGCGCATGTCAAACAAAAGCTGCCCACGGTCGCGGTGTTGCGCTGCCTGGGCGGATCGGTGGCGCGGACCTTCGCCGTCTATCTGGCGCAGGGCATTGCGCTTGGCGTCATCGGCGCCGTGTTGGGGGCGATGCTGGGAGTGGCGATTCAAAGCGCGGCGCCGCGGGCGGCGGCGGCATTTATTCCCTTTGACTTTGAGTTTAGAACATCGTGGCCGGCGGTGGGACGGGCGGCGGCGATTGGTTTTTCGGTGTGCCTGCTTTTTGCCTTGTTGCCGTTGCTGGCGGTGCGGCGGGTATCGCCGCTGGCGGCGCTGCGGGCGGTCTGGCAGCCCGCGGCGGTCCGGGGCGACCCGCTACGATGGCTGGCGGGAGCCGGTCTTGGCGCGGCGATCCTGGCGCTGACCCGCGCGGAGGAGCGGGACTGGCGCGTGGCGCTCGGCTTTGCGGGCGGGTTGGCGGTGGTATTTGTGGCGCTGGCGGGGGCGGCGCAAATTCTTATCTACACGGTGCGCAAGACGTCGGGGTTTGTGGGCTGGTTTGAGGTGCGGCAGGGATTGGCCGGCCTGCATCGGCCGAATAACCGGACGCTGCTGCTGGTATTTTCGCTGGGCCTGGGAACATTTTTGTTGACGTCGATTGGGCTGGTTGAGCGGATGCTGACGCGGGATTTGGTGCCGGCGGGCGGGCCAGACCAGCCCAACGCAATCCTTTTTGACATTCAGCCGGCCCAGACGCGGGCGGTGGCTGACGTGGTGCGGGCGCAGGGGCTGCCGGTGCTGGACCAATTGCCGATTGTCACCATGCGTCTAAGTTCGATCAAAGGCCGAAGCATCGACCCGCTTCTGGCCGGCAAGCAAAGCCACATTCCGGCGTGGACGCTGCGGCGGGAATATCGCAGCACCTACACCGACCATTTGCGGGAGGCCGAGAAGGTGATCTCCGGGCGGTGGATCGGGCGCGTGACCAACGCCGCGGTGGCGCCAATTTCGGTGGAGGAGGGCATCGCCAAGGAACTGGGAGTGGGCTTGGGGGACGAAATGGTGTTCGACGTGCAGGGAATCCCGATTACGACGCGCGTGGCCAGCCTGCGCGAAGTCAACTGGCGGCGGGCGCGGCCGAACTTTTTCATGCTTTTCCCGCTCGGCGTGCTGGAGGGCGCCCCGGCGATGAACGTGATGGCCACGCGAGTGGCGTCCAGCGCGCAATCGGCGCGCTTGCAGCGGGAGATGGTGAAGGCGTTTCCAAACGTGTCAGTCATAGACTTGACACTGATCCTGCAAACACTGGACGCGATACTGGGGAAGGTTTCGCTCGTCATCCGGTTCATGGCGCTGTTCACGGTGCTGACGGGGGTGATCGTTTTGGTGAGCACGCTGGTGACGAGCCATTTCCAGCGGGTGCGGGAAAGTATTTTGCTGCGCACATTGGGGGCGTCCGGCAGGCAGGTCCTGGGCGTGCTGCTGGTGGAGTACGTGTCCGTGGGCGTCCTGGCGGCATTGAGCGGGGTGATGCTGGCGCTGGGAGCGTCGTGGGCGCTGGCTCATTTTGTTTTTCACGTCCGCTTTGCGCCGGCGCTTGGGCCGCTGGCGCTCGCGCTGGTGGCAACGCCGGTTTTGACGGGGGGCACCGGGTTGCTCATGATTCGGGGCATTCTCCGGCAACCGCCGCTGGCGCTGCTGCGGGCGGAAACGGGCTGAAACAAAGGGTGTTTCTGAGAATTTGAAATCTGAAGCGATGAGGAAAAGAGATCTTGGACTGAAGGCTGTAGTTGCCATGGTGGCTTTGGTCAACCTGACAATGCCGGCAGCAGTAACGCCTGTGCCCGAAAAAGTGCGTTGCGCGATTGCGGATCGACAGGATTTCACGCAACCTGACCAGGTACGCTTGACGGGCTGGGTTGGCGATCGCATTGACGTCAATGAAGCCAATCGCCTTGCGGAACTCGACCCGGCACGTTTGCTGGAGGGATACCGCAACCGGCCCGGACGGCAATCCTGGGACGGCGAACACGTGGGCAAATGGTTGCACGCGGCGACGCTTGCGTGGGTTTACACCGGCGATCCGGCACTGCGCAAGAAGCTCGATTATGTGGCGGCAGAATTGGTTAAGTGCCAGCTTCCCGATGGTTATCTGGGGACCTATTTGGACAAGGATCGCTGGACAGAATGGGATGTATGGGCACATAAATACAACCTGATCGGCCTGATCACCTACATGCGCTACACCGGCAACGTGGAGCCTCTGCCAGCGTGTCGGCGGATTGGAGATTTGCTGTGCAACACCTTCGGCGATGAACCCGGCAAACGCGACATCATCAAGGCTGGCGAACACGCCGGCTTGGCCCCCACCAGTGTGCTTGAACCCATGTTTTTGCTCTACCGCTTGACCGGAGAGCAACGCTATCTCGACTTCTGCAAGTATATCCTGCGGGCTTGGGAACAGCCCAATGGCCCGAAAATCATCTCGACATTGCTCACGCTGAAGCGGGTCGATAAGGTCGGCGATGGCAAGGCCTACGAAATGCTCTCCTGTCTGAATGGCGCCCTTGAATATTACCGCACCGTCGGCGACTCCCGGATTCTCGAGGCCTGCTTGAACGCCTGGCAGGACATTGTGAAACACCGGCTCTACATTACCGGCGCGGCCAGCTACGATGAAATCTTCCACGCTGATTACGATTTGCCCAATGTATCGAATGTGGGCGAAACATGTGTTACGGTCACGTGGCTGCAATTCAATGTC
Source organism: Verrucomicrobiota bacterium (assembly GCA_049517295.1). Classification (GTDB taxonomy): domain Bacteria; phylum Verrucomicrobiota; class Verrucomicrobiia; order Limisphaerales; family Palsa-1400; genus JBEKSF01. The sequence goes on from JBEKSF010000031.1 coordinate 7,037, forward strand.
CAGTTGCTGAGGTTGACGGGGGAAGCGCGATTCGCCGAGCAGTTGGAACATGTTGTTCTAAACCAATTGTTCGGCGCCCAGAAGTGCGACGGAACAGCCTGGGGATATTATGTGCAGATGGAAGGCAGGAAGCCTTACACCAGCAGCCTCGACGGTCAATGCTGTCTTTCCAGCGGTCCGCGCGGCATCGCGTTGATTCCGACGTTTGCTGTCAGCACGGATGCCGACGGTGTGGTGATGAATCTTTACGATGCAGGAACCGCCAAACTGAGCCTGCGGGACGGCACGGCGGTGGTGCTCACCACTGAAACGCTATATCCCAGCGACGGACGAATACAGATCACGGTAAATCCGGCGCACGGCAAAACGTTCGCCATTAAACTACGGATTCCAGCCTGGTGTCGGACCTCTTCAGTGCGGGTAAACGGACAAGAGGTGAAGTCAAAACCTGATGCGGGCGGCTACGTCGCACTCAGGCAGGCGTGGCATGGGGGCGACAGGATTGAACTGAACTGCAAGCTTGAGCCGCGGGTAGTTGCCGGAGACCATCAGAACGAAGGCAAGGCTGCCATTGTTTATGGCCCGCTGGTATTGGCAGCCGATGGCGCGCTCCTGACCGGCTTGGGGCTGACAATAAGCAACGTGGCGTTGGCCGGGGCGGATCTGCCCGCGCTGAACGTCAAGCCCGAACCCGCGCCGAAAACAGTAAAAACATGGCCTGATGCGCAGGTCTTTAGTGTTAATGCCGTGGTCGTCAAGGGGACGGATGCCGTGAAGTCCGGCTCGCCCGTGAGAATCCAGCTTATTCCTTTCGCCGACGCAGGAGGGACCGGATCATCTTACTACCGGGTCTGGATTCCACTGCCGCCAGGCCGAAGCGAGAGTCTGTTGCGATCAGGAACGGAAGGCCACTCTCGTTAGGGTAATGTTGAGGGTTCGATCAAAACGGGCTGAAGCGATACGCTACGGCTGGGTGGCGCGGAAAAAGGCGGCGGTGTTGGTTGGGGAAACGGCGAACTGATTGGAGCCGGCCGCCGCGCTCAACGTGGCGAGGAAGGACCAGTTGGGGAGGTTGGTCGAATAATAGACGGTGAAATCCCTTGACCCTGTCAAACCCTCGAGGTTGAAGGTGAGATTACCATCGGCGGCGGTGGAAACCCCAAGGAATTGCGGCGCCTGGCAGAGGCCGGCGGACCCGGCGCTGTAGAGCGACTTAACCTGGGCCGCAGTCAGGGCCTTGTTGAATATCATAACGCCCTCCAGACTGCCTTCCATGAAATCGACGTAGCCGGCGCCGCTGACATCGACGGCTCCCATGGTGATTCTGCCCAGGGGAATGTTGGTGTGTATGGTTCCTCGCAGCGCGCCGTTGACGTAGAGCGTCGTCATGGCGCTGGCGTCGCTGCCGACGGCGACAAAGGCGAGGTGGGTCCAGGTTTGGAGGGGAACAGTGTAGGTCGAATTGGTGAAAGTCCAATCCTGCACACTCAACTGCGTCATTCCGACTTCGTGAGTGTCGTTGTATTGCTCGAGCTTGAGCGTATAGGTACCGTCGGAAAGCAGGGCCGCGGAGGTCTGCGGCGTCTGCTGCCGGTACACCCATAAGCAGAGCGTCCACGGCACCGCAACATCGGCGGGAGAGTTGGTCATCGTCAGGTAACTGGTGGAGCCGTCAAAATGAAAGGCCATGCCGGTTTGGGCCGGTGCGTAGAAGAAGCCGTTGGTCGGCAGTCCGTTGCAGCCGTTGACAATGTCAATGGCATTGCCGTTGGCCGGCCACCAATCGAGCAGCCCGGCGGGAGCAATGACGGCGGCGGGCGCGTTGGACAGCGGAGCCGTCACCGAGAGAAAAGCCGGTGCGCTGATATTGGAGCCATAGGTGTTGCTGATTTGCACCGCATAAGCGCCGGCATTGGTCAACTGGACGCCGGCAATGACGTACTGAACGCTGTTAGTGGAGTCATTGGTCATGGCGGCGACATTGGTTCCATCGAACCGCCAATGATAGAACAACGGCGTCCCGCCGGAGACAGCCACCGAGAAGGCGGCGCTGGACCCTTGCGCCACTGTCAGGTTGGGGGGACTGGCCGCAATGCGGGGCGCGTTGGCGCCGCCGACGAGGAAGAGCTGCAAGAACTGGTTGGACGTGCCGTTGAAGACATCAGAGTCGCCACCGGACCAGTTGGTGTCGCCGTATTGCCAGAGGTTCCAGGTGGTCCACGGGTAGGTGCAACTGGAGCAGGGAGAACTAGTCTGCGGCGTGGGGCTGCCGCAAGCGTTGCCGGTGCAGTAGGGGTAATCGGAGAACCACGATGGCCAATTTGTGACCGCAGTGGTGAGGCCCGGGTAGGCCCCCGGGATGGAGTACCAGCTACCTGTGTAAACGACCGGACGCACCACCAGGCCGCTGGTGCGGGCGTAATTGGAGACGTCGTTGCACCACTGATTGACCCAGGCGGACAGTTGGGCGGCGGTGAAGTTGAGGCCGGCATTGGTGACATAGACATCCTCCCAGTCCAGCATCGGCACCAAATAGCCGCCGCCGCTTGTGACATAGTTGCTGGCCTTGCTCCAAAAATAGGCCGCCTCGGTATCCGCGCCATTTGTGCCGGGGTCAGCGCTGGGCCGGGCGTAATGATAGGCGCCGACGAGCACGCCGGCGGACCTTGCATTGACTTCGTTGGCGGTGAAATAGGCATCATAGTAGTAGGTCCCCTCGGTGCATTTGGCCCACGCGAAGGAGACTCCGTCATTTCTGACGGCCGGCCAATCGACGGTGGCTTGATAGCTGGAAACGTCCGTTCCCATGGGCCGGTTTTGAGGCCACGCGGCGTTTGAAATCAAAACAAGGGCCATGACAAGGAACTGGCGGCGCGGGAAATGCCTTTTTGCAGGAGCAGTCGTCACGGCGGATGCGATGAACATTTTATCGCACAAACGGGCGATGACATCAAGCATTTCGTCACACTTATCGACGCGATGAGTCGATATTATTTCATCCATTGGAGGAAACGAAAAGCGGGGATTCCCCGATGGCGCAGCGGGCGGCAGCGGCTAAATTAACCACGAACGAAGGAGGCGCTGGCTGGGGTGATGAGGCCAGTCAACAATGAAAGATTAACAAGGAGAAGATTATGAGAATCAGCAGCCCCGCATTTGAAGACGGGGGAACCATCCCTGAAAGATATACCCGCGAAGGCGGCAACAAACGGCCGAGCCTGAAATTCGAGGGGATTCCTCCCACCGCCCAGAGTCTGGCCTTGATCGTGGACAATCCCGAGGCGCCTCAGGGAGCGTTTACGCACTGGATTGTTTTTAACCTGTCGCCCGCGACGCGCGAATTGAACGAGAATGTCATGCCAACCATATTGCAACAGGGGCGCAACGACTACGGGCAGGATGGCTACGCCGGCCCCAAATCGCCCTCCAACGAGCACCACTATTTCTTCCGGCTCTACGCGCTGGACAGCCGTCTGACGCTAACGCACGGTGTCTCCCGCCTGGACCTGGAAGAGGCAATGATCGGGCATATCATCGCGGTGGCCGAGTGCCAGGGCCAGTTCGGGGCGCCTGTGGCGGTGGCGGGATAGGAAGGAGAATTTGAAAATGGGCGCTGGGAAGGCCTCACGGTGCGTCGGCGACCTTGGCGCGCCGGGCATTTTTCGCGGCCGCTTCGGTCAGAAGATCAACCCAGCCCTGGGCATCTTTGCACCCGGCATCGAAGGGGTTGAGCAGGTGCAGGGAATTGCCGCCCTCGGCGCCGATGATCTCCCAGTCAATATAATAAGTGCAATGCTGGTCCTTGAGCAGGCGCATGGCTTGCGAACGAACGGCGGCGCGGGTGTTGGCGGGCGGCTGGCTGGCGGCCTGCGTGGCTTCCTTGCGCGGGATGTCCCATCCGAGAGGGCTTTGCGCCAGGGCCAGACCGAGGCTGCGGGCGGGATCGATATGATGGTACTCCAGGTCCTGTGATTTGAGCCACGGGTGGTTCCAGGAAATGTCCTCCTGCTCGCAAAACTGCTGCAAGAGCCACCGTTTGGTGATCCAATCGACCTTTCCGACCAGCGCCTCCGGGTCGGTCGCCAGCGCGTTGAGGGCGTCGCTCCAAACTGACAGCAGCAGGTCGGTTTCGGCGTCGCGCCCGTGCAATTCGGCCTGTGCGGCGCGCTGGTATTGGAATAAGAGGTGGAGGGCGTCGGCGCAACGTCCGTCGGCCAGTTGCACCCGCCAGGGGCCGTCAGGTTGGTGGGACAGGTTACGGAAGGCGGCGACGGCGTCGGCGAGGACGATTTTGGGCAGGCAATTGATTTCCAGCAAATCGAGCACCAGGGAGGTGGTGCCCACTTTGAGGAGCAGCGCTTCGGGCAGAACATTGGTGTCCCCGTGCAGCAGGTGCAGGCGGCGGTATTTGCGGGCGTCGGCCAGCGGTTCATCGCGGGTGTTGATGATGGCGCGGTTGAACTGCACCCACTCGAACAAATCGTTGTTGATGTAATCGGCCCGCTGGCTCATTTGGAAGATGCTCTCGGTGCCGGGGCGGGCCAATTCATCGCGGGCCTCCGCAGCCGATGTGGCACCCACGCGCCCCGCGCTGGAGTAAAGCATGCGCAACGTCAAAAAGGCCAGCAGCGAATGCACGTTGGCTTCCGTCAGGGGCGCGGCGCGGCGCAGCAGGTAGTTTTCGTGACAGCCGAAGGTGGCGCCGGAATAGTGATCAACGTTGTTGCGGATGAAACTGACTTCCCGATCCAGGCGCAGGGCCTTGAGGGCTTGGAGCAGGATGGCGTCGCCCGCCTGGTCATAGCGCAGAACATCCAGCAGGCTGAGGCATTCGGGGGTGCAATACTCCAGGTGGCCCATGTCAATATAACAACGGCCACCGTTGAAGAGAAAGCCGCCGTTGCCCGCAGGCTCGTCCCAGTCGCGTTGATGCACGTCAATGAGGCCGAAGCGCTGCTCCCTGAAAATCCAGTCCCGCACCCGCGCGATCGCGCCCTGGTGGCCGGGCAACTCGCTGGTCAAACAACCGTACTCCGTCTCCAAACCAACGATGCGGTTCATAAATCCAATCCCCCGCTACAGGCCCAGTTCCGAAAGGGTTTGCGTGTGGTAACGGGCGGGGCGGGCGCCTTGGCGCGCCAGCCACCCGATTTCCACGACCTTGCCTGTGACCGCCTGACGCCATCCGGCCTGGCGCCCCGCCTCGTCTGGCATCGGTTCGGCAAAAGATTTTCCCGCGGCCTGCCAGGCCCAGGCCTGCAATAAAACGTCGGCCGCCTCCGCCCGGCTGGTTCTATTCTGGATGGCATCGTTGAGCCATTTCTGGCCCGCGGCTTCGATCTCCGGGTTGCTGGCGGCCATCATCACTCCGCCCGTCTGCGTACGGAAAGCCCCGTCAAAATGCAGCCGAAACAACAAGTCGTGGGCCGGTTCCGAAGCGAGTTCGGCCAGGAGCAATTCGACCAGGAAGGGCGCGCTGAAAATCTGCTCGAAGTTGGTTTTCAATTGCGGTCCCAGCCCAAAGCTGACTAACCGCCGCAGGCTCACGTCCTCCGGCGCCCGGGTAAAGGCCTCGATGTGCGCGGCGTCGATGGCCGCCTGGCGTATCTTCTCGATGTCGGCCGGGTGCCCCAAGCCCGCCAGGGCGTGGCGGTCAAATAACTCGAACACTTTGGACTGTCCGGCGCCGACACCCAGCAGGAGGATGCCCTCGGGCAGGCTTGCGGCGAAGACGGGCGAGCCGTCCTTGAGTTGCTCGCGCACGTATTCGCGGCGATTCGCGACCGCCTCCAGCCAGCGATACGGCTCTTCAGTCATGCAGGAGCTCCTTTTGCTCTTCGTCGGTGATGGTTTCCACGCCGGACGGTTTGAGGACTTTGATTGTGGCGTAAGTCTGGGTGGAGGGGTTGACGCCGCCGGTGGCGGAGTCAAATTCCGAGGCCGTCGAGAGCAGGCGCGAGGCCAGGCGGACGGCCTGGGGCAAATCCATGAGGGAGGGGGCGGGCTGACCGTAGCGTTCCTGAAAACTGAGAATGCTGCGGATGGTCGCCGAGCCGGAACCGGAGGCCGCGTATCCCACGGCCTGAAATTGCGCCCCCAGCGGGTCGTAAAAATAAATGCGCGACTGCGGCGGGGAAACCGAGTGATCGACACCGGCGAAGAGCGGCACGACAATCCCGATGCCCTGCATGGTCATGGCCAGGTTGTCGCGCAGCAGGCGGGCCAGGGCGCGCACCCGCGCCGGCAGGCTCAAGGGCTGCAACTGGCTGCGCCGGTAATACTCGAAGGAGGTTTGGAGCACGCGCGCCATTTCAAACGCCGTCGCCGGCACGCCCGCAATGGCCAGGAGCGAGGTTGAATCGATCTCAATGATCTTCTCCACGCGGTCTGTGACGATGACGTTGCCCGCGGTGGCGCGCCGGTCGCCCGCCATCAGAACACCCTCGGCGTAATGGAAACCGAAGACTGTGGTGGCCTGGGTCTGGACGGGAGCGTCGGCGCGAGAAACCGAGGCCACCGGCGGGAGCTGACGCTCGGCCAGAAGCGAGAGGAAATCCCCGGCGATCGGCAGCGGCTGGCTCATTGCCCGGTGCGCTGGCGGTAACGCCGCGCCTGGTCGGGATCGACCTTGCGCATGCGTTTGAGCAATTCCTCCGTATTGGGTTTATCGACTTTCGGGGCGCTAGGCCCTTCACCCCCGCCGCCGCCACTTGGCGCGACCGGTCTATTCTTTTGAGCTTGGTCAGGCATACAACGATTTCAGTATCTCCCCTTGTGCCCATCTTGCACACAACAACATGGCAGAAAAACCGGGAAAAACAAGGGCCGCCAGCACAAAGAAATTTAAATGAGGGTTTTGGATTGATTGAACGTAGAACAGGGATGTGGTAAGAGTGTAATAGCATTGAAACTATGAAATCGATCAAACTTCTGACTTTTGCGGGCGTGCTGGCGGGAATCGTTTGCTTTTCAACGGCGCTCCGCGCCGAAGACCAAAAGGCGCCGGCCAAACTTATTCCCTACACCTTGAAAACGTGCATCGTTTCGGGCGAAAAGCTCGGCAGCGACATGGGCGGGCCGGTGGTCTATGCCTACAAAGGGCGGGAGATCAAATTCTGCTGCAAGGACTGCCGCAAGGACTTCGACAAAGACCCGGCCAAGTATATCAAGAAGATCGAGGAAGCCGAAGCCAAGGCCAAGGCCAAGGCCGGCAAGTGATCCGGCGCGGCCATTGGCTACGTGTCCCCAGTACTGGTGACTTTCGGTTTTCGGCCATTGGGGTATGGTTTGGGGCGTTGACAGTGCAAAACGCAGTGTTCCGTGTGTGGGGGAAGGCGCAAGTCTGCGGCGCCGCGCGTCAGCCGAAAAGATTTTAATGTTTGTTCTCAGGCAGAAGGCCGGGCCAAAAACCCGGCCTTTTGTTTTTCTCTCGACTGGCGCAGGAAAGAGGTACAGAGAACTTAGGAGAGACCACAATCCTTAGTGCAATTCCCCCAAAGAGCCATCAACTAATGGTGGTTTTGGGCTAAAAAAAGATCAAATTAAAGGTTGTTTCCAACCTCCATTTCTCTTATATTTTTTCGGTCGCACCAGGCGGGTGAAATCCCGGGCCCGGGCGTCGGTTTCGAGAACACAAATGGACGATCAAATGAGTCAAGTTGTCAACATGGGGCCCGAGGTGTCGGAAAAGTACGACGCTTCCAAAATCGATAAACTCGAGGGCTTGGAAGCCGTCCGCAAACGTCCCGGAATGTATATCGGCGACCCCGATGAGCGAGGCCTGCACCACTGCGTCTTCGAGGTGCTGGACAACTCGATCGACGAGCACCTGGCCGGTTGCTGCAAGACGATCAATGTGACGGTGCATGTCGATGGTTCGGTGTCCATCCGCGACGACGGCCGGGGCATCCCGGTGGATGTTCATCCGAAATGGAAGATACCGGCCGTGGAGTTGGTGCTGACCAATTTGCACGCTGGTGGAAAATTCGGGCAGGGGGCCTACAAGTACTCCGGCGGCCTGCACGGAGTCGGAGCCAAGTGCGTCAACGCCCTCTCCGAATGGTTCAAAGTGGAGGTGTCGCGCGATGAGCGGGTATATTACATGGCCTTCGAGCGCGGGGTGACCAAACAGAAGCTGGAAGTCATTGGCAAATCCAAGCACACGGGCACGCTCATCACTTTCAAGCCGGATGCGGTGATATTCACGATCACGACCGAATTCAAGTTCGATCTGCTGGCCAGCCGATTGCGCGAACTGGCGTTTCTCAATCCGGGTCTGGAAATCACCTTGACGGATGAGCGGGTGGAGAATAAATCGGAGCGTTTTTTCTATCGGGACGGCATCGAGGAGTTCGTCCGGCAGTTGGGCCGCAACAAGGAACTGCTGCACCCCAAGCCCATTGTGCTGGCGCGGCAGAAGGAGGAAGTGTTGATCGATTGCGTGCTGCAATACAACGACAGCTACACCGACCAAATCCTGTGCTTCGCCAACTCGATTCCCAACCCGGACGGCGGGACGCATTTGACGGGATTTCGCACGGCGCTGACGCGGGCGATCAACCAGTACGCGCGCGCGAATAATTTGATCAAGGAGAAGGACCCGGCCATATCCGGGGACGACGTGCGGGAGGGGTTGGTCTGCGTGTTGAGCGTCAAGCTGCCCAACCCCCGATTTGAATCGCAGACGAAGGTCAAACTGGTCAACACGGAGATCGACGGCATCGTCTCGTCGATTGTGTATGAAGGGCTGATGAGCTTTTTCGACAGCACGCCGTCGGTGGCGCGGCGGGTGATTGACAAGAGCCTGATGGCGGCGCGGGCGCGGGAGGCGGCGCGCAAGGCGCGGGAGACGGTGCGCAAAAGCGCGCTGACCGGCGGGGGACTGCCTGGCAAGCTGGCCGATTGCTCGGACCGCGACCCGGCGAACACGGAGCTTTACATCGTGGAGGGTGATTCGGCGGGCGGCTCGGCCAAGCAGGGTCGGGACCGGAAGTTTCAGGCCATTCTGCCCATTCGCGGCAAGCTCATCAACGTGGAGAAGGCGCGCCTGGACAAGGTGCTGCAAAACACCGAAATCCGCACGATGATCACGGCCATCGGCACCGGCATCGGCAACGGCGAGGGCGAGGGGGCGTTCGACCTGGAGAAATTGCGCTACCACAAGATCATCATCATGACCGACGCGGACGTGGACGGGTCGCACATCCGCACATTGCTATTGACGTTTTTTTACCGGCAGATGCCGCAACTGGTCAAACAGGGCTTTGTCTATATCGCCCAGCCGCCGCTCTACCAGATTGCGCGCAAAAAGCGTGTGGAGTACGTCGATGACGACGCGCAGATGAACAAAATACTGATCCAACTGGGCACCGAGGACGTGCGGCTGCGCGACCTGGCGGGAGGGCGCGAGATGTCGGAGAAGCAATTGGGCGAAATCCTGGAGTTGCTGGAGTCGCTGGACAAATACGTACAGGCCCTGCGCCGGCACGGGGGGGATTTTGGCGACTACATCGAGCACCGGCACGGAACGACGCACCAGTTGCCGCGCCACCTTGTGAAGGTGCGCGATGGGAACGACGAGACGGTGCATTACTTTCACACCGAAGAGGAACTGAGCGAGTTCGGAGCGGCCAATGCGGATTTGAAACTGTTCGGCGAGGAGTCCGACACGACGCTGATTGAGAAAGGCGACAAGGGGCGCAACGGCAACACCCGGCGCGCCAAGCACGTCGAGTTGCACGAGAGCAAGGCGGTGATGGAATTGCTGGCCAAACTGGAACGCAAGGGGCTGAAGGTCGAACATTATTCGGCGCAGGACCAGCCTCTGTTCGAGTTGATCGAGGGCGAGGGCGACCGGGCGACGGTCAAGCCGCTTTTTTCCATCGCCGAAATTCTGGCCGGGGTCAAGGAAGCCGGCAAACGCGGCATCCAGATCAAGCGGTTCAAGGGGTTGGGCGAAATGAACGCCAAGGAGTTGTTCGAGACGACGATGAATCCGGAGAAGCGAAAGCTGCTGCGCATCGACATGACCAACGTCGTCGAAGCCGAGGAGATGTTCACCAAATTGATGGGGGACGAAGTGGAGCCGCGCCGGCAATTCATCGAGGACAACGCGCTGAACGTGCGCAACCTGGACGTTTGAGGGGCGATGCCCAGATATATGAACACAAGATTCGAGCTATTCGATGATTCCACAATGGACGTCGAGGATCTCCAAGTGGAACGGGACCTGCAACTGGCGGCGGTGGATGCCATTCGTCGCGCCCGGCAATGCGGCACCAATTACGTAATCTCCGAAGACGACCAAATTAAAGAGATTTCCGGCGATAAAACCGGGCCTTACGAGCAAAAACTGCTGGCGCGGGCGGCGGATTTGGACCGGAGAATCGCGGAACTGGAAGCACGTCAGGCAGAGGAACCTGCCGCTGTTTTGAACGACGCCCCGGCGCCGAAAAAGCCGCAAAAGTAATATTCTGACACTCCATGGCCGAACCCCAAGAACCCAAACCGCCGCAGAACCCGGACGAGAACGAGAACCGTCCCGCCGGCGCCAGGCCGCTTTTTGCCGCGCACGAAAAGATCGAGAAGATCAACGTGGCCGACGAGATCAAGAACTCGTTCCTGGATTACTCGATGTCGGTCATCATCTCCCGCGCCTTGCCCGACGCGCGGGACGGGTTGAAGCCCTCGCAGCGGCGCATCCTCTATGCGATGCACCGGCTGAATCTTTATCCGGGGCGCAAGCACTACAAATGCGCCAAAATCTGCGGCGACACCAGCGGTGACTTTCATCCGCACGGGGAAGCGGTGATCTATCCGACGCTGGTTCACATGGCGCAACCGTGGGCGATGCGCGAGCCGCTGGTCGATGGGCAGGGCAATTTCGGCTCCGTTGAGGGCGATCCACCCGCCGCGATGCGCTATACCGAAGCCCGGATGACGCATCTGGGCGCGGTCCTGATGGAGGACATGGACAAGGACACGGTCGATTTTGTCCCCAACTACGACGAGCGGTTGACGGAGCCGACGGTATTTCCGGCCGCGTTTCCCAATCTTCTGATCAACGGGGGCACGGGCATCGCCGTGGGGATGGCGACGAACATGGCGCCGCACAATCTTGGTGAAGTGATCGACGCCATTTGCGCGCAAATCGACAACCCGCAAATCACGGTGGAGCAATTGATGCAGCACGTCAAAGGGCCGGATTTTCCCACCGGCTGCACGATATGCGGGTTGGCCGGCATCAAGGAGTATTTCACCAGTGGCCGCGGCTCGGTCAAGATTCGGGGTAAGATCGGGCTTGAGGAAATCAAGGGCGGCCGCGAGCAGATCATCGTCACCGCCATCCCCTACAACGTCAACCGCGCGCTGCTGGTCGAGCGCATCGCCGAGCTTGTCAACGAGAAAGTCATCACCGACATCACCGCGGTGCGGGACGAATCGGACGAAAACACGCGCGTGGTCATAGAGATCAAGCGGGACGCGCTGCCGAAGGTCGTGATCAACAATCTCTACCAGCACACGGCGCTGGAAACCAGCTTCCCGGTCAACGCCCTGGCCATCGATCATGGCCGCCCAAAAACCCTCGGCCTCAAAGACTTGATCAATTGTTACATCGAGCACCGGCGTGAAGTCGTCATCCGCCGCACGCGCTTTGAATTGCGCAAGGCCGAGGAGCGGGCCGAGACGCTGGAGGCCTTCCTGGTCGCGCTGGGCAATCTGGACGAGTTCATCCGCATCATCCGGCAATCGAACAATCGCGAGGAGGCGAAGATCAAATTGCTGGCGTTTGACTTCACGCGCCAGCAGGTCGAGCGCATTGGGGTGGTCATTCGAAGCGAGGCGCGCCTGACCAACGGGCGGTACTCCTTCAGCGAGGCCCAGGCCAACGCCATCCTGGAGTTGCGCCTCTACCAGTTGACGGGGTTGGAAGGGGACAAGGTCCGCGCTGAATACACACAATTGCTGGAGCGCATTAAGGATTTGCTGGACATTCTGGCGCGCGAATCGCGCGTCTTCGAGATCATCAAGAGCGAATTGCGGGAGATCAAACAGAAGTACGCCACGCCGCGCCTGACGGAGTTGGCGCCGGAGGAGGGGGAGATCGCCATTGAAGATTTGATCGCCAACGAAGGCGTCATCATCACCATCACGCACGCCGGGCTGATCAAGCGCACGAACGTCAGTTCCTACCGCTCCCAGCGCCGCGGCGGCAAGGGGGTCATTGGCATGACCACGGGCGAGGCCTCGGCCTCCACGCCGGGGGAGGCGGAGGATTTTATCGAGCACCTGTTCACCGCGAGCACGCACGATTATTTGATGATCTTCACCAGCACCGGGCGCGGCTACGTCGAGCGGGTGCATGAGGTGCCGGACATGGGCCGCGCGGCCAAGGGCCGCAGCATCGCCAACCTTCTCGAGCTGAAGGCGGAGGAAAAGATTGCCGCCCTCATCCGCATTGTGGCCAAGACGGGGCCCAACAAGGAGGACCAAACGTGGACCCAGCCCCATTTCATTTTCTTCGCCACCCAGCGCGGCACTGTCAAAAAAACCTCCCTCCAGGATTTCGCCAATGTCCGCAAGGGCGGCATCATCGCCATCGGCATCGACCCGGGTGACACGCTCATCGACGTCAAATTGACGGGCGGCAACGACGAGGTCGTCCTCATCACCCGCCAGGGGATGAGCATCCGTTTCTCCGAACAAGACGTGCGCGCCATGGGCCGTCCGGCGACCGGCGTTCGCGGCATCAATGTCGAGCCTTCCGACGCAGTGGTCGCGCTGGCGGTGGTCGTGCCTGACGCGACATTGCTTGTGGCGGGGGAAAACGGCGTGGGCAAGCGGACGGATTTTGGCGAGTACCGCCTCCAATCGCGCGGGGGCAAGGGAATCATCACGATGAAAACGACGGACCGCACCGGCAGCGTGGTGGGGGCGCTGACGGTGAAGGATGCCGATGAGATCATGCTCATTACCGTGGCGGGCCAGATGGTGCGCACGCGCGTGAGCGACATCCGGGAAGCCGGCCGCAACACCCAAGGCGTCAAGTTGATTGATTTGGAAGGGGAGGACAAGCTCACGGCCATTGCCCCCGTCATCAGCGAGGAAAAGGACGAGGGCGAGGCGGAAGCGCCGGAGCCTGTTTAGGAGGCGTGAAACCCTGGGGAAAGATCGTCAAGGGGATGGGAATTTGACTTCACGCCAAAGCTCATTCCAGGAGGGAATTAACTGTTGCCCGGAAACGCTCAGAGTGGTATTAGTATTGTAAATAAACACGTTGAACTGAAAGGAGAATGTCTTATGAAACTGAGCGTCAAAAGAGTGGATACGTGGGCGGCCTCGATAGAGGACAATCCGGGCAGCCTTGCGGCCAAACTCAATGCCCTGGCAAGCGCGGGCGTGAACCTCGAGTTCGTGATCGCCCGGCGCGCGCCGGACAAACGGGGCACGGGCGTGGTCTTCGTGACACCCATCACGAGCGCGGCAGGGCGCCGGGCCGCGCAAGAAGCGGGTTTCCAGAAGACGGAGAGTCTCCTGACGGTGCGAATCGAGGGGCCGGACAAAAGAGGAGAGGGAGCAAGAATCACCGAAGCGTTGGCGGACAAGGGCCTGAACTTGCGCGGATTCTCGGCAGCCGCGATCAATAAGAAGCTGGTGGCGCATATCGCCCTGGACACTTCGGCGGACGCGGCGAAGGCCGTGCGTGTACTGAACGGATTGTGAGGAAGGAACAGTCCATGAACTCAGGACGCAAAGGGTTGGGAGTTTCCGGCCCGGCAAAGGTCCGGAGTGAGGGTGTTTGGAGAAGGCGGACGCTGGCGACAGGCGGCGGCAGGGCCATCGCCAAGACGACGCTCATGGCGCTGCTGGTGACCGGATGGGGGTGTGGTCCGCGCGCGGAAGCGCCCCCAACAAATCAGCAGGCCAGCCCGGTTGAACAGGCCAAGACGGCGGAGCGGAGCCTGCGCGCGCGGACGCCCGCCGTGGCGGGATTATTTTATCCGGCGGATCAGCGGGTTCTTTCAACAACACTCGACGGGTTGCTGGACAAGGCGCCGGTCCATTACGTTGCCCGCTTGAAAGGCCTGGTTTGTCCCCACGCAGGTTACGAGTTTTCCGGGCCGACAGCGTCGATCGCCTACAAGACCGTCGTCGGGCGCCCGATCCAGACAGTGGTGGTGATGGGTCCGAGCCACTACGCCCTTTTTCAGCAGGCCTCTATCCCGAACGCGGACGTATATGAGACGCCGTTGGGAAGGGTATCCATTTCGGAAAAAGCGGTCGTGCTTCTGAAGGCCGCTCCCTTCGTTCTGGAGCCGCGCTGCCTGGTGCAGCGGCCGGAGTGGTGGAGGCAGGCCCCGAGGGCGGCGCCCGCGGTGGGCGAAGACACGCCGGAGACGTGGGAACATTCGGTTGAAGTCCAGGTTCCGTTTCTGCAAAAGACCTTGCCGAACTGCAAGATCGTGCCGATTGTTGTGGGGGACGCCGACCCAGAGAAGATCGCCACGGGGCTGGCGGGTGTGGTGGACGACACGACACTGGTTGTGGCCAGTTCGGACTTGAGTCACTATCATACCTACAGTGACGCCAAAGAACTGGATGGCCGGTGCGTCAAAGCGATTTGCGCCATGGACATCGACGCGATGAAAAGTCAGGAGGCGTGCGGCAAACTGCCGATTCTGGCGCTGATGTACCTGGCCCGGCAGAAAGGGTGGAAGGCCCAATTGTTGGACTGCCGCAACAGCGGCGACGTCACCGGGCAGAAAGATCGAGTAGTGGGATACTCGGCCATCGCATTCTACGAGCCGCCGTCCCAGAAGCTATCGGAGCAAGAGAGACATATTCTGCTGAACGTGGCGCGCAAAAGCCTCCTCAGCGCCGCGACCAATGGCACAGCGCCGGATATCAGCGTTGGGGAGGTGTCAACGAACTTATCGGAGAGCCGGGGGTGTTTTGTGACGTTGACGGTGAATGGAGCGTTGCGGGGTTGTATTGGTCATATAGTACCGCAGGAATCGCTTTACCAGGCGGTGGCGGACAACACTCGAAACGCGGCCCGGCGCGACCCGCGCTTCGAGCCAGTGCAGCCCGATGAAGTGGACAGAATCCGGATCGAAGTGAGCGTGCTGACACAGCCGCAGCCCTTGCGATTTGCGTCACCGGAAGAGTTGTTGGGGAAGTTGAAGCCGTACGAGGACGGGGTGGTGTTGCGGATTGGCTCCAGCGGGGCGACGTTCCTGCCCCAGGTCTGGGCGCAGATTCCGGAGAAGGTGGAGTTTCTGAATCAACTTTCGCGAAAGGCCGGCTGCGCCCCCTCGGCGTGGAGAGGCGGAGAAACCTCCGTTTCCATTTACCACGTCGAATCGTTTGAGGAGTCGGAGTGATCTTTGATGCCGGACCAAGAGCCGAGGGCGCCAGGGGCCGCGAGCCAGCGCCGGCTCGTTTTGCTGGCTGTCGGCGCCCTGGGAGTCTCCTGCGTGATGACCCAACTGGTGCTGATGCGGGAGTTGCTATGCGCACTGACGGGCAACGAGTTGGTGCTGGGCGTGGTGCTGGGCAACTGGCTCCTGCTCATGGGCGTGGGCGCCTGGCTTGGACGGCGGAGCGACAGGCAGAGGGACCCGGCGGGCAGTTTTCTCTGGATGCAAATCCTTATCGCGGTCGTGCCGGTGGCGCAGGTATTTGCGGTGCGGGTGCTGCGGAACCAAATCTTCGCCCGCGGGGCGGCGGTCGGCATCAGCGCGACGGTCGGGGCCAGCTTCGTGGTGCTTGTGCCATATTGCCTGGTCGCGGGGTTTTTGCTGGCGCTGGCGTGCGCGATTGACGCCAGGGGAGGCGATGGCCAAGCGAGCGCGGGGCGAGTCTATATCGCCGACAGTCTGGGCAGCATCCTGGGCGGAGCGCTCTTCAGCCTGATTCTGGCGTGGGTGCTCAATTCCTTTGTGGCGCTGGCCAGTGTCGGTTTCCTGAACCTTGCTTTGACGGGATTGTTGGCCTGGGGCTGGGGGCGAAGACGGATCGTGGGAGCGGCCATAGCCGGCGCCGCGTGTCTGGCGCTGGTGGCCTTTGAATTGAATACGGACGCCGCCACCACGCGGCTGCAGCATCCTGGCGAGGAGATTTTGTTTCGGGGCAATTCGCCCTACGGGCAGATTGTCGTGACGCGGGCGGGGGAGCAGATCAACTTTTTCCAAAACGGAGCGCCCGTAGTATCCACGCACAACACGGCGGAGGTGGAGGAGGCGGCGGAATACGCGATGGCGCAACGGCCCGACGCGCGGCGCGCGCTGCTGATCGGCGGAGGCGTGGCGGGGACGGCGAAGGAGTTGCTCAAGTATCGCGCGGAGGTGACGTGCGTGGAACTGGACCCGCTGTTTCTTGAACTGGGCCGCCGATTCCTGCCGCAGAATCTGGCGGACCCGCGCATTGCCGTGGTGAACACCGACGGACGGCGTTTTGTGCAAAGGAGCCGCGGGTTATTCGACGTGATCATCGTCGATCTGGCCGATCCCACTACGGCGCAACTGAACCGGTTTCATACCGCCGAGTTCCTGGCGGAGGCAAAACAGGCATTGACGGCCAAGGGAGTGCTTGCGCTGGCCGTTGGACGCTACGAGAACTTCGTCAGTCCCGAACTGGGGCGGGTGTTGGCGACGGCGCATAAAACGCTCCAGGGCGTTTTCGCCAACGTCGTCATGCTGCCGGGCGGGCGGGTGTTTTTTCTGGCCTCCGACGGGCCGCTGGGCATGGATATTGCGGGCCAGTTGGAGCGTGCGGGCATCCGCACGCGGTTTGTCAACCGGCATTACCTGGACGCAATGCTGACGCCGGACCGCGTGGCGGATTTGCAGCGCGCGGCAGCGCAGGATGCCGCGGTGAACCGTGATTTCAGCCCCGTGCTTTATTTCCGGTGCCTGCGTCTTTGGGCCAGCCAATTCAACCCGCGTTTTGGCGCGGCGGAAGCGGTGCTGGCGCTGGCGCTGGGGATATACGTGGCGCGACTGCGCGGCACGGCTGTAACGGTGTTTGCTTCGGGTTTCGCGGCATCGTCACTGGAGGTTGTGCTGCTGCTTGGCTTCCAGGCGTTGTGCGGTTCGCTCTACTATCAGCTGGGCATCATCGTCACGGTGTTTATGGCGGGATTGGCGGCGGGCGCCGCGTGGGCCAGCGGGCTGAAAAGCAAGACACCGAAGTTGCTGGCAGTCACTTCGATGGGCATCGCGGCGCTCGGATTGCTGTTGCCGCCGGTTTTGGGCCTGCTGAGCCGCGCGCCGGCATTTGGTGGAACGGCGCTGACGGTGCAAGTCGCCATTGCAGGGCTGACCTTCGCCCTGGCGGTGCCGGTGGGGGCGCAATTCCCGCTGGCGACCCGGATCGAATTCAACGGCACGAACGCGTCCGTATCAAGGCTCTACACGGCGGATTTCATGGGCGCGTTTCTGGGGGCGTTGCTGGCCAGCACGCTGTTGATTCCGTTGATTGGCGTGAGCGGGGTTTGCCTGCTGGCGGCGGCGTTAAACGCGCTGGCGGGAGGGGCCCTGATTTTGAAGAAGGCGGTGACATGAACAAATTGAACTTCATTCTACTGAAAATCGTGCGCTGGAGCGGCTGGCCGCTGCTGCCGGTGCTGGCGGGCTTTTTGGCAACCGGATATGCGATGACGGGCAAGCACGGGTTCAGCCGGCTGCTGGACGAAAAGACCGCGCTGACCTATCACCGGATGCTTCACTTGCCGCTAATCGTACTGGTGCTGGCGCACAGCTTGCCGGCGGTGTATCTTGCCTTTCAGCGATGGGGCTGGATCACACATCGCGAAAAGCCGTGAACCGTCACGATCCACAAAGCGGTTGCGCCGCCGGCACAGGTCCGGTGAGAGCACTCTCGCGCCGCGCCGCCATCAAACTAGGAGTGGGTGGGGCCGTCGGCGCCGTGGGCGCGGGTTCGCTATTGGACTACTTCACCAAATGGCGCGAGTCGGAAGCGCCGGCGGAGGTGTTCAAAGGGGACGCGCCCAAAGGGGAGACGTGGGAGTTGTGGCAGAAGCGGGGCTGGGTCCGGGAAGGGCGGCATTACCTCAAGTTGGGGGGCAACGTTCAATGCAAGATTTGCCCGAACAATTGCATCCTTGCGCCCGGCGACCGGAGCCATTGCCGCAATCGCGTCAACCACGAGGGCACGCTTTACACAATGGTCTATGGGAACCCCTGCACGTTCCACGTTGATCCGGTGGAGAAGAAGCCGCTGTATCATTTCATGCCCGGCAGCCGGGCGTTTTCACTGGCGACTTCTGGCTGCGTGTTCCGGTGCCTGAATTGCCAGAACTGGGAGATTTCGCAGAAGAAGCCCGAGGAGACCAAGGACCCGGCGGGCGAGGAGTTGCGCCTGCGGCCGCCGCTGCCGCGGGGCCTGACGCAGGAACAGATGGCGCGGTTGAGCCTGTTTCCCGAAGACGTTGCGGCGGTCGCGGAGGCGCTGGGCTGTCCGTCCATTGCCTACACGTATTCGGAACCGACGGCCTTTTACGAGTACACGCAGGACACGTGCATTGTGGCGCGCGAGCGAAAGCTCAAGAACATCGTGGTCAGTTGCGGCTCGATTGAGGAGCGGCCGGGGCGCGAACTCTACCAGTACGCGGACGCGGCGCACGTGGACCTCAAAGGGTTCGACGACGAGACGTATCAGAAACTCAATGCCGGCAGGCTTCAGCCCATCCTCCAGACGATGCGGACACTGAAGGACCTGGGCGTGTGGTTCGAGATCATCAACCTCATTGTACCGACCTATACTGACAATCTGGACTGCATCCGCCGGATGTGCGGGTGGATACTGAAGGAGTTGGGGCCGGACCGGCCATTGCATTTCTCGCGGTTTCATCCAGAGCACAAGCTCGCGCACCTGGCGCCGACGCCGGTGGAGACGCTGGTGCAGGCGCGCGACACCGCTCGGGCCGAGGGCCTGCGCTACGTGTACATCGGCAACGTTCCCGGCCTGGAAGGAGCGGGGACGACCTGGTGCCCGCATTGCGGGAAAGCGGTGGTCGAGCGCGACATTTTTGCCGTCACACAGCTTGACATCGTTGAGGGCAAATGCCGCTATTGCGGCACGAAGATCGCGGGGGTGTGGACCACCTGAGAGAAAAGCCCCCGGCAGTTGGGCGCGCCAAAAATTGTGTAGAGAATGGCAACAGAGAGGTTGTGGCACAAATTGAAGGGGAACTAACCTCGCATCGAAAGTAATTGAGTGTTGTGCCGCGCCGGGGCCGAGGGTCGGAGAGCGCCGGGGGCCGCGCCCAATCCAATGGTGAAACTATGCCAGGAGTCTTGAACAATCGTCCCACTGTGAATCTCGACACTTTGCCCAGCGATGACGTCCGCCAGATAATGTGGCGGTTCGCCGAGCGCTACGACCTGCAAATGCTGGTGCAAAGCGCCCGCGGCGTGGCGCGCGGGCCGGTCGCGCGGCTCGTCGCCAACGGCGGGCGCAACGCGCACGACTGGACGCCGGAGAAAGCGGAGTTGCTGCGGCACTTCGACCAGAGCGGCCTGACGGCGGCATTTCTCGATCCGGAATACGGAGGGTTCATCGGGGGCCCGAAAAACCTCATGCTGGCGCTCATCGCCTTTGAACTGGCGTGGGTCGATGCCGGCGCGGCGACCAGCAGTCTGGCGGGCAATCTCGGTCTGGCGCCGATACACGAGCGCGGGACGCCGGAACAACGCGCCCGGTACGTCGCCGGGGCCGCGCCGTTGAAGCCCGGCGAAGACCGCAAACAAGTGCGCGCGGCCTTTGCGCTCACCGAACCGATTCCCTTCGTTGGGGTCGAGACCAGCATGCTGGCGGGCAAGGTGCGCGTGGCGGAGTGGAAGGAGGGCCAGGAGCCACTCTTGCAAGTGGACAAGCGCGGCCGGTTCATCACCAACATGGGCTTTGCCAACGTCGTCACCGCCGCCGTCGAGTCTGACGATCCGAAACTCAAGGGCAGTTGCATGGTGATTTTGGTCGAAGGCGATCCCGGCGTCTGGGACCGGGGAACGCCGACCAAGAAACTCGTCCACCAGCTTTCGTCCACGAACGATCCGGTCTTCAATCTCAAAGTCCCCGCCAGCCGCATCGTCGGCGGCTACACGATCCAGAATGGCGTCATCATCCCGAACTATTCCCACGGCGAAATCATCGAAGCGGTTTTCCGCCGCACGCGCGTGACCGTGGGCTTGATGACCGCTGCCAAGCTGCTTTCCGCCGTCGAACCGGTGATTCTTTATCAGCGACGCCGATTTCGGGGCGGCGCGGGCGCCGCTGGCACGCCGCGTTACGAACTGGGCATCCAGCAAAAGCAGGACGCGCTTCATCGGCTGGTGGATATTTGGGCGACCGGCGAAGCCAGTGCGTCGCTTGGATTTGAGGCCGCGCGTTTGTTCGATGAACTTGACCCGCTGGAAAAGGAGAAGGACCGCATTCTTGCGGAGAAAGGATTAACGGGCCGCGCGGCGTTCAAGGAATTGACCAAAGCCCAGGAGCGCGCCCTGGAGTCGGTTAACGCGCACAAACCGATCGAAGCTCCGCTCGCGCGATTCGCACAGCTCGATTCGCTTGCGAACGTGCTTTGCCCGGCTTGCAAGCTGTGGAACACCGGCCACGGGGCCAACATGATGCGCGAAGCCGTCAGCCTCATGGGCGGTTACGGCGTCACGGAGGATTGCCCGGGCTTCCTGGGGCAGAAATGGATGGACGCGCAACTGGAAGCAACCTACGAAGGGCCGGAGGCCGTGCAGCGATTGCAGCTTACGATGACGATGACCAACGAATTGTTTCTCGCACAGTTCAAGCAATGGATCGCCGGGATGAAACGCATCGCGTCCGAGCGTCCCGGCACGGGGGCGTGCGCGCTGGGCACGGCGATGAGCCTGTGGCTGTGGACGCTGCAACACGTGCAGGGGGCGACCGACGCCGCAGGCGCGAAGCTCTATCACAAGGCGCGCCAGGGCGTGACCTTCCCGCTGGCCGACGCGCTGTGCTGGCTGCTGGCGGCGCGGCAATTCATACTCGACGTCATTGAACTGGAGACCAAGGGCGCGGAGAATCCCGCGGTGGCGTCCGGCCTGGCGGGCACGGTCGCCTTCTTCACCGATCTTTGCCACGTGCAAGCCGCGCGCGCGGCGGGCGAGGTCGGGCGGATCGCCGCCGAAATTGTCCACGGTTACAACCGGCATCCGGCGTGGGACGATGCGGAGTGCGCGGCCTGTTATTGCGCGGAGGAGTTGACAATGCTTGAAGGCATCATCCCCGGCATTGACGGCTCGGCCCGCGCATACGCGGACGTGGTCGAACCTGGCGAAGCGCATCCGTTGAAAGCCGGCCCGTGCGTCAAATGCGGCGGGATCGAAACGTTCGTCGCCTTGCGCGCCAAGCTCGACACGTGCCTGACCGGCTGCCGGCTGGCGAAAGACCGCGCGGCCGAATCGTTGACCAAAGTGATGACGCGCGAGGCGCTGGATTATCCGGCATGATTCTCTCCAACTCACTCAAACGGAGATCGAAGGTTTGATGATGCAAGCTGCAACATCAAAGGAGGGACGGGGCGGATGCCGCAAACTCCTTCTCGTTTTCACCGAACATTGAACCAATCTTTTCCCGTGTCAGTTCAAACCACTATTGAGCGCCAGCGCATGGACACAGCGCGGCATGCTGTACCCAAAGAAATTGAAGAGGAGCAAACTGAGAAAACAGAGAAGGAAAACCTTTGTCGGAAATGCGCAACTTCTGTGGATGGCGCCGCGAATATCGATTGCGTCGGCTTCGACGCGGTATTTAATCGGAGATCACAATTGGTGATCTCAAACTCTCAACCATTCATCCGACGAGGGTTTTCGTTTCGCGATCCGGTCGCAGCCGCATGAAAACAAAAATCTCCGTGATTCCCCGACAGCCGATCGAAGATTTGATCCGAATTGTTCGCGGCCAGCGGGTCATTCTGGACGCCGATTTGGCAAGAATCTATGGCGTATTGACCTGGCGCTTGAACGAGCAGGTCAAACGGAACAACGAGCGGTTCCCTGCCGACTTTGTGTTCACGCTTACAACGGAGGAGAACCGGGCTTTGACCTCGCAATTTGCGAGGTCAAAGAAAGGCCGGGGCGGACGCCGAACTCTCCGCCGCGCCTTCACTGAACATGGCGCGATTATGGCGGCGAATGTCCTGAACAGTTCGAGAGCGGTTCAGATGAGTGTGTTTGTCGTGCGGGCTTTCGTGAAAATGCGGGAGGTGCTGGCGCAGAACGGGCAACTGGCGGAAAAACTGGCGGAGCTGGAGCGGCGATTGACGGGACGGTTGGACGTTCATGAGCAGGCTATCGTTCAGATCCTTGAGGAAATCAAAAAGCTCATGGAGCCGCTTCCATCACAGCCGGAACCGAAACGTCCTGAAATTGGGTTTCATGTTCGCGACGAAATCCAAGCGAAACCATCCGCCCGGCGGTTTGCGGGGAAACAATGAACTGAAACAAGCTCGCAAATGTCGCAGCCCGCATCGGAAACCCCGGCCATTGAACGTCCGCGAATGGACGCGGATATTGTGTGCGTGGGATTCGGGCCGGCGACGGCGGGGTTTCTTACGACGCTCTCCAGACAACTCGTCAAGGCCGATGGCACGCCCGCCATCGAAAGTGGCGTCGCGCCCGGTATGGCGCCACAGGTGCTTTGCTATGAGCGCGCGGATGACATTGGCTTCGGCGTCTCCGGCGTCGTGACCAAAGCGCGGGCGCTGCGGGCGAGCATCCCGAACATTGAAAATGCCGGCATCCCGATGGCGGCGCCGGTCAGCGACGAAAGAGTTTTGTATTTGCTCGATCCGGTCGGCGCGAGCCGGCGTTCCGTGACGCTACGGCTGGCGGACAAATTTATTCGTGCGTTCAAGTGGGCGCTGCCGTTCGAGCACGACGCGTTAAACCTGCCGTGGACGCCGGGCTTTCTGCACAAGCGCGGCGGCATGGTGCTTTCAATGGGGCAATTCATGCAATGGGCCGGCGCGCAGGCGCAAAGCACGGGCACGGTTCAGATTTGGCCCGGCACACCGGTGTCCCAGGCGCTCATTGAAGGCAACAAAGTCGTGGGCGTTCGGCTGCTGGATCAGGGTGTGGACAAGAAAGGCGCGCCAGCCGACGGGTTCACGCCGGGCATGGACATTCACGGCGCGCTCACGGTGGTGGGCGACGGGCCGGTCGGCGCGGTCGGGCGGCAACTGGACGCGCACTTCGGCATGCCGCCGGACCATCACACGCGCGACTGGGCGGTGGGCATGAAGTTCGTGGTGGATTTGCCGGAGGATACGCCGCTCAAACCCGGGACGGTGCTGCACACCTTCGGGTATCCGGAGCCGGAGATTTTTGGGTTTTTCTACGTGCATCCCGACCGGGTGGCGTCGGTGGGCATTTTTGTGCCGTCGTGGTTCGACAGCCCGGTGCGCACGGCCTATCGCTACCTTCAGCACTGGATGCTGCATCCCTGCCTCTGGCGCTATCTCAGGGGCGGCAAGCTTCGTTCGTGGGGCGCCAAGACGCTGGGGGAATCGGGCCGGCGCGGCGAGCCGCATCTGGCCGGCGACGGCTACGCGCGCATCGGCGAGGGCAGCGGCAGCACCAACGTGCTCACCGGCTCAGGCGTGGATGAGGCCTGGGCCACGGGCGCACAACTGGCCGAGGCCGTGGTTGAATTGCTCAAGGCGAAGAAACCATTTACGAAGGAGAACCTCGAAGCGAGCTACGTGAAGCGCCGACGCGACAGTTGGATGGAACACGAAGCCGCGGTGGCCGAAAAATCGCGCGACGGTTTTCAGCGGGGCGTTGTCACCGGGATGGTTGGGATGGCGCTGGCCGGTTTGAGCGGCGGACGGCTGGCGCTGCCCGGCAAACCGCTGCGTCCGTGGGAACGCATCCCGACGCTGGAAGATTATTATCGGGGCCGCATCCCAGCCGAGGAAGCGCGGAAGATCCGCGATGATTGTTACGCGCGGGGCGTATCCGCGCATGCCGCGCTCATGGAGCGGGCGGGCTGGCCTGCGATTCCCTTCGACGGCCAACTGCTGGTGTCGCACCAGGACGCGCTTCTGCTGGGGGGCAAGGTGCAAGCGCCGGGGGGCTGCGCGGACCACGTCGGGTTTGTATTTCCGAGCGAGTGCCGGCAATGCGGCACCAAGCTGTGCGTCGAAGTTTGTTCCGGCCAGGCCATCACGCCCGGCGAAAACGGCGTGCCGAATTTCGACCGGGAGAAATGCGTTCACTGCGGCGCGTGTTTGTGGAACTGCGCGTCCGCCTCGCCGGAAGACCCGGAGCGGATGACTGTCTCCTTCCGCGCCGGAACGGGTGGATTGCACTCGGCGGAGAATTGACAATTTTATGAACATCTCAATCATCCTAGCTCATCCCAATACCGGGAGTTTCAACCACGCCATCGCCAATACGGCGGCGGACACGATTCGGCAAAACGGGCATCAAGCCGTTCTGCACGATCTTTGCCAGGAACAATTTCCACCGCTGTTCTCAGCGGCGGAACTCCAGGCGAATCCCAAACTTGATCCGCCCGTCGCCCGGCATTGCCAGGAGATTGCCGTGGCCGACGGCATCGTCATTGTGCATCCGAATTGGTGGGGGATGCCGCCGGCGATACTGAAGGGGTGGATTGACCGCGTGCTGCGGCCGGAGGTGGCCTACCGGTTCGTCGCCAACGACAAGGGCGAGGGCGTGCCGCTGGGATTGCTCAAGGCCAAGTCGGCGATTGTTTTCAACACCGCCAACACGCCGGACGAGCGCGAGCGCGAAGCGTTCGGCGATCCGCTTGAAACGCTTTGGAAGAAATGCGTCTTCGATCTGTGCGGCGTCAAGAACGTGCGGCGCCGGACTTTTTCGGTGGTCATCACCAGTACGCCGGAACGGCGGGCCGGGTGGTTGGAGGAGGTCCGCCAAATTGTGAGTGCGCATTTTCCACGGCGCGGTTAATCATTTCAGACAGATGAGCACAGCATATCAAATCGTTGTTTGCGCTGGCATCGTGCCGGATCCGCTGCAGACGCTGGAACCCGTCGCGTCGGCGGCCGGGCCGGCGTTGAAGAATGAAATGATGCTGCCCGCGATCCTCGATCCGTGGGCGGGCCACGCGCTATACGAGGCGGCGAACCTCGCGAAGCACGCGCCCGGCAGCAAGGTCTGGCTCGTCAGTCTCGGCCCGAAGGCGAAACTCCAGCAGGTGATGATGACGGTGGCGCAGAAAGTGCCCTTTGAACTGGTGGCGCTTGACGGTCCGGCCAGCGGGTTCACCGAGGCGGCCGAAGTGGCGGCCGCGCTGGCCCAGGCCATCGAGACGATAGCCGGCCTGGACAAATCCCGGCTGCTAGTTTTCGGCGGCTGGGAATCCGCCTCGCGCGGGGCGGGGGCGACGCTGCAAATGGCCGGCGAACGCCTGGGCATCGTGGACCAATTTCAAGGCGTGGATGAATTGAAAATTGGCGCCGACGGTTCGTTGGAAATTCTGGAGCGCGTCGAAGGCGGCAAGCATCAGGTTTCCAAATGCGCCGGTCCTCCGGCGGTGTTGGGCTGGGCCACGGGGAATTTGCCCGAGCCAAAGAACAATCCGCAGGTGGGAATGGCCAACATGCGCGGCGTAATGCCGGCGCTGCAAAAGGCCAAGCAGAGCAAACTCGCTGGCGAAGGATTGAAATTCGTCAGCGTGACGCTGCCGAAGCAACTGCGCGAAACACAAATCGTGAAGGACAAATCGCCCGAGGACATCGCGAAGGAAATTGTCGAGTGGATGAACAAGTAAAACATAAAACATTGCCGCAAAAAAGCACAAAAGGCACAAAACTTGAAAACTCAGAAAGAAATCTTTCAGCTCTGCGACCAAATTCGTGAAACCGCGTTTGCCTTGCATCGCTACTTACGGCATGGCCATTTGGAAAAAGTTTATGAAAATGGACTGGCCAATCGGCTGCGCAAGGCGGATGTCCAAGTTGAACAACAGCATGCCTTGCAAGTCTTGGACGAGGACGGGACTGTTCTTGGCGATTATTTTGCCGATCTGTTTGTCGGTGGTGAATTGATTGTGGAGCTGAAGGCGTGCAAGGCCCTCGCCGATGAACACGTCGCGCAGCTTCTTGGATATTTGCGCGGCTCGCGGATTGAGCACGGGCTGCTGATCAATTTCGGTTCGAGCAAACTGGAAATCCGAGAATATATCTTGTCCGATGCGGTTTAATTTTTGTGCCTTCTGTGCCTTTTTGCGGCCAATAAAAATTTATGGAAACGATTCTTCTTCTGGCTCACACGGAGAACGAGGGCGTGGTCGCCAAATCGGCGCGCCAGGCGTTGCGCGCGGCGGCGACGTTGCACAAGGCGATCGCCGGCTCAAAACTGGTGGTGGGTTTAATTGGCGAAAACGTTCAGGCGGCGGCCAATTCCATCGCCGCGTGTCCGGCGACAAAATACTATGGAGTGAGCGGGGCGGAATTCACCCAATCGCGCTACGCGACGGACGCGGCGGCGGCGGAAGCGATCTGCAAATCCGCGCAGGCAACGGTGGTTGTCGCCCCGGCGACTTCGCGATGGAATCGCGTGCTTCCGGGCGTGGCGCAACGTCTGGGCGGATGCGCGGACACGCACGTGACGGGTGTTGGCGTCAGCGAGGGCGCGATTGGCATCAACCGCTGGTATTACCGGCAGCGGATGGAGGCGGTGTTGCAGCGCGCGCGGCGGCCGTGGTTCATCCTGGTTGATCCTGGCGCACAGCCGGCTTGCGAATGCGGCGGCGGCGCGGCGACGGTTGAGGCGGTCGCCGTTGAACTTTCCGACTCGTGCAAGCGCACGACGGTTGTGGGCGTGCGCGAACCGGCGGCAGACGCGCAAACCATCCGGCCCGACGCGCCCCTGCTGTTCGTCGCGGGCGCAGGCTGGACGAAACAACAGGCCGACGGCCGGACGCACGTCGCCGAGGCGGGAAAGATCATACTCGGATTTCTCAATGCGACACGGGCCTCGCTGGGCAGCAGCAAATCGCTGGTGGACCTTGGCGGAGAGGGGCAGGCGGTGCTGCCGTTTCTTTCGCACTTGAATCAAATTGGCCAGACCGGCTCGACCCCGCGGCATGCGAAAGGCTTGAGCACCTGTTGCCACGGGGAGGAACCGCACACGGTGGGCTGGAGGTTCATCAGCGAGCGGCGCGCCATCAGCCTGGATCCCAACTGCGGCTGGGCGCGGGGCAAGGCGGATGTGCTTTACGTGGCCGACGCTTTCAAGGTGATCGCCAAGGTGAACGAACTGCTGGGCGCGAAGTGAGTTTTGCGGCTGGTGTCCGGCGTGGAAGGTGGCAATAATGTCCGCATGAAATCTCAAGTTTTGCTCTCCCTTGGAGTTTTGTTTGCCGCAGTTTCGGCGCCGCGCGCAGCCGATATCCCCGACTTGTTCCTCCACGAGGAGACGACCCAACGATGGACGGAGGAGTATCAAGCAGACCTTTACCAGCAGAGCCTACGGTGTGGCGTATGAATACTTTTCGCTGGGTGGCAATATCGTGTCTTGTTTCCAACTTGATCCAGGCGGCCGAAAGTCCGCGGCAGCGGCAGAGCATAGACTTCGATTGGCGATTTCATTTGGGTGACATTGCTGGGGCGGCGGCGCCGGAATTCATGGATGGATCATGGCGCGTGGTTGATGTGCCGCATGATTTCAGCGCGGAGGGGGAATTCTCGCGCGGAAACGCGAGCGGCACGGCATACCTGCCCGGGGGCATTGGCTGGTATCGCAAAGCGATCGTCATTCCCGCTGAGTGGGCCAACAAGCTGGTCAGCGTCGAATTCGATGGCGTTTCAATGAACAGCGAGGTGTGGATCAACGGGCACTCTGTCGGCAAACGGCCCTACGCCTACTCGACGTTCAGTTACGATCTGACGCCGCATTTGCGGGAAGGCACAAATGTCATCGCCGTGCGTGTGGACCATTCGGAAATAGCCGATTCGCGCTGGTACACCGGCTCGGGCATTTATCGGCACGTTTGGCTGGGCGCCACCGAGAAGCTGCATGTTGCCAGGCACGGTGTTTTCGTGACAACGCCGGAGGCGACCGTGGAACGAGCGCGAGTGGTGATTTCGACGCGCGCGCAAAACCAGACCATCGCCGGAACGGAAGTGGAACTGGTGACCGAACTGGTTGATCCGGAACAGAAGACAGTGCAACGACTCAGGAGCACGGAAACCATTCCCGCCGGAGGCGAGCGGGTGTTGACGCAAAGCGCGGACGTGAATCCGCCGAAACTGTGGTCGCCGGCGACGCCAGTTCTTTATCGCGCCGTCACGACGATTCGGGCGGCGGGAAAGGTGATGGATCGCCTCGAGACGCCGTTTGGAATCCGGTCGATTCGATTTGACGCGCAGAGCGGTTTTTTTCTCAACGGGCAGCCGATGAAATTCAAGGGAATCTGCGTGCATCATGATGCCGGCGCGCTGGGTTCGGCGGTGCCGGAGAAGGTCCTGGAACGGCGCCTGCGACTGGCAAAGGGAATCGGCTGCAACGCCATCCGCACGTCACATAACCCGATGGCGCCGGAGTTGTATGATCTGTGCGACCGGCTGGGCCTGATGGTAATGGACGAAGCGTTTGACGAGTGGAGCGGGGCCAAGCACAAATGGGTCGAAGGCCGAAATAACGGCACACCCTCGCTTCACGGCTACGCCGAGTTCTTTGAACAATGGTCGGAGGCCGATCTGCGAGAGATGATCCTGCGGGACCGCAATCATCCCTGCATCATGCTCTGGAGCATCGGCAATGAAATAGATTACCAGAACGACCCTTTCAGTTATCCGACCGACGGCACGAGTTATGATCCGAAGAGACCGTCGGCGGAGGTTTTGGCAAAGACCGCTCCGCGCCTGATCCAGATCGTACGCGAATGTGATGGCTCCCGGCCGGTGACGGCCGCGCTGGCCAATGTTCCCGCCTCGAACGCCACGGGTCTGGCCGACTTGCTCGACGTGACGGGATATAATTATCAGATCGAGCAATACACAAAGGATTTCGCACGGTATCCGAATCGCAAATTCGTGGGCAGCGAGACTGGCGCCGGATTGGATTATTACGAAATGAGCCAGCAGCCGCGCGTGGCGGGACAGTTTCTTTGGGTTGGATTCGATTTCCTTGGAGAAGCCGGGCCGTGGCCGTCGCGCGGTTCGGCCGCGGGATTGTTTGACACGTGCGGTTTTTTGAAGGCGCGCGCTTTTGGGCGGGCGGCGCTGTGGTCGGAGCAGCCGGTCGTTTATCTGGGCATTCGCGGGCGCCCGGGCGGTTTTCAATCCGGCCGATTTGGCGGGGGCGTGGAGAGCCACTGGAACTGGCAGGATGACCCGCGGGGCGCGTTGCCGGTGGAGGCCTATTCCAACTGCAAAGCGGTGGAGCTGTTTTTGAATGGCGAATCGCTGGGCCGCAAAAGCGTGGAGCAATCCACCAACGGCGCATTTCGCTGGAATGTGCCCTTCAAGCCGGGGCAGTTGAAGGCGGTCGGCTGGCGGGACGATCGCAGCGTGGAAACAGGCTTGGCCACGGCGGGCAAGCCGGCGCGGCTGGAATTATCGCCTGATCAAACCCGGCTGGTGGCCGACGGGCGAGACGTGGCGCAGGTTGAAGTGCGATTGGTGGATGAGAGGGGAGTCCTGGAGCCGGAGGGAAACGCATTATGCGCCGCGCAAGTGACTGGAGCGGGGAAGCTGCTGGCGTTGGATAACGGGGACCAACGGGATATGACTCCACCGCGGCAGGCGGCGCGCAAACTGCACCAGGGCCGCGCGCTGCTGACGGTGCAAAGTCTGCGCCAGCCGGGCGCGATCATAGTGACCGTATCCACCGAAGGGCTTCCTGATTCGCGGCTGGAACTGCAGGCGCAATGAGGATGGGGCCGGTCACAAGCACGAACGATGCTGAAACACCAGATCTTTATGGGTTGGAACGCTTTTGGTGCTCCTCAACCGCGGCGGCCATGGTATTGACGGAGGATAAGATTTTGCGGGCGGCGTCAGGGGTGGCGATTCTCAAGCCGTGGTTTTTCTCCAGGGCGACAACCAGTTGGAGAGCGTCCACGGAATCCAGGCCCAGACTATCGGGGCCAAAGAGAGGCTGGTCGTCCTGGATTTGGTCTGGGGTGATTTGCAGCATGAGGTTTTCGACCAACATGGTTTTGAGTTTTGCTTTAAGTTCGGTTGCTGTGCTCATTAAAGAATGCCGCCGTCAATTTTAAGAACCGAGCCTGTGATGTAAGCGGCCTGGGCGCAAGCCAGAAATCGAACGGCCGCGGCAATTTCTTCCGGACGGCCCAAGCGCCGCATCGGGATTCTTTCCACTGCCTGCCGGCGTGCCGCCGGGTCCATGCCGGCCAGGGCTTCGGTGTCCACGTAGCCCGGACAAATCGCATTGACAGTGATGCCAATGCGGGCGACCTCCTTGGCGAGGGATTGAGTCAGGGCGAGGACGCCGGCTTTGGCGGCGGCGTAATTGGTTTGGCCGGCAGGGGCCAGCAACGCACTGAGGGAGGCGATGTTGACGATGCGTCCGCCGCGCTGGCCGATCATGGCGGGGAGAACCGCCTGGCAGCCGTGAAAAACGCCGTCCAAATTGACGTCCAAAATTGCGCGCCAGGATTCGACGCTCATTTGGCCCAGCAACGAATCGTTGTGAGTTCCGGCGTTGTTCACCAGGACGTCGAGGCGTTGATGAGCGGCCAGGATTTGCGCGACGGCATCGCGCCACGACTGCGGCTGGGTGACGTCCAATGCGCAGACGCGGCAGCGAGCGGGGTTGGCGGCGGCCAATTTGTCGGCCTGTTCGCGGCGGTGATGGACGCCGAGCCAGAGAAAATTCTCCGGCGACTCGTCCAGGAAGGCGCGCCCGATGGCGCGACCCAGTGCGCCATTGGCGCCGGTGATTAAAATGGTTCGATAGTTCATGGGCTGGCGGAACAAACGGGCTTTGTAAAGCGCGCGCCGATGGCTTGCTGGTTGAGTCCCACCACGCTGACGTTTGCCGCCGCAAATTTATTGCGGCCAATGTTATCACAGGCCGCCACGCATTGCCAGGCGGAGGCGGCCGCCAGACCTTCGCCCAGCAGAGCCTTGGGGGCAAGGCGGGCGCCCTGCCAGTCGCGCCAGGCCGCCACTTCGGCGCGGTCTGCGGGCCGGGAATCGTGGGCGCTGGCGCAGAGCAATTCGTCGGCGGCGCACGGGGGAAGCTGGGCGCGCATTTTTCTGGCGGCGTCGGCACGGGACTGGTTTTGGGTGAAAGAAAAGGAGCCGGTGACGGCGGCCAGTTCAGCGATGGCGCCGGGGCCGGAGTTTTTGCCCAAGAGGAGAGCGCCAGCGCCGGCGGCGGGAACCGACGCGTGTTGAAAGAGTTTCAAGGCGTCGGCGGCAATCCAGTCGGTTTCCTCCGCGCCAACGACCAGGCAGGCGTCCAGAGAATCATCGGCCAGCCAGTGGGCGGCCAGCGCCAGCCCCTGCAAGAATGCGCCCTCGTCGCCCACCAGCGTGTAATTGAAGGCGGCGGTTCCCAGGCAGGCGGCCAGATGGCTGGCAGGGGCGTTAAAAACGGTCTCTGGAAAAATCAGCGGGCTGGCAGTGGGGGGGTCGCGCAAAACCTCCTCATAAAACCGGCGCGAGTAGGTCACGTTTCCCGTCAGAACGCAAACGACGATGCCCAACGCCGGGCCGTCCTTTTGGGCGGGCGCCGCATTATGGCCCCAGGCCTCAATGGCGGCAGCGACGGCAAATTGGGTGATCGCGCTGGTCCGCCGCAAGCGCGCGTGACCCAGGAACGAGGGACGCGAGGGCGGTGGCGGGACCAATCGAACCTCCAGCGGCTTTTGACGGCCCGGCCGGGACAAGGGTTGTGTGGCCAGGGGCGCCCCGGCGTCCAGTACGGCGCGCAACGCGGGCACGCCCCAGCCGGCCGGGGAAACGGCGCCGATGCCGCGAACAAAGACCCGGCTCAAGCCCACCTCCGCAGAATGAGGGTGGCGTTGGCGCCGCCGAAACCGAAGGAATTGGACAACGCGATGTTGAGAGAGGCGTCGGCGGGTTCGCGCACGAGGTGGAAACGACAGGCGGGATCGAGGGGGCCGGACGAAGTCTGGGGCGGCAGCCATTGGCCGCGCAAGGCCATCAAGCAGACGGCGGCTTCCACCGCGCCGGCGGCGCCCAGCAGATGGCCGATGCCGGCTTTGGTCGAGCTGACGGGTAAATCGGGTGCGCGCGGGCCGGCCCAGAGGTTGATCGCGGCGGCTTCGGCGGCGTCGTTGTGCGGGGTGGCGGTGCCGTGGGCGTTGAGGTAATCGATTTGCGCCGGTGAGACGCCGGCGCGAGCGCAGGCCGCGGACATCGCGCCCAGCGCCGCGTCCCCGCCGGGATGCGGCTGGGTGAGATGATAGGTGTCGGTCACCGCGCCGTAACCGATGATTTCGCCGAGAATCTCGGCGTCACGGCGCAACGCCCGGTCAAGAGATTCCAGAGCAAAGATGGCGGCCCCTTCGCCCAAAGTCAGTCCGTCCCGGTCCGCCGCGAACGGGCGGCAGGGCGCCGGGGAGAGGGCCTGGAGGGAATCAAAGCCGCCGAGGGTCATTTCGGACAGGCTCTCGTAACCTCCGGTAATCACCGTTTCGGCGCGGCGGCGGCGCACCAATTCCCAGGCGTGTCCGATGGCGTTGGCGCTGGAGGCGCAAGCGTTGGCGATGATGGTGACCGGCCCTTGAAAGCCGAAGGCGCCGCACAAATCCAGGCCCTGGCGTTGCGCCTGGTAGTGCGTGATGCGGGTGGGCTGGCGGCGGCGATCGTCAGGGAACTGAATGGCCTGCCGAAGGAACTGCTGGCCGAGGTTCATTTCGCCGCCGGTGGTGCCGAGGACAACGGGCATATCGTCGGTGGCGCTCCAACGGGCCTGCGACCAGGCCTCGGCCGCGGCCAGCAGCAACATGCGAGAGGCGCGATCGAGGCGTTGCAGGTTTTTCCGCGACAAGCACGTGGCGGGAAGTTCGCCGGGCAAATCCACCTCGGCGGCAATTTTGCACCGTTGGCGGGAGACATCAAAGAGCGAGACGGGCCGGAAGGCCGTTCGGCCGGCGCGGAAACCCTCGGCGTTTTTTTGCCAGCCGACGCCCAGCGCGGTGACAATCCCCGCGCCGGTGACGGCGACGCGCGCGGGCTTGGCAGCGTCGGTTCCGTTTGGAAGAGGAAACAACATGGAACTGTGACTTGACACCGAGACTATAATCCCGCTGAAAGGGCGGCGGGTCAAGAAGGGCTTCCAGTTGGAGGAGATTTCGATTTGTCAGAGGGGCGGCGGGAGGTTAGGTTGGCGGACACAATGGATTGGAAACGGCAATGCGCCGCGGTGATACCGTGCTTCAATGAGGCGGCGCACATTGGCGCGGTCATCGCGGGAGTGCGCCGGCATTTGCCGACTGTCATCGTGATGGACGACGGCTCGACCGACGGGACCGGGAGACGGGCCGAGGAATGGGGTGCGGAAGTGATCCGGCGGCCGGTCAACGGCGGAAAAGGCTGCGCGTTGAGCGCGGGATGGGAACACGGGCGCGGACTGGGGTTTGAGTGGGCGCTGGACATGGACGGGGACGGGCAGCATAGCGCGGAGGACGTACCAAAGTTTCTGGAATGCGCGGAGCGGACCGGCGCGGCGCTGGTTGTCGGCAACCGGCTGGGGAATCCGGGGGCGATGCCGTGGCTGCGGCGGCGGGTCAACCGGTGGATGTCGCGCCGGCTTTCGCGTTTGACCGGGGTGTGGCTGCCGGATACGCAGTGCGGATTCCGGTTGGCGCGACTGGACGCGTTGCTGCCGCTGAAAGGAAGGGCGCAGCGATTTGAAATCGAGTCGGAGATGCTCACGACGGTCCTGGCGGCGGGCCACCAAGTGGAGTTTGTGCCGGTGCAAGTCATCTATAACAACAGCGCCAGCCGAATCGATCCGCTACTGGACACCTGGCGCTGGCTGCGCTGGGCGGCGGCCGCCTGAGACATGACAACCGGAGAGTCAAGGCTAAGTTTCGTGTTGTACTGGCTGCGCAAAGCGGGGGTTTTTGTGGTGGTCACGGCGTTATTTGGATGGTTTTTCGCGGAGGCGTCGCCGCGGGCCTTTCCGCAACATCAAACCGCCGGGTTCGCTTACGGGGTATTGCATGGGGCGCTGATGCCGCTGGCCTTGCCGTCACTGGTCATGGGCAAGGACGTGCGGATATACGCGGCGAACAATTCGGGTCGGGTTTACAAGATCGGCTTTATCTGCGGGATCAACCTGTGCGGGCTGCTTTTCTTCGGCTCGATTTTTTGGCGGCCGAAGCGCGGGGCAGGAGATCAGAGGAACCAGCCGCAATAGATTTGGATGACATTCAACGGGCCGCCGGCCCAATAGCGGTTTGGCGGCAGACGGAAGGCGCTGGCGGCGCGGTCGAAGGCCAGGCAGGCAGGCTGGGAGGGGTCATTCGGATCGTAGGCCTGGAATTCGATCGCCGGTTCGGTTTCGGACACGTCAAACAAAATCATGCCGTGGTTGATGGTCAGGGCGGGAAAGGTCACCAGGTGAACGATGGGGGAGGTGTTTTGACGGACCGCGGCGGCCAGGCGGGCGGCGGTGCGCGACTGATGGCGGCGGGAAATGGGGAAAACCATCCGCCAGTGGCTGCGCAACACGTAGGAGCGCCAGGCGCCGCCGCAGGCGGCTTTCAAGGGCGCCTCGCGGTCCGCGCTGAATTGGCGCAGGTTGGCGTAACCGGGGATCGTGACGCGATCCTTCTCGGGGCAGCGGGTTCGCGGATTGCGCACCATGATTTTGCGGATGAGGCGGCGATAGGTTTGGTCCTCGGCCATTTTTTGGGCGGCGTCGAAATGGGCGTGATAAAGGAACTGCCGGGCGGCGCGGGTGAGGACAAAGCAGCGGTGGGCGTATTGGGGCTTTGGGTCGCGCCGCCGGAAAGAAGTCGTCCGCGCGACCGGATCGAACAGGTATTCCCAATGCAATTGGTTGGCGAAGGCGAAGGTGTCGCGGGCGAAGTCAAAACGCCTGGGCGGGCGGAGGGGGGCTTCGCCGGCGGCGAGTATGGGCACAAGCGACATGGACATGATACTAGGGCGCCTGTCGAGAATTCAGGAGCAGGCAGCCGAACTGACCGTTGGAGGGTAGCGCAAAGGGGCGAAGGGGCCAAACGCAAAAAGGGGCGGTGAAATTGGCGGGGGAAACATCGTCCTTGACAGATGCAGTTCCGTCTGCGAAAATCGTGCCATTCAGTGAAACAGAGGCGGGCACTGCTGAAGAGCAACCCGCCGAGGGATAACTGGATGAGGCATGCCTCAAAAAACCTTGGCTTGGGGGCTGGAATCCCCAGGTCGTTAGTTGCTTAAATGTGAAGTGGAGAAGTCCATTTCACAGTGAACAAAGACATTACGGAAAGTATAGATTCTCCCATGAGTACAAAAAGAGTCTCCGAACGAACCTGCGGTTTCACAGTCGGGCTTATGCTGTTGTGCGCTTGCGCTCAGGCACAGTACACGTTCGGTCCTGAAGTCCAGAGTCCGCCGCCAGCCAGCATCACTTACGATTCCAGCACCGACTTTTTTCAATATACAGATGCGACAAACACCGACTCAGCAATGGCGTACCTTCCTCTTTCTGGATCCGCGGCGGCTTTGGTCATCACATCGAGTGGATGGACATCTTCGATTAACGCGAACCTGTCTGCGACGACGTTAATCGTCAGCGGGGGTGTCGCCGATCCCCATACTATGGTGATGCTCGGCATAATGGCAACGAACGCCGACAATAATGCGATACATTTCCTGGTCATGTTGAATCAAATGAACAACACGGCGGGCGGGGACACTTCGGACTTTCCCCTCGGATTTTATGGGTCCGCGGTGAGAGTGGCGGGCGGAACATACTTGCCGACGCCCTTGGGCAAGGCCTTTGCGTACGGCAATGTGAACAGCGGAGGCGAGTGCGCCATCCTGCCATTAGCCGCCGGAACAAATGCCTCCGCAACCGATGAGTCGGTCGGCGCCACCAACGGCATTCTGACGCTCACATACGAGGCTTCTACGAAGCTTATCACGGCTTATTTTAACCAGGCACCCGTTGCCGAGCAATCGATCGCCGGGTGGAAGGAATTGTCGCTCGTCGTGGGCGGCGGAGACAAGGAAGTTGGGGCGACGAACGATTCAATCACAGCCAGCGGTTTTAGTGTAAGTGCGTATCCCCCTGTGCTCCCACAAATCGTCTCCACAGTCAGTAATCCGACGAATGGCGGGACCACCACGGTCAGAACCAATACCGCCGATCAGACTATCACGGTGACGGCCACACCCAAGACGGCAAAGAATTTCGTGTTTATTGACTGGACCCTCGACGGAGCGGTTGTCAGCACGAGCAACCGGTACACATTCCCGCTGCCCGGAGAAAACGTGACGCTGACCGCCAATTTTGGCTACACGGTATCGACTTCCTCTTCGCCCGCGGACGGGGGCGCGACAACGGGCGGGGGCAGTTACGTGGCGGGCAGCAACGTGACCGTCAATGCCGAGCCCAATCCGTGCTTTGAGTTTCTCGAATGGACCGAGGGCGGGAAGGCGGTTTCCACCAGCCCGGTTTACATGTTCGCGCTGACCAACGAGGTGTCGCTGGTGGCGAAGTTCAAGCAAACGGATACGAACCGGTATGATATTTCCGCCATCAGTTTCCCGACCAACTACGGATCGGTCACGGGCACTGGAAGCAATGAATGCGGCTCGACAGTGACGCTTAAGGCCCATGCCAAACCGGGCTATGCGTTCGTCAATTGGGTCAACGTGGACGGCGCGGCGGTTGTCGGCACAAACGCGACTCTTTCCATCAGCGTGTCCAATAGCACGCAGTTTCAGGCAAACTTTGGTTTTGAGGTAGCCACTTCATCCTCGCCCGCCGACGGCGGGAGGACATCGGGCAATGGCCTATACCTTGCGGACGCCACCGGCGTGAGCGTGAGCGCCGAACCGAATCCGTGCTTTGAATTTGTCAAGTGGACGCAGGAGGGGAAGACGGTATCAACCAGCCCGGTTTACCCGATCGCGTCGGGCACCAATGTGACGCTGGTGGCTGAGTTTTCGCAAATCAAGTATGATGTCACCGCAGTCAGTTCCCCCGCCGTGGCCGGCACCGTCAGCGGGGCGGGCACCAATGAATGCGGCGAGAAGGTGACGCTGCGAGCAACGGCTAAAACAGGCTTTAAATTTGTCAATTGGGTCAATGTGGACGGGGGCGCGATCGTCGGGACAAATACATCTCTGAGCGTCACCGTGACCAGCAACGCTTCGTTTCAGGCGAACTTTGTCGATATCCAAGCGCCGAAGCTGACCGTGGCCGCGCCCACGCAAGGAGAGAAGGTTGGGACGGCGGCGTTCACCATCACCGGCACGGCAACGGATAACCTGGCAGTGTGGTATGTCGCCTATTCGCTCAACTCCAACGCATGGGTGGACCTGCGGGTTGGCAGCAGCGGAGTTTGGTCGGCCAATGTGAACCTGGAGCCCGGCAAGACCAACACGCTGTCGGTCTATGCGGTGGACACCAGCACCAATATGTCGAAGACCAACTACATCAAGTTTGTCTGCACGGCGGCCGGATACGCGCCGGCGTCGCTCTCGGGCCTGGTTGCGACCGTGACGTTTGTGACACCGACTAACCGTGCTCCGGTTGAAGTCAGCTTCGGAGGCGCGACGATTGCTGAAAGCAGCACGATGACGAACGAGGGGGGCGCGGTGGGCACATATACCTATACGCTGACCGACAGCAACACGGCACAACTGGTGGTCAACAAAACGGCGCCGGCAACAAGCATAGGCGTCAACACCAACATCCTGACGTTCAGCGACGCGCACAACGCGACGTTCGTCAAGAACGGCGAGGACACGGGAAGCTATGCTTTTTCGGTTGCGCCGAACCTTGTGCCCGCGACGATTTCGGGCCACATCTCCACTTCGGTTAGCGCCACCGATACGAGTCTTGTGACGACTAATGTATCGGGTGACGGCGTTTTCACCGCCGCCGACAGCCTGGGCAGAAGCTACGGCGGCACTTATACGTTCACGCCATACAGCCCCGTGATGGCGGTGGAGCAGCAGGTTTTCACCAACCCGCCGGAGCTATTGGGCATGTCCAATTTTGTCCTGTTTACCTACACGAGCGACTCCCCGTTCTCCGGCTACTATGATTATGTGGGCTTCAGTGCATCGGAAACCAATGTGGATGTGGGCACGTTTACGGCGGTGGAGAAAACAAACAAGGTCAAGTATGTCGCCCCGGCGTCGATCGCAGGTTTGGAATGGACAGTCGAATCCCCTGGCAAGACGACATTTACGCTGAGCTTTGGCGATGCCACGTTTGGCCAGGCGACCGCGGAAGCCTCCAATACCAACCGCTACGGCGCGGGCACCTATACTTATACAAGGCTGGGAACCAACACGGCCGAATTGGATGTGACCTACCTCCCGCCATTCAACCTGTTCAAAAGCTCCACTACAATTCTGCTGAAGTTTACCAGCCCGACGCACGCCACAACGACCAACGAGACGCAGGGCACCAGCGGCACGATCACGAGCGCAACCGCGCCGGGCACCGCGCCTGCGACCATCCAGGGCGACACAGTGAGTGTTACTTCAACATTCAATAGCGCCAATGCGAAGGACATCGGAACGGTGACCGATATATATTCCTATGGAACCTGGACTCAAATCAGCAAGTCCGCAACCAACACCGTGAGCTACACGTACGCACCGATAAGTCCGAACTTTGCCCTCCTGACCGGCGACGACAACAATTACGTCGAACTCACCTTCTCGAGCGCCAAAACTGGAACATTTATCAGCACGGTCGTGGAAGACTCGGCAATCACCCGGATTGAAGCGGGCACCTTCACTATAAAGTGACGGGCAGCTTGGCGTTGATGGCCGGCTAAGATCCGAGCCACAAGCGGAGAGTGGCGAGGTCTTTGGCGAAGGCGTTTTCGAGGGCGTCCTCGTTTTTCCCGCCCTCCACGTATTCGACGTGGAGGCAGAGGGGGCCGGTGAATCCGGCCTGGCGGAGCAATTGGAAGAACTTGGGGTCCACCTGCCCGCCGCCCAGGGGCACGTCCTTCACCTTGCCTTTGTCCCAGACAAAGTCTTTCACATAAACAGCCGCCAGGTGCGATTCGACCAGCTTGAACTGAATCGGCCACGACAAACCGCCTTCCACCGTGGCGTGGTGAATATCGAAACCGAAGCCGATGGTCCTGGCGTCAAAATCCTTGATGAGGCGATGAATGTCCCAGACGGGCGCGCCGACCATGTCCGGGCCGCAATGATTTTGGTAGATGGCGGTCATGCCCAACTGGCGTGTCAAATCGACCAGCGGCGGCAGCTTGGCGGCGATGATATCCAACTGGGGCAGGATCGGTTTGCGGGTGTCGTAGCGGTACCACTGCATGCGGTAGCGACGGATGCCGAGCTTGGCGGCGGTGCGCAGGACCAACTCGGCGCGGGATTGATCGGCTGAATTGATGTCGGTGGCGATGATGGTGATTTCGACGCCGCGTTTGCGCAACTCGTCCTGGAAGCGGGGCAGATCATCCTCGACGTTCCTGGGCAGGACGCGGCCGCCTGCGCGGACGGTGGCTTCGATGCCGCTGAAACCGAGCATGGCCATGGTCGCGGCCAGATCGGAGTCGCTGAGAAAGTGCAGGGGCTTTTCGAAGGCGCAGACGCGGCGGGCGGTTGGAGGGGCTGCTGCCAAGGGCAAGGCGGCGCAGAGGAGGCCGGCGGAGGCGCCCGCCACAAATTGGCGGCGGTTCATCGCGGAGTTCACGGTGCCATCGTAAGAAACAATCCGCCGGCGCCCAAGGCAATTCTCCCGCTAATAGGCGGCCTGCGCGCCTTTGAGGGACCGCTTTTCAATTCACAGCGCGACCACCGATGCCTTTGGTGCCTTTGGCGATGGACTGGGCCGGTTGCTCGGGACGCAACTCGCGGCAAGCCGCGCCGGCCCGCCACATTTCGGAATTGTGGATTTCGCCCAGTTCCTTCTGTAATTGGACCTGGTAGTTCTTGGCGCCGCAGGCTTTGAGCACCCGCGCGCATTCCTTGCCCGTCTTAACGCGGTTGTAAAGTTCCTTGAACACCGGCAAGGTGGCTTTCTTAAATTTGGGTTTCCAGTCCAGCGCGCCGCGCTGGGCTGTGGCCGAACAGTTGGAATACATCCAGTCCATGCCCTTTTCATCCACCAGCCGGATGAGGCTCTGGGTGAGTTCCTCGACGGTTTCGTTGAACGCTTCGCTGGGCGAATGGCCGTGGGCGCGGAGCACGTCGTATTGTGCTTCCATGATGCCGGCCAATGCACCCATCAACACGCCCCGTTCACCAGTCAGGTCGCTGAACACCTCGTGCTGGAATGTGGTCTGGAACAAATAACCCGATCCGATGCCGATGCCGACAGCCAGGCAACGCTCCTGCGCGTGGCCGC
Source organism: Verrucomicrobiota bacterium (assembly GCA_049517295.1). Lineage (GTDB taxonomy): Bacteria > Verrucomicrobiota > Verrucomicrobiia > Limisphaerales > Palsa-1400 > JBEKSF01. The sequence continues at coordinate 47,590 of JBEKSF010000031.1, forward strand.
TGGCGTCCTGCTCAACGGCGAAACTGGAATTGATGCCCGCGCCGGTGAGAAAGTTGCGGCGGACATTCAGGCCGGAACCCTTGGGCGCGACCATGAACACATCCACGTTTTTGGGCGGGATGACGCCCGTCTGTTTCTTGTAAGCGATGGAAAAACCGTGCGAGAAATACAACGCGGCGCCGGGTTTGAGATTCTTCTTCACCGCTGGCCAGATGGCACGCTGGGCGGCGTCGGAAACGAGCATCTGGATGATGGTGCCCTTCCGCACGGCTTCCTCGATGTCGAACAGCGTCTTGCCCGGCTTCCAGCCATCGGCGACGGCGCGGTCCCAGTCGCGCTGAAACGATTTGGCCTGGCCGACGATGACATCGAAGCCGTTGTCGCGGAGGTTCAGTCCCTGCGCCGGACCTTGTACGCCATAGCCGATAACGGCAATGGTCTCGTGCTTGAGCACCTTGCGGGCGCGGGCCATGGGGAACTCCTTGCGGGTGATGACCTCTTCCTTGGTTCCGCCAAAATCAATCATTGCCATAATTCAATCTTTCTTGTCCGAGCGTTGGTTCAATATCTTCGGTTCGTTCAAATAAGGTCTTAATTTTTACCATCAGGGTTTGCAAGTCAAATGCAAACGCAGGCCTCCGAATTTCAAAATGTGGGTTGACTGGGCAGCTTTCTGCCCACCGATTCGTGGACACCGCAAACCATCGCCGTGAATGAACGGAGCGAGTCCCCAATTCAGTGTTCACGCACTGAGGAGTCCGCAAGATAGGCGACAGGAGGCAACCCCTCACCCCAACCCTCTCCCCGCTCCTTCGTCGCGGGGCGAGGGAGAAGATCTGGCTGGCGGTGCGCGCCGTGTAGTCCATCAGAATGGACTGAGGAAATTCATTTGCGGGCGAGAGCGATCTTGCCGGTGCGGGAAAGATCGAGCACGCCAAAGAGGTTCATCAGGCCGAGGAACTTTTCAATTTTGCTTTCGTTGCCCGTGACTTCGATGGTGAGGCTTTTGGGCTGAACATCAACGATCTTGGCGCGGAAAATAGTGGTCATCTGCATGATTTCGGCGCGGGTTTTGGCGTTGACGGCGACGCGCACCAGGGCCAGTTCGCGGTCGATGAACTCGGACTCGCGGAAGTCATGCACTTCGAGGACGTTGACCAGTTTGTGGAGTTGCTTGACGATTTGGTCCACGGTGGCGTCATCGCCGCGGGTGACGATGGTCATGCGGGAGGTGTTGGGCTGATGGATGGGGGCGACGTTGAGGGTGTCGATGTTGTAGCCGCGGCCGCTGAAAAGGCCGGCGATGCGGGTGAGAACGCCGAACTTGTTTTCCACGAGAACAGATATGGTATGACGCATAAATCAAAAAACCCGCGTCCCAGCGGGACGACGGGCGACCTGTAAGCCAGCTCAATGCCGCAGGCCGCGTTAGTCAACAAGGACCACGCGAACGAGTAGCGGCGAACTGGCCAAATAATTCATCGGGTGAAAGTAGCAACGGACACGGAGCGGGTCAATCCCCAATTCTTCACGGGCCAGGGATCCAGGGGTTCATGTCGGGAGGCGGAGGCGGTAGCCGACACCGAGTTCGGTGAGGATGAGGGCGGGATGTTCGGGATCGGCTTCGATTTTATCGCGGAGATGGCCGATGTAAACGCGCAAGTAGTGGGTGTGCTGATCGTGACCCGGCCCCCAAATCTCACGGAGGATGTGGCGGTGCGTCAACACCATGCCGGCGTGGCGGACAAACAAGCGGAGGAGGTTGTACTCGATGACAGAAAGTTTGAGTTCCCTGCCACTGCAAGTGACGCGCCGAGCGGCGAGGTCCACGGACAGGTTGCCGGCTTGGAAGGTGGCTGGGGGTGAGTGCTTGTCGGCGTGGCGCAAGGCCACGCGCAGACGGGCCAGGAGTTCGTCGGTGTTAAAGGGTTTGGTGACGTAGTCATCAGCGCCGGCATCGAGAGCGGCGATCTTGCCCTTGGCATCGGAGACGACGGACAAGATGAGGACCGGAGCGGTGGACCATTCGCGCAATCGGCTTAAGACCTGGTGGCCGGACATGTCGGGCAAGCCGATGTCGAGGAGGACAAGGGCGGGACGATGTTGGGCGGCGAGCACCAGGCCTTCCTGCCCGCTGGCGGCGGCCTGGACGCGATAGCCATTGGCTTCCAAGGCGACGGCCAGCAAGCGGCGCATCTGAGGCTCATCGTCCACGATCAAGACCAAGGGTTGGGTTGGGGCACTCAAGGTTGTTCGGCTGGCACAGGGGGCATTTTGGCCAGAGGGAAAATCAAGGTGAAGACGGAGCCGCCGCCGGGTTGGCTGGCGGCGGAGACCTGGCCGCCTTGGGCCTCGGTGAAGCCCTTGACGAGGGACAAACCGAGGCCGGTGCCGCCCGCGACGGCGTTTGGGCCGCGTTGGAAGCGGTCGAATAAGCGGTTGGGGTTGCCTGGTGGCAGGCCCGGGCCGTTGTCGGCGACCTGGATGCAAAGCTGGCCGGAGAGGATGCGGCCGGAAAGCTCGATGGTGGTGCCTGGGGGCGTGTGTTTGGCGACATTGCCAAGGAGATTGGAGAGGATTTGGGCGGTGAGGACGGCATCAAGTTTGACGGGGGGCAGATCGGATGCGATGACGGTTTTGACATTATGGCTGTCCAGTGAGTGGCCGAGGTTTTGCAAGGCGGCCTGGACGATGTCACTGAGATCATGCCAGTCGAGATTGGGGCGCAAGTGACCGGCTTCCAGGCGGGAGAGGTCGAGGAGGTTGCCGACCAGGCGGTTCAAGCGGGCGACGGCCTCGTCCAATTCGGAGGTGAGGTTTTGCTGGACCGGGTTGAGAGGGCCAGCGGAGCGGAAGCTGCTGGCGACGCTGCCGATGGCGGCGAGCGGAGTGCGCAATTCATGGGAAACGGAATTAAGCAAAGTGGTGCCGAGGCGCTCTGATTCGGCGAGGAGTTTGGCTTCGGCCTCGGTGTCGCAAAGCCGCTGCCGATCCAGGACCAGCGCGATCTGCCGGACAAAGGCTTCGAGCAAATCGCGCACTGCCGGAGCCAGCGGTGTGTCATCATGGAAGCGCAAGCTCAAGGCGCCGACGGCGCGTTCGCCGGCGATAAGCGGCAGGTGAAGACCTTCACTGGAGGGGACGCTGTCGGTGCCGTGGCCCGCAGGCTGGCGATGTTGGAAGGCCCAAACGGCGACATTCTGCTCTTTATCGGAAAGGAGCCAAGTGCTGGCGAAATAGAGGGTGAGTGGAGCGGCGCCGGTATCGGCCGAATCATTGGGAAGCCACAGAGCGACATCCGCCCAGAAGGCCTCGCTGACTTGGCGGATGACCACGGCCAGGAGTTGGGAGAGGTCGGAGGCGGCGGCAAGTTCGCGGGTCAGAAGGTAAAGAGCGGTGGCGCGATGTTCGCGCAGGCGCTCGACCTTTTGCCGGGCGCGCAGGCGGGCGGCGAGTTGTCCGACGACGACGGCAATTATGAAATAGGTGACGAACATCGTCACGTCCGCAGGGCTGGAGATGCGGAAGCTGAAACGGGGTTCTGTAAAGAAATAGTCCCAGAGCAGCGCGGTGGCGGTGGCGGCGGCGAGGGTGGGGCCGCGTTCGACGAACAAGGCCAGCATGACGACGGTCATCAAGTAAATCAGGGTGATCGGCTCGTGGCCGAGCCAGCGTTGCAAGAGGACGTTGAGCAGAGTCACCGCGGCGACCACACCGGCCGCCCTGGCGTATCCGCGCGTTTGCAAAGGGATGAAGACGGTGCGGCGGATGGTCTGCTGGACGTTGGTTTCGCCTTCGGGAGCGACGGCGTGGACATCAATGCGCCCGCTGTTGCGAATGAGTCGATTGAGCATGGAGCCGCCGCGCAACAGTTCAAGGGTGCGCCAGCCGGCGGGTTTGCCGACGACAATCTGAGTGGCGTTCTGCTCGCGGGCGATTCGGAGGATGCCGTGGACGACGTCGTCATCGGTAGTGGTGATGATTTCGGCGCCCAAATCCCTGGCCAGGGAGAGGTGGCGGGCCAGGCGGGCTTGGGCGTTATCGGAAATGGGCTGGGTGCGTTCGACGTAAAGGGCGACCCAGGTGGCGTGCAACTCACCGGCCAGCCGGCGGGTCCAACGGATAAGGGAGGCGGCAGTGGGGCTGGGACTGACGGCGACCAGGAGACGCTGGCCGGACTTCCAAGGATCACCGACGCCGTGAGCGCGGCGATAATCGCGCACGTCCTGGCCGACCCGTTCGGCGGTGAAACGAAGAGCCAGTTCGCGCAAAGCGGCGAGGTTGCCGGGGCGAAAGAAGCGGTCCTGAGCGTGGGCCGCGTTGGCGGGCAGATAGACTTTTCCGGCGAGCAACCGGGCGCGGAGTTCGTCGGGGGGCAGATCGACCAGCTCCAACTCGGCGCCGGCCAAGGCGGTGTCGGGGACGGTTTCGGAGATAGCGACGCCGGTGATCTGGCGGACGGCTTCGGCACGGCTGTCGATGTGCTGGACGTTGAGGGTGGTGAAGACGTCGATGCCGGCATCGAGCAATTCGGCGACGTCCTGGTAACGTTTTGGGTGGCGTGAGTCCGGGGCGTTGGTGTGGGCGAATTCATCGACCAGCGCCAATTGCGGGCGGCGGGCCAGGACGGCGTCGAGGTCCATTTCCGAGAGAGCGACGCCGCGATATTGGGTGTTGCGGCGCGGGACGAGGGGCAGGTCCTGGGCGAGGCTGTCGGTTTCTTTTCGGCCGTGGGTTTCGAGATAGCCAATGGCGACGTCGCGTCCGGCGGCCAGTTCGCGCCGGGCGGCTTCGAGCATGGAATAAGTTTTGCCGACGCCGGCGCACATGCCCAGGAACACCTTGAGGTGTCCGCGCTTTTCGCGCGCCGCTTCAGATTGGATGGCGGCCAGGAGAGCGTCGGGATCGGGGCGCCCCGAATCGTTCATGAGGTGATAGTAACAAAGCTGGTGACAAAGCCAGAAGAAAACGCAGTGTGGAATACGGGCCCCGCCCGACGGGGGGCCGGATTGCGGTCAGCCGGCTTTATGGGCGGCGAGTTGGTCGAGCGCCAGGTTGAGGAGAAGAACGTTGACGCGCGGCTCGCCGAGGAAACCCCATTGAGGCGGCTCGACAAATTTCTCGACCAGTTGCTGGACGGCGTCCTGACTCAGGCCGCGTGCGGCAGCGACGCGGGTGATTTGGAGGCGGGCGGATTCGGGGCTGATGTGGGGGTCAAGCCCGCTGGCGGAAGCGTAGAGCATGTCGGCGGGCACGGGAGTGTTGGTGGCCAGGTTGTTGCCGGCGCGGAAGGCGGCGGCGTTGTTGATGACGTTGGTCTGGAGCGCGCCGCTGGTCGGGCCGAGATTGCTGCCGGAGGACGCGACGATGCCGGAGGGACTGGAGCCGTAAGTGCAGGCGGAGGGGCGTGGCCAGAAGTAATTGGTGCTCTGGAACTGCTGGGCCAGGAGGGCGGAGCCAACCAGTTTGCCGTCGCGCTCGACGAGGCTGCCATTGGCCTTGTCGTGGAAGCAGACCTGGGCCAGCGCGGTCATGACGAGGGGGTAGGCGACGCCGGCGATGAGACTCCAGAGGAGGGTCTGTTTAACCGATTGAATGAGAAGTTTCATAGATTTCCTTTTGGGTTGAGTGGCGTGGCATCGGTGGATCAGGGCGCCAGGCGCATCACCACCAGTAACATATCGATCAGCTTGATGAATATGAAGGGCACGATGATGCCGCCGATGCCGTAAATGAGCATGTTGTTGCGGAGAATGACTTCCGCGCCGAGGGGCCGGTATTTGACGCCTTTGAGGGCCAGCGGGATGAGGGCGACGATGATAAGGGCGTTGAAGATGACGGCGCTGAGGATCGCGCTTTGAGGGGAGTGGAGGTACATGATGTTGAGCTTGTCCAGCGGGCCGCGGCCGCCCGCGGAGGTGGCGTAGAGCAGCCCGAACATGGCGGGGAGGATGGCGAAGTATTTGGAGACGTCGTTGGCGATGCTGAAGGTGGTCAGAGCGCCGCGGGTCATAAGGAGTTGTTTACCGATCTCGACGACTTCAATGAGCTTGGTGGGGTTGCTGTCCAGATCGACCATGTTGCCGGCCTCGCGGGCGGCCTGGGTGCCGGAATTCATGGCGACACCGACGTCGGCCTGGGCGAGGGCTGGAGCGTCGTTGGTGCCGTCGCCGATCATGGCGATCAATTTGCCGCCTTCCTGTTCTTTGCGGATGCGGGCGAGTTTGTCTTCGGGCTTGGCCTGGGCGATGAAATCGTCCACGCCGGCTTCGGCGGCGATGGCGGTGGCGGTGAGGGGGTTGTCGCCGGTGATCATAATAGTTTTGACGCCCATTTTGCGGAGTTGGGCGAAACGCTCCTTGATGCCGCCTTTGACAATGTCCTTGAGTTGGATGACGCCGAGAGCGAGGTGGCCGTCGGCCACGAGAAGGGGAGTGCCGCCCTGGCGGGAGATTTGGTCCACGGTGTCCATCAAGCTTTTGGGCACCTGGCCGCCATTGGAGCGGACGTAGGCGGCGACGGCTTCGGCGGCGCCTTTGCGGATGCGGCGGATGGGTTTTGCGTCGGTCGAAATGGGCGGGGCTTTAACCGCCAATGCGACAGCGCCTTTGGAGACGGGCGCGAAGGAGGCGGCAGGCTGTGGGAGGTCGCGGTGGTCGTAAAGGTCCACGCCGCTCATGCGTGTTTGAGCGGAGAAGGGGATGAAGGTGGCAAAAGTGTCGGCGATGTCGCGGCCGCGGAGGCCGTATTTTTCCTTGGCGAGGACGGCGATGGAGCGGCCTTCAGGGGTTTCGTCGGCGAGGGAAGCCAGTTGCGCGGCGTCGGCCAAGTCCTCGACTTTGACGCCCTCGGCCGGGATGAAGGCGGTGGCCTGGCGGTTGCCCAGGGTGATGGTGCCGGTTTTGTCGAGGAGGAGGACATCGACGTCGCCGGCCGCTTCAACGGCGCGGCCGCTGGTGGCGAGGACGTTGCGGCGCATGAGGCGATCGATGCCGGCAATGCCGATGGCGCTAAGGAGGCCGCCGATGGTGGTGGGAATCAAACAGACAATCAGGGACAGGAGAACGGGGATGGAGGTCAAGACGACGGCTTTTTGACCGGCTTGGGTTTCGTTGTAGTGGGCGTAGGGCGGAAGGACGATCACCACGACGATGAACAAGGCGGTGAGGCTGACGAGGACGATATTGAGAGCGATCTCGTTGGGAGTTTTTTGGCGGCGGGCACCCTCGATCATCTCGATCATGCGATCAAGAAAGGAATGGCCGGATTCGGCGGTGACGCGAACGATGATCTTGTCGCTGATGACCCGAGTGCCGCCGGTGACGGCGTTGCGGTCGCCGCCGCTTTCGCGGATGACGGGGGCGGACTCGCCGGTGATGGCGGATTCATCGACGGTGGCGATGCCCTCGACAATTTCGCCGTCGGCGGGAACAAATTCGCCCGCTTCGCAAACGAAGCGGTCGCCGACCTTCAGCTCGTTGGCGTTGACGGAAAGGATGTTGCCATTGACGAGTTTGCGGGCGGTGGTTTTGGTTCGCAGGGCGCGCAAGGCATCGGCGTGGGCTTTGCCGCGGCCCTCGGCCATGGCTTCGGCGAAATTGGCGAAGAGGCAGGTGAACCAGAGCCAGAAGCAAATCTGGACATTGAAGAGATTGAACTGGCCCGGAAGGAACAGGAAGAGGGTGGTCATGATGGAGCCGACCCAGACGACGAACATGACGAGGTTTTTGAATTCGTCGCGGGGATTGAGCTTCTTGAAGGAATCAATGACCGCCTGGCGAAAGAGTTGTGAATACTTGAACTCGATTTTTGCGCTCATAATAATTCAGCAGACATGAGTTGGGTTTTTAGAATACGCGTCCCGCCAGCATGAGGCCGTGTTCGACAATCGGCCCCAGACACAGAGCGGGAAAGAAGGTCAAGGCGGCAACGATGACGATGACGCCGGTCAAGGTGAGGCCGAAGGTCCAGCCGTGAGTGGGGAGGGTGCCGGAGGAGGCCTCGACGGTTTTTTTGGAGGCGAGGCGGCCGACAATGGCCAGTGCGGCAATAATGGGGATGAAGCGGCCGATCCATATAACAATGCCGGCGCCGACATTGTAGAAGGGAGTGTTGGCGTTGAGGCCGGCGAAGGCGCTGCCGTTGTTGTTGGCGGCTTCGCCGAAGCAGTAGAGAACTTCGGTAAGGCCGTGGGGGCCGTTGTTGGCCATGCTGGACAAGCCCTGAGGGACCATTACGGCCAGAGCGGTGGGCAGGAGGCAGGCGGCGTTGGGGATGAGGACGCCGATGACGGCCCATGTGGCGCACCAGGCGTCGAGTTTTTTGCCGAGGTATTCGGGTGTGCGACCGATCATGAGGCCGGCGATGAAGACGGTGATCAGGACGTGGAAGAGCATGCAGTACATGCCGCAGCCGATGCCGCCGAAGAGCATTTCGCCGATCAAGATGTTCCAGAGGGGCATCATGCCTGCGAGGGGCATGTAGCTGTCATGCATGGAATTGACGGAGCCGTTGTCAATAGCCGTGCAGGAGGTGGCCCAAAGAACACTGTTCATGACGCCGATGCGCTGCTCCTTGCCTTCCATGTTGGGCAGGGAGCCGGCCATGACGGGGTTGGGGCGGGACTCACAGTACCAGGCGATGGCAAAGGAGAGGAGGTACATAGCGAGCATGACGTTGAAGAGGCACCAGGCGTGCTTTTTGTTGCCGATGAGCAGGCCGAACATATAGACCTGGGCCATGGGGACGACGATGATGGCGAGCAGTTCCCAGAAGTTGGTGAAGGGAGTGGGGTTTTCAAAGGGGTGGGCGCTGTTGACGTTGAACCAGCCGCCGCCGTTGGTGAAGAGTTGCTTGATGGCCTCAAAGGAGGCGACCGGGCCGAGAGGGATGGACTGAGCATCGACCTTGGCATCGACCATGACGGGGACGTTGGTCATGATGGGCTGGCCTTTGGCATCGACCTGCGGGACATCGACCATGACCGGAGCGCCGTTGGCGAGGACGGGCTGGCCTTTTGCATCGAGCTTGGGGGATTGGAGGACCAATTGAATGTTGGTGGTGACGTTGTTGCCTTTGTCATCGGTCTTTTGGACCTGTGTGGTGTAAGGCTCAAGCAACTGGGCGGTCTGGTAAGGTTTCCAGGTTTGCGGAACGCCCTGCCAGGCCAGAGGGATGGTCCAAAGGGCCGAAAGAGGGATGACGAAGTAGAGCATGCCGCGGGTAAGGTCTGTCCAGAAGTTGCCGACGGTCTTGATAGAGGCGCGGCGCAAGGCGCGGCCGACGGCCACCAAGACGGCGAGGCCGGCGGCGCCGCTGAGGAACTGATGGACCATGATGGCGAAGATTTGGGAGAAGTAACTCATGGTGGTCTCGCCGGAGTAGGACTGCCAATCGGCGTTGCAAGTGAAACTCCAGGCTTGCATGAAGGCCAGATGCCAGGCGCAGTTGGGCAGGTGTTGGGGATTGAGCGGCAGCCACTGCTGGGTCATGAATATCGCCATGTCCGCCACGAAGCCGACGAAGGCAAAAGCGAGCACGGCCAGGAAGTAGTGGTACCAGGACATTTCCTCGTTGGGGTCCACGCCTGAGAGGCGGTAAACGGCGCGTTCGACCGGGGAGAGGACGGGGTGGAGGAAAGTTTTCTCGCCTTTGAAAACCTTGGCCATAAAGCGGCCCACCGGCGGGGTCAGCGCGATGCCGAGACCGAAGAACAACAGTATCTGAATGATTTCGTTCCATTTCATAGTTTAATTCAAACTTCCGGCGAAGGTAGATGAGGTTTTGAGGGAGCGTTAATAAAAAGAGGGCGCGGCGGTGTAAAATCTCCATAAAAGGATTGGGCGCAATTAGCGATTGAAACGATTGAAAATTGGTCATTGAGAATTTGTCATCTGTCATTTAAGCCGTGTCGTCGTGACGCCCCAGGAAGTCAGTGATTCCAATAACCAATGAAAGCGGTGTCGCCGCTGCGCTCTGCCACCGCAGTCCATAGAAGAGGCGCCCCAAAAAAAGAAATGTGGCGGCGGGAGAGAGGGACTTAAAAAAAGGGGTTGTTGGCGCTTTCTTCGGCGACGGTTGTCAGCGGGCCGTGGCCGGGGCACAACAAGGTGGCGGGAGGGAGGGAGAGGATTTGCTGGCGGACTTTTTGCCGGGCGAGGTGCCAGGACTGGTTTCCGCAGCCCATAGAGCCGGCAAAAATGGCGTCGCCCACGATGGCGGCGTGCGGAGCGTCCTCGGGCCAGGTGCCAATAATATAAGTGACACCTTCCTCGGCATGGCCCGGGGTGTCGCGGTTGGTCACGCGGAGGCTGCCCAGATGGATGAAATCGTTGGGGCGGTTGCGATGCTGAGGGGGAGCGGATTTGGAATTGGAGTGGAGATGGATTTTGGGGAAGCGGGCGCGGATGGGGGCCATCGCGGCGACGTGATCGTCATGCATGTGAGTGAGGAAAAGGTGGCGCAACTCCAGGCCATTGTCGTCCACCAACCTGAAAACAGGGCCGGCGTCCCAGCCGGTGTCGAACAAGGCGGCTTCGCGCGAGCCCTCGTCCCAGACGAGGTAGCAGTGAACGGAGAGGCCGTTTGCGGTGGTGGTGATGCGGCGCAGTTCGCGCCACTGGGAGAGGTCGGGCAGAGCGGGGAGCCAGCCGTTGGCGATGCGTTGGAGCTTGGCGGCGTTGAGGCCGATGGCGACGGCGAGGGCCTGAAAATTGGGAGGGAGCGAGGCCCGCCCGGTTTGCTCCAAAGCGGCGAACTCCGACTCGGCCAGGCCGGCGGCCCGCGCGGCGACCTGCGGCTCAACGCCGGCCGCCTGGCGTCCTTTACGAATGATGTCACCCAAATGATCTTCCAAAGTCATGGTGGAACTGAACACGGAAGAGGCGGGATTAGCAAACACTCCTTGCGGTTTCCGCGGCCAGGAGGGCCAGGAAGCGCGCGGCCTGGGATTGGGCGCGTAGCGGGGTGGTGATTTCGGTCAAGGCGCAAGCGCGCACAAAGAGGTTGCTGACTTTGATCGAGGGATCGACGGTTCCCGCGAGACCAACGCAGGGAACACCCAAGCGGGCGCAGCAACGGGCGATTTGTCCGACGCCCTTGCCCATGCGGGTCTGGGCATCGATCGCGCCTTCGCCGGTGATGACGAGGCGGGCGGAGCGAATGCGCTTATCCAACTGCGCGTGACGGGCAAACAAGTCGAAACCCGGCTTGACCTTGCCGCCCGCGAAGGCCATCAAGCCAAAGCCCAGGCCGCCGGCCGCGCCCGCGCCGGGCACGCCCGCCAAATCGAGGTTGGGCGGCTTGGGCGCCAACGAGGCCAAACGGCGAAGGCAATGCTCGGCCCAAAGAAAGTCCTGCGAGCGCAACCCCTTTTGAGGACCGTAAACGCGGGTGCAACCGGCGCGACCGAGCAACGGATTGAGGGCGTCCACAGCGACGACGAGGGGGCAGTGGAACGGAAGGGGCGGCTGGCGGATGGCAGCCACCTGGGGCAGTTTCCACCATTCGTCCAATTCGCATCCGTGGGTGTCAAGAAAGCGCCAGCCCAAAGCGCGGGCGAGACCGAAGCCGCCGTCGTTGGTGGAACTGCCGCCGATGCCGACGACGCACCTAACGGCGCCGGCGCTGGCCGCGGCCAAGAGGACTTTACCGAGGCCAAAGGTGTCAAGTTGAAAAGGATGGAACATGCCCGGCGGGAGCGTTGCCAGACCGATGATGTTCGCCGAATCGACGATGGCGGTTTTCGATCCGGCGCACCACCACCAGGGGGCGCGCACGGGGCGATGGGCGGCATCGAGGGTGGCGACGACGCGCCTTCGCGCGCCCAGAAGGCGGCCGAGGATTTCGCCAAAGCCGTCGCCGCCATCGCTCATGGGGAGCAAGTCCAGGCGGTCGCCGGGGCGGGCGGAGAGCCAGCCGCGAGCAATGGCGCGGGCGGCCCGCGGCGCGGTCAGGCTGCCTTTGAATTTGTCCGGGACGATGAGAACGCGCATAAGGAATAGTGCAACGGGCGAGGGGAGCATAAGGGGGAATTGGGGGGAAGGCAAATAAATGGGAGGATGTGGCTGGGGGTGTGAGACAAAATTCTTCAGGTGACGAAAAAGGGTCCCCTCTCTCCGGCTCTCTCCCCGCACGCGGGGAGAGAGGGCAAACGTGGCCCCAAAGGAGTAAATTGGGTCGCATATACTTGACTCGCAAAAACCGGCCGGCGAAGAAATCTGTCTCACACCGTGTGGCTGGCGGGACGCCAGCCACCGCGACCGGGACGGTCGCGGTCCCCGAACCGAGGAATGGGGGCGGCAGGAGATCGCGCTTTTCAAGGGCGGGGTTTTTGTTAGGGTCAGGGATCATGTTGAAGGTATGTGCGTGGATCATCTTGGCGGGCTGGGCGGCCGGGGCGCGAGGGGAGCGGATTGATTTTGATTGGAGCAAGGACGCGACCGGGAAATGCCCGCCGGGCTTTGCGAGCCTGGTGACGGGACCGGGGAAACCGGCGGAATGGACAGTGATCGAACTGGAGGTGCCGCCGCTGCTGGCGCCGCTGTCACCGAACGCCCGGGCGAGCGTGACCAAAAGAGCGGTGCTGGCGGTGCAATCGCTGAACGTGGCCGCGGAGCATTGTCCGGTGCTATTGTTCAAGAACGAGATATTCACGGATTTCACCTTGACTACGCGGTTGAAGATAGCGGGCGGGATCGTCGAGCCGATGGCAGGGGTGGTGTTCCGGGCGCAGGACGAGAGCAATTACTACGTGGCGCGGGCGAGCACGGCGGGCAATTTGCTATGGTACCGGGTAGTCGGAGGGAAGGCGTACGACATGCTTGGAGTGGGGGTGAAGGTGGCGATACCGAAGGATGAGTGGATGGAGTTGCGGGTGGAGTGCGCGGGCAGCCGCATCCGGTGTTATTTGGACGGGAAGCTGATGATCCCGCCGGCGCAAGCGGGAGCACCGACGGAGAACCTGGCGATCAATGACACGACGTTTTCAAGCGGGAAGATCGGTTTTTGGACCAAGGCGGACACGAGGTGTTATTTTGTGGATGCGCAAGCGCAGTACACGCCGAAGGTGCCGTTTGTGCAGGAGGTGGTGACGGAGGTTGCGAGGAAATACCCGGCGATCCAAGGATTGAAGATATACGCCAACCGGAGCGCGGGGTCGCCGGTGATCATCGGTGCGCCCGACGAGCATGACCTGGGCACGGCGGGCGGGAAGGTGGAGGCGGACACCATAGCGCGGGGGTCGATTTATTACCTGAAGACGAGGAAGGCGGTGGAAGTGACGCTGCCGCTGCGGGACCGCAACGGGGACATAGCGGCGGCGCTGTGGGTACGGATGAGGTCATTCCCCGGCGAGACGCAGGCGACGGCAGTGAACCGGGCGACGGTTGTCAAGAAGGAGATCGAAGAACGGATTGCGACGCTGCAGGAGGTTACGGAGTAGGCGGGATTGATGTTAAGATTAAGATTAAGATTAGGATTAGGATTAGGATTAAGATTGTGAAGGTGGAGGAGATTGCGGAGTAGGAAGGTGGAGCTTGCGGCGGATTTGTTCGAGGATGCGGCCACTGGTCTGATCGGAGGTGAGTTTGGAATTGTTGATGACGGTGGCGCCGAGGGGGATCATGAGGGGGGCGGCGGCGCGCTGGCTGTCGCGCTGGTCGCGGTCGGCCAGGTTGTCCTGGACGCCTTGGGCGGCACGGCGTTTGGCGCGTTCGTCCAGTGAGGCATCGAGGTAGAATTTGAAGTCGGTTTCGGGGAAGACGTTGGTGCCAATGTCGCGGCCTTCCATGACGAGGTTGCCGAACTTGAGGCATTCGCGCTGTTTGTCCTTCATCCATTGGCGCACGCGCGGTACGGCGGCGACGTGGGAGACGGCATTGCTGACGGGGGCGGTGCGGATTTCCTTTTCCGGGTAGTAGCCATCGACCAGGAGGCGGACTTTTTGGCCGACGCAATCGAGGGTGGTTTTCCATTTACGGCAGAGAGCGGCGACGGATTTGGCGTCGTTGGGGTCCACGTGTTTTTGGAGGCAATACCAGGCCAGGGTGCGGTACATGGCGCCGGTATCGACGTAGATGAAGCCCAGGGCGGCGGCGACCAATTTGGCATTGGTGCTTTTACCGCTGGCGCTGGTGCCGTCGATGGCGATGACGATGTTGTTGGAGTTCAAAAGTCCGAGGGTGGCAAGAGTTGATCCTCGCGCAGTGGCAGGCGGGAGGGGGCGTCGAGAATGGCCGCGCCGAGGCCGGCTGGCGGGCGGCGCGCCAGTTTTTGGAAAAAGTTCGGAAATGTCTTTTTCACGCAGGAGGGATTCTTGATCCGAATGCCTGGAATTTTCAATCCCAGGATGGCGAAGCATAAGGCCATGCGATGGTCGTTGTAGGTTTCGATCTCCGCGCCATGCAGGGCGGCGGCCGACGGATGGACGGTCAGGGTATCGCCGCTTTCAATGACCGTGGCGCCGCATTTGGCCAGTTCGGAACGGAGGGCGGCGACGCGCTCGCATTCCTGGAGGCGGAGGGGGAGCAAATCGGTGAACTCGGTGGGACGGCTGGCGAAGGGCGCGACAATGATCGCGGTCATGATGCTGTCGCCAAGCTGGGTGCGGCGGGAAATCCGGGCCGGCAGGGGCAGGAACTTGGGGAAAGCAGAATCGATCTGCCAACCGGAGGCGGGATAGGCGGCGATGGCAATGCGAGCGGCGTCAGGGCGGGAGGGCTGATTGAGAAGCCACTGGGCGGCCACAAAGTAGCTGGCGCTGGAGGCGTCAGGCTCGATTTGGAAGGCGCCGCCTCGGCGGGGGAAGGCGGCGATAAGCTGGCGAGTCATGGCAACGTAAGGGGGTTCGGGCTGGGTCGGGGCAAGATCGACGCGCCAAGGGGCGACGGTGGCGCAAAGCAAAAGGGCGGAGGCAAATTGGGAGCTTTCGCCGACGTTGACTTGACAGGCGGCCTGGCGCGGGCCGGCGCCGAAAAACAGGGCGGGCAAACGGTCGTTGGGGGAGTCGATGCGGCAGCCGAGTTGGCGCAAGGCGGCGAAGAGGGCGGCTTGGGGGCGTTGGTGCATGCGGTCGTCGCCGTGAAGGCGATAGACGCCGCGGCCCAGGCAAACCAGGGGGGCCAAAAAGCGCGCGGCGGTTCCGGCGTTGCCGACGAACAAATCGAGCGGGTTTTCGGGGGTGCCGCCATTGGGGATTTTACCCCCCAAGCCACGCACGCGCAGGGTGCGGTTGCAGGGTTCCAAATCGTCTGGCGCGATGCGGACGTCGAAACCGAGTTGGGTCAGCGCGGTGACCATGACTTGGGTATCGTCGCTCCAAAGAGCGCCGGTAAGGGTGATTTCGCCCTCGGATAGGGCGGCCAGGATGAGGGCGCGGTTGGTGAGGCTCTTTGAGCCGGGGATGGAAATATGCGCCGAGACGACCGAGTTGAGAGGCACAATTTCAATGAGGTCGGGCAACGGCATGAAGGTCATTCGGAGGAGGCGTCGGCGGGGCGGCCGTGCCAGTTATCGCGGCGCTGTTTGGCTTTGGTGAAGAACTCCTCGATGGCCTGGAGATCCTGGCGCTCCAAGGCGAGTTGGAACTCCCGCAAGTCCTCGATAAAAACGCCGAGGACGCGGCCCAGGTTGTGGCGATTGGCCAGGGCGATGTCGCGCCACATCTCCGGGGAGCCGGAGGCGATGCGGGTGGCGTCGCGGAAGCCGCTGGCGCAGACGAGGGCCTGCTCTTTGGGGTGGGCCGGGCTGAGGACGTAATTGGCCAATTCGGCGGCGACGACGTGGGGCAAATGGCTGGAACGGCTGACGAGGTCATCGTGGGTTTCGGGGCTTAGGCAAAGGGGACATCCGCCGACGGCCATCCAGAAACTTTCCACTGTGGCCACGGCCTCCGGCGAGGAGAGCGGGGTTGGAGTGAGGAGGCAAACGGCGTTTTCAAACAAGTCGGCGCGGGCGGCGGAGACGCCATTTTTTTCCGAGCCGGCCATGGGGTGGCTGCCGACAAATTCGGCCCTGGCCTGGCGGAGGAGGGGCGTCAACGCGGCGACGACCGGGCCTTTGACGCTGCCGACGTCGGTGACAATGGCGCCGGGCTTGAGGAGGGGCTGCAACTGCGCGGCGAGGGCGGACATCTGAGCCAACGGTGTGCAAAGGAAGACCAGGTCGGCGTCTTGGACGGCTTGCTTGAGGTCGGTGGTGACGAGGGAGGCGATATTGAGTTTGCGGCAGAGGAGTGCGCTGGAGTCGCGGCGGACGAAGGCGCGGACGGCGAGGGCCAACTGTCGCTGCTTGACAGCGAGGGCGATCGACCCGCCCAGCAGACCGGCTCCAATAACACTGACGCAATTCCAACGCATTTTGATTGGGGCGGAGGGTAACGGGTTGAGGGCGGAAGGTCGAAAAGAATTTTATTTGAAGTGAGGATTTTGGGGCGGAGCAGATGGGCGGCACGGGCGGGTGGGCGGAATCGCCAATGTCGGTGCGTATCGCCATTTGGGCAAGTCCTGTCGGGGAAGTCACATTTTTAGAATTCGGACTTCTGGATTGAGAATTTGTCATTGAGAATTTGTCAATTGTAATTAAGGCAAAGATGGGCCAAAAAGCTAAAATGGCGGCGGCGATATTTTCATTGCGGGCTGGATTTTTGGAGGAGGGGGCCAGACCATGCGGGGAGAAATGCCAGGACTCATTGCCATAGTCGGACGGCCCAATGTGGGGAAGTCGGCGCTGTTTAACCGGATCGCGGGCAAACGCATCGCCATCGTGCATGACGAGCCGGGGGTGACGCGGGACCGGGTGACGGCGGAAGCGGAGTGGAAGGGGCGGGAGTTCACGCTGGTGGATACGGGGGGCATCGGGCTGGCGCAGGGGGAGAAGGGGCGGGACGAGATCGGGCGGGCGGCGATGGAGCAGGTGGAACTGGCGATCGCGGCGGCCAACGTCATTGTGCTGGTGGTCAACGTGAAGGAGGGGGTGGTGCCGTTGGACCAGGAGGTGGCGGTGCGGCTGCGGCAGTCGGGCAAGGAAGTGCTGGTGGCTGTCAACAAGGCAGACAACGGGCGGGACGACGACGGGGCGGCGGAGTTTACGGAGCTGGGGTTCCAGAAGATATTTCCCGTGAGCGCGATACATCATCGCGGGATCGACGCGCTGATGGATGCGGCGGTGGCGGCGCTGCCGGCGGAGACGGAGGGCGGCCCGGCGGCGGAGGGCGGGGCGGAACGGCCACTGAAGCTGGCTGTGGTGGGGCGTCCGAACGTGGGGAAATCCTCGCTGATCAACGCGCTGACGCGCTCGGCGCGGGTGATCGTGACGCCGATACCCGGCACGACGCGGGACGCGGTGGATGTGCCGCTGGAGATCGAAAGGGAGGGGGGCCGGGACAAATACATTTTGATTGACACGGCGGGGATGCGGGCGCGGCGGCGGGTGGGGGATTCGGTGGAATTCTTCAGCGTGAAACGGGCGGAGGAATCGATCGCGCGGAGCGACATCGTGATTTTCGTGCTGGACGCGGAGGCGGGGATACTGAGCCAGGACAAGAAGGTGGCGGACAAGATCATCGAGGAGCGGAAGGCGTGCGTGCTGGTGGTCAACAAGTGGGACCTTGTGGCGCCGGGGCTGAAGGAGGCGGCGGCGCGGCGGGGGCCTGCGGCGGCGGAGAACAAGAGGCGGGAAGGGCAGGCCAAACCGCTGAGGACGCTGGCGGATTTTGGGGATTGGGTGCGGGGGCAACTTTTTTTCCTGGAGTACGCGCCGGTGATTTTTGCGTCGGCGAAATCGGGGTTTCAGTTGGAGCGGCTGACGGAATCGATTCGTTACGTGGCGTCGCAACTGCGCAAGCAGGTGCCGACGGCGATATTGAACCGGACGCTGCACGAGGCGGTGGAGCGGCGGCAGCCCGTGAGCCGGGGGGGGCACCAGTTGAAGTTTTATTACGCGACGCAAGTGAGGCAGGCGCCGCCGACGTTTTTGCTGTTTGTGAACCGGGGGGATTTGTTGACAGACCAGTACAAGAAGTATCTGGGGCAGGAGATGAGGCGGGCGTTTGGGTACGAGGGATGCCCGATCGTGCTGGCGGGGAAGAGCCGGACGAGGACGATTGAGCCGATACGGAAGTTTAGGGAAAGGGGAAGGCGAGGAGGGGGGGAGTAAGAGGGATCGGCGGGGGGATTGGAAAGTGGGAATCGAAAACTGGTCAT